>NZ_SMYJ01000021.1:0-92725 GCF_009720285.1 Bradyrhizobium sp. BR2003
GTGGTGACCGGCGTCACCGGGGTATTGACCGGCAACAATGGCAATAACGCCACCGGCAGCGGCAAGAATGCACAGGCCCCGGCGGCCGGCGCCAAGGCCTCCAAGTCGGCCAAGGCCGCCGCCAAGGACAAGGGCGCGAAACAAGCGCCGACCGTGCTGACCCAGGCCGGCGCGCCGCAGCTGACCGCTGAACAGATCGTCGCCAACAGCGATGCCAACATCGAACGGATCAAGAAGGAGCTCAACCTGACGCCGGAGCAGGAGAAGAATTGGGCCGGCTTCAACAGTGCGATGCACTATCTCGGCCACAACGGCGCCGACCGACTCAACCTGCGCATCGCGCGGGCGCAGCGCGATCCGCCTGATGACATCATCGAGCAGATGCGCAACGAGGCCCAGTTCCTCAATGACCGGGCGGTCGATCAGCGCGGCGTCGCCGACGCTGCAGAGCCGCTGTTCGCCAGCCTCGACGACAAGCAGAAACAAATCTTCATCAACGAAATGGTCCGCCTGAGCCACGAACGCGGGCTCGACTAGAGCATGATCCGGAAAAGTGCGAAGCGGTTTTCCGAAAAGATCATGCTCAAACAAGGAGCCAAAGAGCGAAGGTCCAAAACTTAGGTCCCGTCGCCGGCCGAGTGGGGACGAATAGCCGGGCCACCATGCCCTGGGGTAGGTTAAAGGCGCAGCACCCGGCTATTCTGCCGCAGCGGCGCGGCCCGGTTAATTCGTCATTCAATGTTGAAGAAAAACGGACCGGATCACGCCCGAGTGATGGCCGAGTCAGGGCCTTGTCGGGAACCATCCACAGCGCAAGCGCGAGCGCGAACGAAGCCATGGATGGCCGACAAAACTTGCCATCGCGATCCGGGAGCGGCGGTGCTCAGCTCTTCGGGAAGTTCAGCTCCACGCCGACGCCGTCTGGATCGTAGAGGAATATCTGGGTGTCGCCGGTGCGCGGCACGATCTGTTCACGGAAGGTGACGTTCTTCGACTGCAGGCGCTTGCGCACGGCCTCGACGTCGCTGGCGGCAAAGGCGATATGGTCGAGGCGGCCGGTGTCCTCATATTTCTTCTCGGTGCCGCGCACCACGATGCCGTCGCGCGGCTTGCGGGTGCCCATTAGATGGACTGTGGCCTGGCCGCCGGAATAGAGCCAGTAGCCGGGGAAATCGAGCGGCGGCCGTTCGCCGTTCTCGAGCCCGAGCACGTCGCAATAGAACTCCTTGGTCTTCTCCAGATCCTGCGGCTCGATGGTGTAATGCTGTAGTCCACCCCATGGCATGGTTCTTCTCCTTGAGAAATCGGGTTAAACGAAGCTGAGGTCGGCCTCGACACCCAGCATCCAGGCGCCGACCGTCTCGAAGTGACTGAAGCGGCCCTGCAATTGCTGGGTCACGGTGTGGATGTCGCGGAAGCGCCGCTCCAGCGGATGACCGTCGAAGATCGCGGTGGCGCCGGCGGCGTTGTAGGCGAAATCGACGGCTTCCCGCGCCTTGTGGATAGCGTGCGTGGCCGCCATCCGGATCGTCATGCGCTGCGCGACCGTGATGCTGTGGCCAACCACCAGATCCTTCCAGATGTCGGCCATCGACTGCAGCAGGAAGGCGCGGGCGGCGCGCAGATTGACCTCGGCCTGGGCGAGGCCGGACTGCACCACCGCATTGTCGCGCAGCGTCTTCTTCATGCCGCGCGGCACCTTGTTGCGGGCGACATCGACGAAATTGTCGAGCGCGCTGCGCGCAATGCCGCAGGCGACCCCGGCAAAGCCGATCTGATAGCAGGTGTGGTTGCTCATCCGGTACAGCGGGCCATCCTCGCGGCACTCGCGGTCGAATTCGCGGGTGATCGAATGGTCCGCGCGGACGAAGAAGTCGTCGAGCGCGAACTGGTCGCTGGCGGTGCCGCGCAATCCGACCGTGTTCCAGATGTCGGTCCATGCGACGTCCTCGGTCCGCACCAGCATGGTGCGCTCGATCTGCTCGCCATTGGCATCCCGGCGCGGCGAGCCGTCCGCGGCATAGACCGGGCAGTGCGCGCCGAGCCAGGTGGCGTGCCGCCCGCCCGAGGCAAACGACCAGACCCCGGTGACGCGGTAGCCCCCCTCGCACTCGATCGCCCTGACCTTCGGGCCGGGCCCCCAGGCCAGCACGGCACGCGGGTCGGCAAACACCTCCTGCGCAACCGGCAGGTCGAGATAGGCCGCCGACATCGCGCAGCCGCCGGCCTGGCTCAGGCACCACGCCGTCGAGGCATCCGCCTTGGCGATGGTCTCGATGGCATGGAAGAAGGTGACGGGATCGGTTTCGATCCCGTTGGTTGAACGCGGCAGCAGCAGGCGGAACAGCCGCGCCTCATGCAGCCGGTCGAGCAGGTCGGGCGGCAGGCGGCGCGTCGTTTCGATATCGTTGGAGGCGGCCGCCACCGCGTCCCTGATCGCCTCGGCGCGGGCGATCACGTCGCGATCACCGGTAAGGTCGGCAGAAGTCACATTCATGTTCGCCTCCCTCAGGCGCGCCGGATCGTTGCCGAGGCCGCGACGTCGGCCGTCGCGTTGAGCTCCTTGTCGATCTGCTCGATCGATTTGCCCCGGGTCTCGAGCCCGAAGAACAAATAGACGGCACCCGCCATCAGGAACCAGCAGCCGAGATAGACGAAGGCGGTCGGGATCTGGGTCAGTGGCACGTCGGGCTTGAGGTAGTTGTTCGAACCGACGATCAGCGCAAGCCCGACCGGCCCGATGATCTTGCCGATGCCGCCGAAGCCATAGGCCGACCCCATCCCCGTGGTGCGCAGATGCGACGGCCAGACCTCCGCCGCATAGGGTCCGACGATCGCAAAGCCGCCATCGGCGAAGAAGAAGGCGGCGGCCAGCAGCAGCCAGAACGCCGACATGCCGAACAAAGTCGCGTCGTAGTGGTAGCCGGCAATGATCGTCAGCGCGCCGGCGCCGAAGCCGAGCAGGCCGCCGGCAACGCGCCGCCCGAGCAACTCCGAGAAATAGGAGAACGAGATGCGGCCGAGGAAGCCGGTGACGCTGAGCAGGATCATCATCTTGGCGGCTTCCTGCGGCGTCACCTTCAGCAGCAGCACGAACAGCGCGGGCGCCCATAGCGTGATGCCGTAGACGCCGGTCTGCGCGCCGGCATTGCCGAGCCAGGAGACGATCAGGCTGCGCGGATATTTGAACAGGTCGAACCAGCTCGTCGTGACGATCGGACCGGCGTCGGCAGCGCTCGGCAACGGCAGTTCGGAGGGCTGAACCTGCAGCGCCCAGGCCAGCGACTTGCGGGCTTCGTCATAGCGTCCTTGCCGGCACAGCCAGCGCGGCGACTCCGGGACCCAGATCCGAACCAGCAGCACCAGGACCGACGGCAGCACGCCGATCGCAAACAACAGCCGCCACTGATCGGTTCCCATGACGGCTCCCAGCACCGCGCCGAGGCCGACGCCGAGCGGGATCACGCAGGTGACGAGGCCCCCGACCCAGCCGCGCTTGTGCGAGGGCATGAACTCCTGCACCAGCGGCAGGTCGACACAATAAAGACCGCCGACGCCCGTGCCGACGAAGAAGCGCAGGATCGCCAGATAGACCCAGCCATTGTCGGGCGTGAAATAGAGCAGGCCGGTCGCGATCGAGAAGTTCAGCACCGTACCGATGAAGACGATACGCCGCCCGACCCGGTCGGCGAGCCAGCCCCAGAGATAGGCGCCGAGGATGGCGCCGATGCCGGAGCTCATCAGCACGGTGGCCGACTGGCCGAAGGTGAGTTTCCAGGGCCCGATCAGGAACGCGAGCACGAAGCCGATCAGGAAGTAGTCGAAGAATTCCAGCGCATCGCCGATGATGGCCGCCGCAAGGATCTTGATCTGGTTGGCGGTCAGAGTCGTCCGGCGATCGAGAATCTCGAACATGGCGCGTCTCCCCATGGCGCCTGTTCATTATTGTTCGGAGCGTGCGTCGCGCCAGCGCATCGCCCATAGGATAAGGCTATCCTCGCGCCAGCGCGAACGACAAGCCGCGCCGACGCGGGGCTCATCTGCATTGGCGCGATAAGCGGTCCGGCTTACTGCTGCGCACAAATGGTGGTGCGAAAGCCCGATGTGAGCCGCCGGAGCCGTTGACTTCTGCAATGCCGATCGCTCACGTTTGCGTGGAGGAAGCGGGGAGCAGCCGGGTGGACGAAAAGCGCAAGCATCCGCGAACCGAAGTCAATGAACCCGGCTATGTCTCGTCGGGCGGTTCGGTCATGCATTGCACGATCGTGAACATCTCGCCGGAGGGAGCAGCCATTGAAGTGGAGAATCCGGCCTTCGTCCCGCACAGATTCCGGCTGGTGATGGCCCGCGACGCCTCGGTCGTGTATGAGTGCCAGGTGATTTGGAGCAAGAAGACGCGAATTGGAGTGAGTTTCGTGGCGACCGCCTGAGCGCGGCAATCTCGATTGGGAACGCCCATGAACCAGCATGCCAAGGGGCCCCGGGTTTCATGGCTGGAACAGCAGGTGATCCGCCGATGACGCCGGAACCTGCAACGATCTGCCTTGGCTGCTGGCAAAACCTGCATATGCCGATCCCGTTGCGCGGCCCCTTGTCGGCGCCGTTCCGTCTGTTCGGCGTCCGGCCGAGCCGCATGAACCCGAACACATGCACGATCTGCGAGATGGCCTTCTCGAAAATCATGAAGGCGCGCGCCGTGACCATCGACGCCACCATCCTGTTCGCCGATCTGCGCGGCTACACCACGCTGACGCAGACCATCGCGCAGGACGGGCTGACCTCGCTGCTCGACGCGTTCTACGACGACTGCGCCGCCGCGATCTGGCGCTATGACGGCATCCTCAACAAGACCATCGGCGACGCCGTGTTCGCGATCTTCAATTTCCCGGTGCGGCGCGACGATCATGCCGTGCAGGCCTTGCTCGCGGCACGCCAGATCCAGCGCAGTTTTCGCGACAGGCACGACGCGCTGGTGCGGGCGATCGGAGCCGGCGACATCGAGATCGGCATCGGAATCGGGATGGATAGCGGTGACACCAATTTCGGTGAGTTCGGCCAGGCCCACCGCGACCTGACGGCAGTCGGCACGGTGGTCAATCGCGCGGCGCGCGCGCAGGCGGCCGCCAAATCAGGCGAGATTCTTGTGACGACGGCCGTGCGGAATCGAACCCGCGACATGATCACGGCAGCCAGTGCCGATTACACCCTGAAGGGCTTCGACCAGCCCGTCACATTGTTTCCTGCGTGAATGGGCCTTCGCGTGAATTGACGCGGAGCAAAAAAGACGGCTCCAGCGTACAACTGCGCGCCGAAGCCGTCGGGGATGGTCGTTTGCCGATTACGAACGTCGCCTCAACGCGGGCTAGTCACGTTCGTTCCAGGCCCCGTCAAGAATCGTTCCGCCATTAGCGCCACATGCCGCGCATCCGGGCGCCGATGTCGATCGGCGGCGCGCGGTTGGCCTGGGATGCCTGCGCGGCCGCGGCGCGCGGCCAAGTGGTCCGCTCGAACATCGGCAGCAGTCGCTCCGGGATGAAGCGGGTGCGCGAGGCGTACATGTGGCGGTCGCCCTTGGCGGCCTGGCCGTGAACGAAGAAGCGCTGCGGGACCAGCAGATGCAGATCGTCCTTGGCGCGGGTCATCGCGACATAGAGCAGGCGGCGCTCCTCCTCGAGTTCGGCCGACGTGCCGGCGCCGAGGTCGGAGGGCATACAGCCGTCGACGACATTGAGCACATAGACGGACTTCCATTCCTGCCCCTTGGCGGAATGGATCGTCGACAGGATCAGATAATCCTCATCGAGCAGCGGCACGCCAGCCTGGTCGCTGGTCGCATCGGGAGGATCGAGCGTGAGTTCGGTGAGAAAACGTTCGCGTGACGGGTAGCCGGCGGCGATCTGCTCCAGCTGAATGAGATCGGCGCGGCGCACCTCGCTGTCCTCGTGGATGCGATCGAGATGCGGTTCGTACCAGAGGCGGGCGCGTTCGATGTCGACGGGCCATTCCGAGTAGCGGAGGTTCTCGATGGCCTCCACGAACAGCCGCCAGTCCGCACCGGCGCGAGGCGGAGCGGGCAGCACGACGAGCGCAGCAATCGGATCGGCGGCCTCGGTCATGCGGTCGAGCACCCGCTGCGCCGAGGCCGGGCCGATGCCGGGCAACAGATGCAGGATGCGAAAACCTGCGACCCGGTCGCGTGGATTGGCGGCGAAACGCAGCAGCGCCAGCATGTCCTTGACATGCGCGGTGTCGAGGAATTTGAGCCCGCCGAATTTCACGAACGGAATGTTGTGGCGGGTCAGTTCGACCTCCAGCGGCCCGCTATGCGAGGAGGTGCGGAACAGCACCGCCTGGTGCTTCAGCAAGGCGCCTTCCTCGCGATTGGCCAGCACCTGCTCGACGATGTAACGGGCCTGATCGGCCTCGTCGCGGATCGTGACGAGCAGCGGCTTGTGCGTCGAGGTCCGGTCGGTCCACAGGTTCTTGGTGAAGCGTTCCTTGGCGAGCGAGATCACACCATTGGCGGCCGACAGGATCGGCTGCGTCGAGCGATAGTTGCGGTCGAGCGTGACGATCTCGGCGGCCGGGCTGAACTGGTCCGGGAAGTCGAGGATGTTGCGCACGGTGGCGGCGCGGAACGAATAGATCGACTGCGCGTCGTCGCCGACCACGGTGAGCCCGCGTCCCGCGGGCTTGAGCGCGAGCAGGATCGAGGACTGCAGGCGGTTGGTGTCCTGATATTCGTCGACCATCACATGGTCGAAGCGGCCGCCGATCTCCTCGGCCAGCGCGGCGTCCGTCACCATCTGCGCCCAGTAGAGCAGGAGGTCGTCGTAATCGAGCACGTTCTGCCGCTGCTTGGCTTCGACATAGGCGCCGAACAGCTGTTTCAATTCACTGGCCCAACCGGAGCACCACGGGAAGAACTGGCCGAGCACGGCCTCGATCGGCATCTCCGCGTTCACGCAGCGCGAGTAAATTGCAAGGCAGGTGCCCTTGGTGGGGAACCGGCTTTCGGTACGGGAGAAACCGAGATCGTGGCGGACCAGGTTGATCAGGTCGGCGGAATCCTCACGGTCATGGATCGTGAAGGCCGGGTCGAGGCCGATACGTTCGGCGAATTCGCGCAGCAGCCGCGCGCCGATGCCGTGGAACGTGCCGGCCCAGCTCAGCGCATCGGTCATGACCGAGGCGCGATCGCCGAGCACGCGGCGCGCAATGCGCTCGACGCGGCCGGCCATCTCGGCAGCGGCGCGCCGCGAAAAGGTCATCAACAGGATACGGCGCGGATCGGCGCCGGCGACGATCAGATGCGCGACGCGATGGGCGAGCGTGTTGGTCTTGCCGGACCCCGCGCCCGCGATCACCAACAGCGGCGCGCCGACGATGCAATCCTTGCCGACCCCGTGCTCGACAGCACGGCGCTGCTCGGCATTGAGCGCATCGAGATAGGCTGTGTTGGCAAGATCAGTCACGAATCACCCCCACGAAACGCTAACAGACATTGCGATTCATTGGGGCCGACGCACCGAGGCGGACGCAGAGAAATTAGATTGACATTAACGCAGCGCGGCGCACAACCCCGCCATGGGTGACGTATCCAAATCCGACACGCCGCTGAAGGCGACGTTCAAGGTGCGGCTGAACGGCGAGACGGTGACGCTCGCGACCGTCGGCCAGGCCTATCGCTTCATCAGCAATCTCAGCGCCGTCGAATGGATGGAGTTCCGCTCGCTGCATGACGAGGCGCTGGTTGCGCTCGAGAGAGCGGCCGGGAACGCCATGCTGACGGTGCAAGCGACCAACGCGTTGCGGATGCTGTTCGTCCGCGCAAAATTGCTTTGAAAAGAAATGGGCCGCCCTGGTGTTCCCTTGGCCCTCCAAGGCGGCCCGAGAGTACGGCTGAAGTGCATTGCGCGCCCGGCCGTCGCGTGTACCGCCGTTACCTTGTTTGCGGCCATAACGAACAGTGCCTTACGCAACATCAGTCGATTCGGCTGTAGCCGCCGCACCACAATCAGGAGCCAACGTCGTCGACCAGGCGGTCATACACGAGCGCGGACCGGAGGTTCATGGTTGCGATCTTCAGATAACCCGGCTCGCGCATGGCGTTGTTGAACATCATGATCGCCGTCTTCCAGTAGCTGCGCTCACGCTGATCCAGGTTCAGCGCGGACAGGTAGTCCGCAGCGTCGCCAACCGTCGCGAGCGTTCGCCCGTCCTTCAGCGTAATCGGGAACGCAAGCGGCGACCGCTTCTCCAGCTCCAGCACGTCAGGCTCCCCCAGGACCAAGCAGCAATAGGACAACGCAGCAATAACCGGAACAGACCTAGCTGCGCCGCTATATCAAAGCCTTAAGGGGATGTCCGGCCTGGTTGGCGTGGACGGTTCAGAAAGAATCCGCCAGCGCGATCTCCGCCTTCAGCGCATCGATGCGCCGTTCGGCTTCCTCGGACGTCAGGTCGCGCGCGTACTGGTTCGGCTGATAGGCCTCCTCGGCAAGGCTCCTCAACCGCAGCGCCTGGGCGCGGGTCATCAGCCCGCCAAGGCGCTCCGCAACCCCACCATATCTTACCGCTGCCACGCTCATTGCTTGCCTCGTTTGCTGGATCGTGACTTGACAATATGTTCTATTTTTGTTCTAGTAAATCATGGATAACAAAATCAATGAAATTCGGCGCAAGATCAGCATGTTGCGAGCTGAGATGACCCTGATCGAGGCGTCGATCCGGGATCAGGTCAACCGCGACCTCGATTGCAGTGAAGCGTCGTACCGGCTGATGGCGATGCGAGCCGAAGTGGCCGAGCTCATCGTCCGGTGGAAGGCCGCCGGCGGCGGCGAGCGTCTCCCCACGGTACGCGAGCGGCTGAGCCGGAGCTTCGAGGATCGCGCCGGTGCGAAGGTCAAGGTGGACAAGGCGAAGAAGCCCGGGGCCAGTCACAGCAACGCGCGGGTGTGATCGGGCCGTTCGACCAAAGAAGGGAGCCTCGAACACCGGCTCAGGCCCAAATCAGGTTTCAAGGCTGGAACCCGAGCCGCAGGATCTGCATTTTCTTGTGGTGAGAGCCAACACGATAGCATCGCCCAGCGCCATGATCGCCGATCCGACCGCGCCACCGCGGGCATCGATGAATGACGATCGCAGTCCGCTGCTGACGCTGATCTCCTGCATCAGCTGCATCAGGACGATGCGGCTCGAGAGCAGCCATCCGGGCAGTGAGGGCAGGGATATTCTTCAGTACCGCTGCGAGCAATGCAGCCGCATCGAGCGGGTGCAATTGGTGCGGCGAAGCTGGCCGGCGGAACGCTAAAGCGCGATGAGATCAGGTTGAATCATCATCGCGCTTTAGCTCCTGTTTGAGCATGATCTCCGCGCAAACGCGTCCCGGGTTTGTCACGAGGGAAAACCGCTTCGCACTTTTCCGGATCATGCTTTAGCCTTTCCATTTGAACTAGGAGCGGGCTTTCGCCTTTGGTCTGGCCGCAACGTCACGCGCGATGGCATCGAACTCGCCCGAAGCGTCGGCGGACTGGCTGCTCGTCGCGCTGTCGACCCCATGCCCTGTCAACTTCGCGAGTTCGCGGCTGAGGTCGTGGATGTGGTACGGCTTGCGCAGCACCGGAAAGTCGGACCTCACGTCGCGCGCGCTCTCGCTGTAGCCTGTCGTCAGCAGGATCGGCAGTTCGGGCTTTCTGTCCCGGATCGCGCGCGCCAGCTTCAGTCCGTCGATCCTGCCGGGCATGACGATGTCGCTAAACACCACGTCGATCCCGTTGGCGTCGATTTCCGACAAGGCGGCCTCTGCATTCGACACCCAACGCACGGTGTAACCGAGCTGTTCGAGCAGGCCCGTGCTCGCGTCGGCGACGGCGGGATTGTCCTCGATCAGCAGGATCGTGGCCGAGCCGGGCACGCTGCGCCCCGTAGCCGTGCGCTTTGCGGCCGCAGTCCCCCGCGGCAGATAGATGCTGACCGTCGTGCCCTTGCCGAGCGCGCTTGTAATCTCGACCCGGCCATCCGCCTGGTGCGCGAAACCGTGAACCTGGGACAACCCAAGGCCGGTCCCTTTGCCGACCGGCTTGGTGGTGAAGAAGGGATCAAAGACCCTGTTCATGACATCGTCGGGAATGCCTTCGCCGGTGTCGGTAACGCTGACGACCACCTGGGCGGCTTCCGGGACATTGCGCGCCGCGATGGTCAGCGTGCCGCCGCCGGCCATCGCATCCCGCGCATTGACCACGAGGTTGATCAGCGCGGTCTCGAATTCGGTCGGATCGACGAAGATCGGCCAGAGATCCGCTCTGATCTCCATGTTCAGCTTGATCGCGCCGCCAAGCGCGCTGGTCAGGACCTCGCGCACCGCGGCGATCCTGTCAGCGACATTGATGGTCTGCGGATTGACGCTCTGCCGACGCGCGAAGGTGAGGAGCTGCCTGGTCAGGGACGCGGCACGCTCGGATGCGGTTTCGATCGCGCCGAGTGCGAGCTTGCCCCGTTCGCTCGTCACCTCGCGCTTGATCCGGTGCAGATTGCCGGAGATGATCATCAGCAGGTTGTTGAAGTCGTGCGCGACGCCGCCCGTCAACTGACCCAGCGCGTCCATCTTCTGCGATTCCGCAAGCTGACGCTGCACCTGTTCGAGCTTCTGATGCGCGTCGCGCCGCTCGGAAATGTCCCGTGTGATCTTGGCAAAGCCGACCAGGCTGCCGTCGCTGTCGCGGATCGGATCGATCACGACGCTCGCCCAGAAGAACGAACCGTCCTTGCGGACCCGCCAGCCTTCTTCCTCATAATGCCCGGTCTCTTGCGCGATCTTGAGCGCGCGGGCCGGCTTGCCGGCGGCCTGGTCGGCCGGCGTATAGAACCGCGAGAAGTGCTGGCCGATGATCTCGTCGGGCGAATAGCCCTTGATGCGTTCGCCGCCGGCGTTCCAATTGGCGACGATGCCGGCCGGCGTCAGCATGTAGAGCGCATAGTCGGTGACATTGCTCACCAGCAGGCGAAACTGGCTTTCGCTGGCCTCGAGGTCCGCGCGCGCCTGATGCTGCTCGGCGATGTCGCGGATGACCATCACGTAGCCGACGAGCTTGCGCTTCTCATGGATCGGATCGATGACCACAGTGGCGTAGAATTGCGATCCGTCCTTGCGGAGACACCAGCCTTCGGCCGCTGAGTGCTTTTCCTTCCGCGCCATCTGCAGCGATTTCGCCGGAACGCCGGATGCGCGGTCTTCGGCAGAATAGAAGACCGAGAAGTGCTTGCCGAGGATCGCCTTGGCCGGATAGCCGGTGATGCGCTCAGCGCCCTTGTTCCAGTTGATGATCCGACCATCGGGCGCGAGCATGCAAATGGCGTAGTCGACCACGCCGCCAGCCGGCGGCCGAAAATCGCGCCGACTCGCAACGATTCCCCGTTCGAGCTGTTCTGATTTCTTAACCATCACCGATCCTGCCCCCGCCGAAACGCGCGGGGGAAGCCAATGTTCCATGCGGACACGAGGATCGCGGGGTAATCCGGCCGGCTGGGTCGGCCTTCAGAAAAGTCCCGCCGGCGGTTGGAACTTTTGGTTCCAGTCGCGATTAAGGTACTCGGTTTGCGTCAGAAATTGCGGCTTTGGCGTTTTCCCGCTTGAATAGATCAAGGGCAGTCATTCTTATGGTCGCACTGGCCTTTCCGAGTCTCTGGATTCGCGGCCAGCGCGTAGGGGAAATTACATGACCGATCTCGGTTCGCCGCCTCGTCCCCGTGCTGATACACGCCGCGCCCAATCATCCAACGGAAGCCTCGATTCCTCGCACGACCTGCTGCAGTCGCTGCAGGCGATGCGTGCCGGCGACTTCTCGGTTCGGATGCGTGGCGACTATCTCGGCATCGACGGCAAGATCGCGGACGCCTTCAACGAAATCGCAGCCGCCAACGAGCGCATGGCGCAGCAATTGGCGCGCGTCGGCCAGGTCGTCGGCCGCGAGGGGCAGACCCGCCAGCGCGTCAATTTCGGCCTCGCCAGCGGCGCCTGGGCCGATATGGAGAGCTCGGTCAACACGCTGATCGACGATCTGCTGTGGCCGACCCGCGAGGTCACCCGCGCTGTCGCCGCGGTGGCGCAGGGCGACCTGCTGCAGACCGTGCAGCTCGACGTCGAGGGCCGGCCGCTGCGCGGCGAATTCCTGCAGTCGGCGAACATCGTCAACACGATGATCAAGCAGCTCTCGGTGTTCACCTCGGAGGTCACGCGCGTGGCACGCGAAGTCGGCACCGAGGGCAAGCTCGGCGGCCAGGCCCAGGTGCCGGAAGTGACCGGCGTCTGGAAGGACCTGACCGAGAGCGTCAACTCGATGGCCAACAACCTGACCGGCCAGGTCCGCAACATCGCCGAGGTGACGATCGCGGTCGCCAACGGCGACCTGTCCAAGAAGATCACGGTCGACGTTCGCGGCGAGATCTTGCAGCTGAAGGAAGCCATCAACACGATGGTCGATCAGCTGCGTTCGTTCGCATCGGAAGTGACGCGCGTGGCGCGCGAGGTCGGCACCGACGGCAAGCTCGGCGGCCAGGCGATCGTGCCCGGCGTCGCCGGTACCTGGAAGGACCTCACCGACTCCGTAAACGCGATGTGCGGCAACCTGACCGCCCAGGTGCGCAACATCGCCAACGTGACCACGGCCGTGGCGCGCGGCGACCTGTCGCGCAAGATCACGGTCGACGTCAGCGGCGAGATTTTGGAGCTGAAGGACACCATCAACACGATGGTGGACCAGCTCAACTCGTTCGCGTCGGAAGTGACGCGCGTGGCGCGCGAGGTCGGCACCGAAGGCAAGCTCGGCGGCCAGGCCCAGGTGCCCGGCGTTGCCGGCACCTGGAAGGACTTGACCGACAACGTCAACTTCATGGCGTCGAACCTGACCGCGCAGGTCCGCAACATCGCCGACGTCGCGACCGCGATCGCCGGCGGCGACCTCTCGAAGAAGATCACGGTCAACGTGTCGGGCGAGATCCTTCAGCTGAAGGAAACGCTCAACACCATGGTCGACCAGCTCAACGCCTTCGCGTCGGAAGTGACGCGCGTGGCGCGCGAGGTCGGCACCGAAGGCAAGCTCGGCGGCCAGGCCAACGTGCTCGGGGTCGCCGGCACCTGGAAGGATCTGACCGACAACGTCAACTTCATGGCGTCGAACCTGACTGCGCAGGTCCGCAACATCGCCGCCGTGACGACGGCGGTCGCGGGCGGCGACCTCTCCAAGAAGATCACGGTGGACGTGCGCGGCGAAATCCTCGAGCTGAAGGACACTATCAACACGATGGTGGACCAGCTCAACGCCTTCGCGGGCGAGGTGACGCGCGTGGCGCGCGAGGTCGGCACCGAAGGCAAGCTTGGCGGCCAGGCCGAGGTGCGCGGCGTCGCCGGCACCTGGAAGGATCTCACCGACAGCGTCAACTCGATGGCCTCGAACCTGACCGCGCAGGTCCGCAACATCGCCGAGGTCGCGACCGCGGTGGCGAAGGGCGACCTGTCGAAGAAGATCACGGTGAACGTGTCGGGCGAAATCCTTCAGCTGAAGGAAACGCTGAATACGATGGTGGACCAGCTCAACGCCTTCGCCGGTGAGGTGACGCGCGTGGCGCGCGAGGTCGGTACCGATGGCAAACTCGGCGGCCAGGCCGAGGTGCCCGGCGTCGCCGGCACCTGGAAGGACCTCACCGACAGCGTCAACTCGATGGCCGGCAATCTCACGGCGCAGGTCCGTAACATCGCCGAGGTCGCGACCGCGATCGCCGGCGGCGACCTGTCGCGCAAGATCACGGTCGACGTCCGCGGCGAGATCCTTCAGCTGAAGCAGACGCTGAATACGATGGTCGACCAGCTCAACCGCTTCGCCGGCGAGGTGACGCGCGTGGCGCGCGAGGTCGGCACCGACGGCAGCCTCGGCGGCCAGGCCAACGTGCCCGGCGTCGCCGGCACCTGGAAAGACTTGACCGACAACGTCAACTCGATGGCCGGCAACTTGACCGCGCAGGTCCGCAACATCGCCGAGGTGACCACTGCCGTGGCGCGCGGCGACCTGTCGCGCAAGATCACCGTCGACGTGAAGGGCGAAATCCTCGAGCTCAAGAACACCATCAACACGATGGTGGACCAGCTCAATGCGTTTGCGGGCGAGGTGACGCGCGTGGCGCGCGAGGTCGGCACCGAGGGCAAGCTCGGCGGCCAGGCCGAAGTGCCCGGCGTCGCCGGCACCTGGAAGGATTTGACCGACAACGTCAACTTCATGGCGTCGAACCTGACGGCGCAGGTCCGCAACATCGCCGAAGTCGCGAGCGCGATCGCCGGCGGCGACCTCTCGAAGAAGATCACGGTGGACGTGCGCGGTGAGATCCTGCTGCTCAAGGACACCCTGAACACGATGGTCGAGCAGCTGCGCTCGTTCGCCGCCGAAGTGACGCGCGTGGCGCGCGAGGTCGGCACCGAGGGACGACTCGGCGGCCAGGCCGTGGTGCCCGGCGTCGGCGGCACCTGGAAGGACCTCACCGACAACGTCAACCTGCTGGCCGCGAACCTGACCACCCAGGTGCGCAACATCGCCGAAGTCACCACCGCGGTGGCGCGCGGCGACCTCTCGCGCAAGATCACGGTCGACGTGAAGGGCGAAATCCTCGAGCTCAAGAACACCATCAACACCATGGTCGACCAGCTCAACGCCTTCGCCGGCGAGGTGACGCGCGTGGCGCGCGAGGTCGGCACCGAAGGCAAGCTTGGCGGCCAGGCCGAGGTGCGCGGCGTTGCCGGCACCTGGAAGGACCTCACCGACACCGTCAACGTCATGGCGGTCAACCTGACCGAGCAGGTGCGCGGCATCGTCAAGGTGGTGACCGCGGTCGCCAATGGCGATCTGAAGCAGAACCTGACGGTGAAGTCGAAGGGCGAGGTGGCCGCGCTCGCCGACACCATCAACAACATGACCGAGACGCTCGCGACCTTCGCCGAACAGGTCACCAGCGTGGCGCGCGAGGTCGGCGTCGAGGGACGGCTCGGCGGTCAGGCCAACGTGCCTGGCGCGGCCGGCACCTGGAAGGATCTCACCGGCAACGTCAACCTGCTCGCGGCCAACCTGACCTCGCAGGTGCGCGCGATCGCGGAAGTGGCCACCGCCGTGACCAAGGGCGACCTGACGCGCTCGATCCAGGTCGACGTCCGCGGCGAAGTCGCGGAGCTGAAGGACAACATCAACACGATGATCGGCAACCTCCGTCTCACCACGGAGCGCAACACCGAACAGGACTGGCTGAAGACCAATCTGGCGCGCTTCACCAACATGCTGCAGGGCCAGCGCGATCTTGCGACCGTCGGCCGGCTGCTGCTGACCGAGCTTGCGCCGCTGATCAACGCGCATATGGGCGTGATCTACCAGGTCGACAATCCAGAGACCGCGCAGTTGCGCCTGTTGTCGGCCTATGCCAGCGACAGCAGCAATCCGCATCCGCAGATCGTCCAGTTCGGCGAGGGACTGATCGGCCAATGCGCGCTCGACAAGCGCCAGCGCCTCGTCTCCGAGATTCCCGGCGATGCGGTGCCGATCAATTCGGCCTTGATGCGGATCATGCCGAAGAACCTCGTCGTGTTTCCGGTGCAGTTCGAGAACCAGGTCAAGGCAGTGATCGAGCTGTCCTCGATCTCCTCGTTCACGACCTCGCAGATCACCTTCCTCGAGCAGTTGACCGACAGCATCGGCATCGTGCTTAACAGCATCGAGGCGACGATGCAGACCGAGGCGCTGCTCAAGCAGTCGCAACAGCTCGCCGGCGAGTTGCAGACCCAGCAGAAGGAGTTGCAGCAGACCAACGATCAACTGGAGCAGAAGGCCCAGCAGCTTGCCGAACGCAATGTCGACGTCGAGCGCAAGAACCAGGAAATCGAGCAGGCGCGGCGCGCGCTGGAAGAGAAGGCGACCGAGCTGTCGCTGACTTCGAAGTACAAATCCGAATTCCTCGCCAACATGTCGCACGAGTTGCGGACGCCGCTGAACTCGATCCTGATCCTGGGCCAGCAGCTCACCGAAAATCCCGACGGCAATCTGACCGGCAAGCAGGTCGAGTTTGCCCGCACCATTCACGGCGCCGGCACCGACCTGTTGAACCTGATCAGCGACATCCTCGATCTCTCCAAGATCGAGTCCGGAACGGTGACGGTCGAGGCCGAGGAAATTCTGACATCGAGCCTGCTCGAAACCGTCGGACGGCCGTTCCGGCACGAGGCGGAGAACCGGCATCTCTCGTTCAGCATCGATGTCGACGCCAATCTGGCGCGCAGCATGGTTACCGACTCCAAGCGACTGCAGCAGGTGCTCAAGAACCTGCTGTCGAATGCGTTCAAGTTTACCGCGGAAGGCGGCGTCAGCCTGACCGTGTCGGCCGCGCTCGGCGGCTGGAGTGTGGAGCACCCGATCCTCAATGCGGCGCCCGCGGTCGTTGCGTTCGAGGTGTCGGATACCGGCATCGGCATTCCACAGGACAAGCAGAAGCTGATCTTCGAGGCGTTCCAGCAAGCCGACGCCGGCACCAGCCGCAAATATGGCGGCACTGGTCTTGGACTGGCGATCAGCCGTGAGCTCGCGGGCCTGCTCGGCGGCGAGATCCATCTGCGCAGCGCGCCGGGCAAGGGCTCGACCTTCACGCTCTATCTGCCGCTGAAATATGCCGGACCGTCGGTGGCGCTGCGTCAGCAGGCCCAGCCGCTCCCGATGCCGCACACGCCGGCACCGGCGCTGCAGGCGTCCGGCGCGCAAGAGCGTGTGATCGAGCAGCTTCCGGACGACCGGCTCGATCTCGAGCCCGGCGACACCATCCTGCTGATCGTCGAGGACGATCCGCATTACGCGCGGGTGCTGATCGATCTGGCCCGCGACAAGGGCTTCAAGGTGCTGGTCGCAAGCCGCGGCGCCGAAGCGCTGGATCTTGCCAAGCAGTTCCAGCCGAGCGCGGTGTCGCTCGACGTCTTCCTGCCCGACATGCTGGGCTGGACGGTGCTGAGCCAGCTCAAGCACAATCCGCTGACCCGTCACATTCCGGTTCAGATCATCACGCTCGACGAGGACCGACAGCACGCGCTGGCGCGCGGCGCCTTCTCCTTCGTCAACAAGCCGACGACGACGGAAGGCGTCAGCGCGGCGCTGACGCAGATCAAGGAATACGCCAGGCCACGCCGCAAGCGCCTGCTGATTGTGGAGGACAATGCGGCGGAGCAGCTCAGTATTACCGAACTGCTCGGGCACGAGGATATCGAGATCGTGACCACCGGCACCGGGGCAGGGGCACTCTCGACATTGCGCGAAAATCCGTGCGACTGCGTCGTGCTCGACCTGCGCCTGCCCGACATGAGCGGTTTCGAAGTGCTGGATCAGATCCGCAAGGACGAGACGCTCTCCAATATTCCCGTTGTCGTGTTTACGGGCCGGGAACTTTCAGCGGAAGAAGACGCGGAACTGCACACGATGGCGCGCAGCATCGTCGTCAAGGGCGTGGAATCGCCGGAGCGTCTGCTCGACGAAACGTCACTGTTCCTGCATCGTGTGATCACGGAATTGCCCGTCGAAAAACAGAGGATGCTGGAGAAGCTCAATAGTTCCGACGAAGATCTCATTGGCAAGACCGCACTGCTGGTCGACGACGATGCCCGCAACATCTTCGCGCTCTCGAGCGTGTTGGAGCGGCGAGGTATGAAGGTGTTGACTGCGACAACCGGTCACGAGGCCATCTCGCTGGTCGAATCCAATCCCAAGATTGCGATCGTGCTGATGGACATCATGATGCCGCAGATGGACGGTTACCAGACCATCGGCGCCATCCGGCAAAACCCCGCCTTCGCGCGGCTGCCGATCATCGCGCTGACCGCGAAGGCGATGAAAGGCGATCGAGAGAAATGCCTGGAGGCAGGCGCGTCCGACTATCTGGCGAAACCCGTGAACACCGAGCAACTGCTGCTGGCGATCCGCATGTGGCTGCACCGCTGATCGGCGATCGAACATGATGGACCACGAAAAGGTAAACATCCTTCTGGTCGATGACCAGCCGGCGAAGCTGCTGGCCTATGAGGTCATCCTGAAGGAGCTCGGCGAGACGCTCGTCGCCGCGTCGTCGGGCCGCGAGGCGCTGGAGTTCCTGCTCAAGAACGAAGTCGCGGTCATCCTGGTCGACGTCTGTATGCCAGAGCTCGACGGCTTCGAGCTCGCGGCGATGATCCGCGAACATCCGCGATTCCAGAAGACCGCGATGATCTTCATCTCGGCAATCCAGGTCAGCGATATCGACCGGCTTCGCGGCTACGAGATGGGCGCGGTCGATTACGTGCCGGTGCCTGTCGTGCCCGAGGTGCTGCGGGCAAAGATCCGCGTATTCGCCGAGCTCTACCGCAAGACACGGCAGCTCGAACGCCTCAACGCGGAGCTCGAGGACCGCGTGCGCGCGCGCACCGCCGAGCTCGAGCAGTCGACCACGCGGCTTGTCGAGAGCGAGGCGCGCCGCAGCATGGCGATTGCCGCCGGCAAGATGGGTTCGTGGGACTGGGATTGGGTCAACGGCGACTGGATGTGGGACGAGGGGCAATACAAGATCTTCGGCGTTGACCCGAAGTCCTTCAAGCTCACCTCCGACAATATACAGGCGCTGTTTCATCCCGACGATGTCGAGCACCTCCGGCAAGCCTGGACCGGCTTCGGCAAGGGCCAGACGTCCTACGAAACCGAATTCCGCATCATGCGGCCGGACGGCGAGGTGCGCTGGTGCGTCGGCACGGCCGCGGCCACCAGCGATCGCAACGGCAAGGTGGTCCGGGTGAGCGGCGTCACCGTCGACATCACCGACCGCAAGAAGGCCGAGGAGCGGCAGAGCCTGTTGACCCGCGAGGTCGACCATCGCGCCAAGAACGCGCTCGCGCTGGCGCAATCGATCGTACGGCTGACGCGCGCGCAGAACGTGACCGCCTATGTGCGGGCGGTCGAGGGCCGCATCACGGCGCTGGCACGCGTTCACACCGTGCTGTCGCTGTCGAGCTGGCAGGGCGCTGAAATCCGGCGGCTGGTTACCGAGGAGATCGCGCCGTATTCGGAAGCCGGGCAGATCCAGATCGATGGCGCGGAGGTGCAGTTGCAGCCCGCGACCGCGCAGACGCTGGCACTGGCGCTGCATGAGCTCGTCACCAACTCCGCCAAATATGGCAGCCTGTCGGTGCTGGCGGGCCGGCTCGCGATCACCTGGGAACTGCACGACGACACACTGATCCTGGTCTGGGTGGAATCCGGCGGACCTCCCGTGACCAAGCCGAAGCAGAAAGGTTTCGGCACCCGAAGCGTGATCGCCAGTATCGAAACCCAGCTCGGCGGGCGCGCCGACTTCGATTGGCGCGCCGAGGGCCTGGTGTGCCGGCTCACGGTTCCGCTCAAGCCGATTGTCGGGGAGACGCCGGCGTTCCGCGAACCGTCGGCAGCCGAACGTAAGCCCTTGGTCAGTTCCAGAGCCGTGTAGCGCCTCGGGCCGGACAGGAACCAAGCGCCGGACGCTGCGGTTAACGGGGCTTGATCGCTCCATTCGTGGCTTGAGGTGCTGCCGTGGATGCCCAAACCCGAGAGCGCGGGCCGTCCGGGGAGAAGCCGCGGCAGCCCAAGCGCAATCCCGAGCAAGGATCGCCACCCCACAGCGCATCCTCGCCACAGCAGGAAACCGGGCGCAAGCCATCAATGCGCGACCGGCTGCGCGAGCACTGGCTGCTCGCCACAGTCGGCGCCTGTCTGCTCCTGCTCGCGATCATCGGTGGTGTGAGCTATTGGCTCAACGTGCGTCACTATGAATCGACCGACGACGCGTTCGTGGCCGCACGCAGCTTTGCGGTGGCGGCAAAGGTGGGCGGCTACGTCGTCGAGGTCCCCGTCACCGACAACCAGCACGTCAATGCCGGCGACCTCCTCGCGAGGATCGACGAGCGCGACTACAAGATCGCCGTCGATCAGGCCGGCGCGCAGGTCGCGGTCGCAGAGGCTAATGTCGCCAATGTCGATGCCCAGATCGACAGCCAGCAGGAGCAGATCAAGGAAGCCAAGGCGCAGCAGCAGCAGGCCGAGGCGCAATTGAAGTTCGCGCGGGAGGAGGCGGAGCGCGCCCAGAACCTCGTCGAGAAGGGGGCGGGCACGGTGCAGCGGCAGCAGCAGACCCGCTCGGATCTCGACGCCCAGCAGGCCAATGCCAGCCGCGCCAGGACGGCAGTGACTGCGGCCGAGCTCGGCGTCAAGACGCTCGAGGCTCAGCTCAAGAGCAGCAAGGCATCGCTGGAGCAGGCGCAGGCACAGCTCGATCAGGCCAAATTGAACCTGCAATATACAAGCATCGTCGCGGCGCAATCCGGACGCGTCGTCAAGCTGAGCGGCGCGGTCGGCACCTATGTGGCGCCGGCCCAGAGCATCATGATGTTCGTTCCTGACGAGGTCTGGATCACCGCCAACTACAAGGAAACGCAGCTGGCGGATATGCGCCCCGGCCAGCCGGTCGAGATCAGGATCGATGCGTATCCGGGGCGCAAGCTCACCGGCCGCGTGGCTTCGGTTCAGCCGGGCTCGGGCACTGCGTTCAGCCTGCTGCCGGCGGAGAACGCGACCGGCAATTTCGTCAAGGTCGTGCAGCGCGTTCCCGTGAAGATCCTGATCGACAATTGGCCGAATGACGTTCCGATCGGGCCGGGCATGTCCGTCGTGCCCTGGACCAGGGTGCGATGAGCGACGTTGCGGCAGGCGGCGGCGCGGCCTGGTCGCCGGAGCGTTCGGCTGCCGGCGGACATAATCCCTATCTGATCGCCTTCGTCGTCTCGATCGCGACGTTCATGGAGGTGCTGGACACCACGATCGCCAATGTGGCCTTGCGCCATATCGCTGGCGGCCTGGCGGTCGGCATCGACGAGAGCACCTATGTCATCACCAGCTATCTGGTCGCCAACGCGATCGTGCTGTCGATCTCGGGCTGGCTCTCGACCGTGATCGGTCGCAAGCGCTTCTACATGATCTGCGTCGGCACCTTCGCATTCGCGTCCCTGCTGTGCGGGCTTGCCTGGAGCCTGGAGGCGCTGGTTCTGTTCCGGATCATCCAGGGCCTCGGCGGCGGCGGGATGGCGACGAGCGAGCAGGCGATCCTCGCCGACTCCTTTCCGCCGGCCAAGCGTGGCCAGGCGTTCGCGATCTACGGCGTCGCAGTGGTCGTTGCTCCCGTGGTCGGGCCGACGCTCGGCGGCTGGATCACCGATACCTACAGCTGGCACTGGATCTTTCTGATCAACGTGCCGATGGGCTTGCTCTCGCTAATCCTGGTCGGGACGCTGGTCAAGGAGCCGTCCGGCGCCGAGGAGGAGCGCAAGGACCTGCTCAAGGACGGCCTGCGCGTCGACTATATCGGCTTCGTGCTGGTCGCGATCGGGCTCGGTTCGCTCGAATTCGTGCTCGACGAAGGCCAGCGCAAGGACTGGTTCGCGTCCGACATGATCGTCGGTTTCGCGCTGGCCTCGGCGATTTGTCTGATCGCGCTGATCCCGTGGGAGCTGACGCGCAAGGACCCGATCGTCGATCTCCGCCTGCTGGGACGCCGCCAGTTCGGATCGTGTTTCCTGGTGATGCTGTGCACCGGCGCGGTCCTGATCTCGTCGACGCAGCTCCTGCCGCAGCTGTTGCAGACCGAGCTGAACTATACCGCGCTGCTGGCAGGGCTCGCACTGTCGCCCGGCGGCGTCGTCACGCTGATCTTGATGCCGGTGGTCGGCAACCTCGTCAGCCGCGTCCAGCCGAAATATCTGATCGCCGTCGGCGGCTGCATCGTCGCGTTCTCGATGTGGCATCTGACGGGACTGAACGGCGACATCACCTATGGCTACGCCGCGCTCGCACGCATCTTCCTCTCCGCCGGGCTTCCGTTCCTGTTCTTGCCAGTCACGACGGCCTCATATGACGGCGTGCCGCCGGACAAGACCAACCAGGCCTCGGCCCTGATCAATGTCGCGCGCAATATCGGCGGGTCGATGGGCGTCGCACTGGCCCAGACCGCGCTGGCGCAACGCCAGCAATTCCACCAGAGCCGACTGGTCGAGCATGCCGCGCCATCGGATATCGGGTATCAGCAGACCATCGACACGATGACGCGTTTCTTTCAGGCACAGGGGTCGAATGCATCGGATGCCGCGTCCCAGGCGGTCGCCTGGGTCGGCCAGACCTTGCAGCGGCAGGTGGACCTGCTCGCCTATATCGACGTGTTCTGGATGCTCTCGATCATCGGGCTCGTGATGATTCCGCTGGCGCTGATTATCAAACCGCTCGATCTGACGGCGCCGCCCAAGGGGCATTAAAGCAGACGACATTGTGAACGCGGGAGCGGCCGAACCGCGCTATGACGGGCGTGACCGAAGGGAAATCGCGCGAGGAGCATATGCCCAGGAGGAATCTTGCCGGTGCGGGTTTGTCGGTCGTTTTCCTCGCGGCGGTCAGCATCACGCGGTCGGGCGCCGAGCCCGTGCTGAAAGGCGCGGAAGCCTTCGGCGATTGGCAACGCGATAAGCCGGGCACGGTGCGCCTGATCACACCGCAGGACTTACCCAAGCCCGGGGCAACGGCGTCGAGCAGCAAGTTTCCGCGCGTCATGCCGAGACCTGCATCGGTCACGCCGCAGGTGCCGGCAGGGTTCAAGGTCGAACTGTTCGCGAGCGGGCTCAGCGGCCCACGAATCATCCGGACCGCGCCCAATGGCGATATCTTCGTCGTGGAAACCGGCTCGGGCCGCATTCGTATTCTGCGCAGCGCCGATGGTGCTGCCAGGCCTGCGACCAATGAAGTCTACGCAACCGGATTGAACCAGCCGTTCGGCATCGCATTCTTCCCGAGCGGTGACGCTCCGCAATGGCTCTATGTCGCCAACACCGACAGCGTCGTGCGCTTTGCCTACCGTAACGGCGATCTCAAGGCGTCGGGAAAGCCCGAGACGATCGTCGCCCGGCTGCCGCACGGCTACGGCCATTCCACGCGTGATATCGTGTTCACGCCGGACGACAAGCGGATGCTGGTGTCGGTCGGCTCCGCCGGCAATGCAGGCGAGGGGCTGGGCCGCCCGCCGAAGGGCATCGAGGCCTGGAGCCGAGACCAAGCACTCGGCGCGGCCTGGGGCGACGAGACCGACCGCGCCGCCGTGCTCGCCTTCGATCCCGACGGCAAGAACCAGAAGCTGTTTGCCACGGGGATCCGCAACTGCGTCGGACTTGCGGTCCAGCCCGGAAGCGGTACGCCGTGGTGTTCGACCAACGAGCGCGACGGCCGCGGCGACAATCTTGTGCCCGACTATGTGACACGGGTCCGCGAAGGCGCGTTCTACGGCTGGCCTTGGTACTACATCGGCGGCAACGAAGACCCCGCGCATGCCGGCGCGCGGCCCGACCTGAAGGACAAGGTGACAGTCCCCGACGTGCTGTTGCAGGCCCACTCGGCGTCGCTTGGCCTGACCTTCTACACCGGCAGCAGTTTTCCGCCGGAATATCGCGGCGATGCTTTTGCCGCCGAACACGGCTCGTGGAATCGGTCGAAGCGCACCGGCTACAAGGTCATCCGCATCAGGCTGAAGGACGGCGTGCCGACCGGCGAATACGAGGATTTCGTCACCGGCTTCGTCATCGGCGACAATGAGGTTTGGGGCCGTCCGGTCGGCGTGACGGTCGCGCGCGACGGTGCACTGCTGGTCTCCGAAGACGGCAACGGCACGATCTGGCGCGTCAGCCGCGACTAGAGCATTTTCGGTTCTGATTGAATCAGAACCGAAGCTCTAGATTCTTGTTTTGACGCGTTTTCTTCACGCGAACCGGTGTCCACTTCGCTCGAAAACGCTCTAGTGGCTGATCATCCAGGGCCGCGCGGTCGGAAAGCCCTTGGCGCCGCTCTTGGTCTTGGTCATCAGCCGTGCCGGCTTCTTCTTTCCGGTGGAGCAGCAGCCGCAGCCCGGGCCGTGCGCCGCCTTGTATTGATCGAGCGTCTTCGGCGCATGCCGGCTCTGCTCGTTGGTGGCGTGCGCCTTGCGCTTGTCCGAGGGCATGCAGAAGAACGCCGGCGCAGTGAGGATCACGCGCGGCGACGTCGCCTCGCATTGCGGGCAATCCTGCGGCAGGTCGCATTCCGACATCGGCCGCATGTCGGTGAACGGGCCGCAGTCGTTGCAGAGATATTCGTAGATCGGCATTTTCGTATCCTTGCGCAGTCGTGTGAAGCCCGGCGATGGATGCGGGGCGGCCAATACGCAGCCGTCCCGCACCCTTCGCGCAGGGATCACTCAGAGGATCATTTGTCGGGCGAGATCGGCATCTGCACGTCACCCTTGATGTGCTTGATCGGTCCCGCCGACGACGGCATGACGTCGAAGTCGAAGATCTCCGTCGGTAGCCACAACGTGGCGCAGGCATTCGGCACGTCGACCACGCCGGAGATGTGGCCCTGGCACGGCGCGGTGCCGAGGATCGAATAGGCTTGGGCGCCGGAGTAGCCGAACTTCTTCAGATATTCGATCGCGTTCAGGCAGGCCTGGCGATAGGCGATGTGGACGTCGAGATAATGCTGCTTGCCGGCCTCGTCGACCGAGATGCCCTCGAAGATCAGATAGTCCTTGTAGTTCGGCGTGATCGGGGACGGCTTGAACACGGGATTCTTGATGCCGTATTTCGAGACGCCGTCCTTGATGAGATCGACCTTGATGTGCAGCCAGCCGGCCATTTCGATGGCGCCGCAGAAGGTGATCTCGCCGTCGCCCTGGCTGAAATGCAGATCGCCCATCGACAGCCCGCCGCCCGGCACATAGACCGGGAAGTAGATCTTCGAGCCGCGCGACAGATCCTTGATGTCGCAATTGCCGCCATGCTCGCGCGGCGGCACCGTGCGGGCGCCCTCGAGGCCGATCTTGGCCTTGACGTCCCCCTTTGCCTGGCCGGCATGCGCGGTCGGCGCGAACGGCGGATTGGCGAGGCCCGGCACGCGGGTCGGGTTGGTCGCGATCAGCTCGGCTTCGCGCGCATTCCACGCTGCCAGCATCTTGGCATCGGGCAGACAGCCGATCAGGCCGGGATGGATCAGGCCCGCGAAGTTCACGCCGGGGACGTGGCGCGATGAGGTGTAGAGGCCCTTGATGTCCCAGATCGACTTCTGCGCCAGCGGGAAGTGGTCGGTGAGGAAGCCGCCGCCGTTCTGCTTGGAGAAGAAGCCGTTGAAGCCCCACAGGCTTTCCTTCAACGGACCGACGTCGAGCAGGTCGACGACGAGGAGATCGCCGGGCTCGGCGCCCTTGACGCCGATCGGACCGGACAGGAAATGCACGATCGACAGATCGATGTCGCGCACATCGTCGGCGGAATCGTTGTTCTTGATGAAGCCGCCGGTCCAGTCGACGGTCTCGATGATGAAGTCGTCGCCGGGGCTGACCCACTCGACGATCGGAACCTCCGGATGCCAGCGGTTGTGGATCTTGTCGTTTTCATAGGCCGACTTGCTGAGATCGACCTTGATCAGTGTATCTGGCATCGAGATGCTCCCCTTGGGTTACACAGTTGAAAGTTTGAGCGTGATCTTGTCGGAAAACCGCTTCATGCTCTTCCGGATCACGCTCTGTTAGACGGACAAATATTTCGAGATCTGTGCGGCATCGACGCTGGCGCGCGGATCGTCGCGGACGATCTCGCCGTTCTCGATGACGAGGACGCGGTCGGCGATGTCGAGCGCGAAGCTGAGAACCTGTTCGGAGACGACGATCGACAATCCCCGCTCATCGCGGATCCGCTTCAATGTGCGCGCCATGTCCTTGATGATCGACGGCTGGATTCCTTCGGTCGGCTCGTCAAGCAGCAGCACCTTGGGCTTGGTCGCCAGCGCGCGGGCGATCGCGAGCTGCTGCTGTTGTCCGCCCGAGAGATTGCCGCCGCGGCGGCCCTTCATCTCGAGCAGCACCGGGAACAATTCGTAGATGTCGCCGGGCACCTCGGAACCGCCTGACACCACGAGCCCGGTCTCGATGTTCTCCTTCACCGTCATGGTGGAGAAGATCATGCGGCCTTGAGGGACGTAGGCGAGCCCCTTCGCCACCCGCTCATAGCTCTTCATCGTACCGAGCTCGGTGCCGTCCATGGTCACCTTGCCGCTCTTGGCCGGCAGGATACCCATCAGCGATTTCATCAGCGTCGTCTTGCCCATGCCGTTGCGGCCCATGATCGCGACGATCTCGTTGGGCGCGACCGAGACGTTGAGGCCATGCAGCACCTCGCTCTGGCCATAGGCAACGTGAAGATCATTGATTGCCAGCATCGACGGTCTCCTACAGAGGGAAGCTTCTCTTCACCTCTCCCCGGCGGGGAGAGGTGAACCGAGAGTTCGCGGTTCGATCTGTCGTAAGCATGCGTCAATGCCCCAAATAGACTTCAATGACCTTCGGATCGTTCTTGACGTGCTCCATCGTTCCCTCGGACAGGATCTGTCCCTGGTGCAGCACCGTGACCTTGTGCGCGATGTCCTCGACAAACTTCATGTCGTGCTCGATCACCAGGACCGAACGATCCTTGATGATGCGGTTGAGCAGCTCGGCCGTCTTGGCGCGCTCGGAGACGCTCATGCCGGCGACCGGTTCGTCGAGCATCAAGAGGTCCGGATCCTGGATCAGCAGCATGCCGATCTCGAGCCACTGCTTCTGGCCGTGGCTCAGCTGGTCGGCATAGGTGTTGAGCTTGTCCTTCAGGAAGATCATCTTGGCGACCTCCTCGACCCGCTGCCTGACCGTGTCGTCGCGCTGAAAGGTGAGCGAGCCGAACACGGTGCGGCCGCGCGGGAAGGAGATCTCGAGGTTCTCGAACACGGTGAGATCCTCGAACACCGACGGCGTCTGGAACTTGCGTCCCACCCCGGCCTGCACGATCTCGTTCTCGCGCAACCTGGTCAGCTCCTGGCCGCGGAACTGGATCGAGCCTGACGTCGCCCTTGTCTTGCCGCAGATCAGGTCGAGCACCGTGGTCTTGCCGGCGCCGTTTGGGCCGATGATGACGCGGATCTCGTTCTCCTCGACATAGAAGGAGAGATCGTTGACGGCCTTGAAGCCGTCAAAGGACACGGTGAGACCGGAGACCGCGAGCAGGAAGTCCTTGGGCTGATGGCCGACGAGCATGATGATCCCTCCTCACTCGGCCGGTGCGCCGTCGGCGATCAGGCCAGCCGCCGATTTCGATTTGCGCGATGCCAACAGGCGATCGATGCGCGGCTGGACGTGGTCCGCCCAGATGCCGGAGAGGCCGTTCGGGAACGCGAGCACGACCGCGATGAACAGCGCGCCGAGGCCGAACAGCCAGAGCTGCGGGAAGGACTCCGAGAGACTGGTCTTGGCGAAGTTGACCAGCAGCGCGCCCCAGACTGCGCCGAAGATCGACATCCGGCCGCCGACTGCGGTGTAGATCACCATCTCGATCGACGGCACGATGCCGACGAAGGACGGCGACATGAAGCCGACCTCGAGTGTGAACATGGCGCCGCCGATCGCAGCGAACACGGCCGCGGCGCAGAACGCGAAGATCTTGAAGTTGGCGACGCTGTAACCGGAGAAACGCACGCGATCCTCCTGCTCTCTCATCGCCACCAGGATGCGCCCGAGTTTTGTCAGGCGGATGAACTGCGCGGCGCAGATGCAGCCGAACAACAATACCACCTCCACGAAATAGAGGATGTACTTGGCGTGATCGGTTCGGATATCCCAGCCATGCAGCGTTCGCAGGTCGGTGATCCCGTTGATGCCGCCGGTGTAGCCCTGCTGGCCCACGATCAGGATGGTCATGATCGCCGCGATCGCCTGGGTGATGATCGCAAAGTAGACGCCGCCGACCCGGCGCTTGAACATCGCAGCGCCGATGATGAAGGAGAAGATCGCCGGCACCAGGATGATCGCGATCAGCGCTACCGGGAAGCTGTGGAACGGCTTCCAGAAGAAGGGCAGCGAGGTGAGCTGGTTCCAATCCATGAAATCGGGGATGCCCGGCGTCGACTGGATCTTGGTGTTCGCGACCGAAGACGCCTCGAGCTTGAGGTACATCGCCATGCAGTAGCCGCCGAGGCCGAAGAACACGCCCTGCCCCAGGCTCAGGATGCCGCCATAGCCCCAGCACAGCACGAGGCCGATCCCGACGAAGGCATAGGTCAAATATTTGGCGACCAGGTTGAGGCGGAAGATATCGAGCGACAGCGGCAGGACGAGAAACAGCAGCACCGCGAGCGCAAGGAAGCCGAGCAGTTCGGAGCGATTGAAAAAGCGCGAGTTGATGATCATGACCAGCCTGCTTGTTCTTATTTGCGGACCTTGAGCGCGAAGAGCCCCTGAGGACGCACCATCAGGATCGCGACGATCGTCAGCAGCGTGATCACCTTGGCCATCGATCCCGACAGGAAGAATTCCAGCGTCGATTGGGTCTGCGAGATCGAGAAGGCGGAGGCGATGGTGCCGAACAGCGAAGCGGCGCCGCCAAACACGACGACCAGGAAGGTGTCGACGATGTAGAGCTGGCCGGCGGTCGGTCCGGTCGAGCCGATCATGGTGAAGGCCGAGCCCGCGATGCCGGCGATGCCGCAGCCGAGGCCAAAGGTGTAACGATCGACCTTCTCGGTATTGATGCCGACGGCGCCCGCCATCACGCGGTTCTGCACCACGGCGCGCACCTGCTTGCCCCAGCTTGACCAGAACAGCACATAGGCGACCGCGATCGTGATCAGGATGGTCAATCCCATCACGAACATGCCGTTGATCGGGATCTGAATGGAGTCGGTCGCCTGCCAGGAGCCCATCATCCATTCCGGCAGTTCGACGCCGACCTCGCGCGCGCCGAAGATCGAGCGATAGGCCTGTTGCAGGATCAGGCTGAGACCCCAGGTCGCCAGCAGCGTGTCGAGCGGACGCTTGTAGAGATGGCGTATCAGCGCCCACTCGACCAGCATGCCGAGCGCGCCGGAGGCGATGAACGCCAGGATCATTGCGATGAAGAAGTAGCCGGGGAACAGCCAGGGCGCGACGTGCTGCACGGCGTTCGACGTCATCCAGGTGACGTAGGCCCCCAGGATCATGAACTCGCCATGGGCCATGTTGATGACGCCCATCTGGCCGAAGATGATGGCAAGCCCGAGCGCCATCAGCACGTAGACGGAGAACAGGATGAGCCCGGCAAATCCCTGCATCGCAAGGATGGCGCCGAGATCGCTGATCGAATAGTCGCCGAACATGATGTCCTCCAGTCCAAGGGGCACGCGCCGCCGGTCAAGCGACGCTGGTTCCGTGGCGTGGACGGTGACGTCCACGCCACGATACATTGGAAGCTCCGTAGCCCGGGTGAGCGGCAGCGATACCCGGTGCGATCCCGCATATCGCTCCGCTCATGCGGGCTACTGGCTCACTGGTAGCCCTTGGGGAACGGATCCGGCTCGACGAGATCGGCGGTCTCGTAGATCAGCTCGTATTGGCCGTCGGCCTTGGCGCGCCCGACGCGGGTCTTCGACCAGAGGTGATGGTTCTCGTGGATCCGGACGTAACCTTCCGGCGCGCCCTTGAACTCGACGCCGGGCGACGCCGCCGCCACCTTGTCGATGTCGAAGGAGCCGGCCTTCTCCACCGTCAACTTCCACAGCCACGGACCGAGATAGGCAGCCTGCGTGACGTCGCCGATCACGGTCTTCTCGCCCCACATTTTCTTGAAGGCGGGCACGAAAGCCTTGTTGTTCGGATTGTCGAGCGACTGGAAGTACTTCATGCAGGCATAGGCGCCGGCGATGTTCTCGCCGCCGATACCGTCGATCTCGTCCTCGGTGACCGAGATCGTGAGCAGCGTCTGCTTGGACAGGTCGATGCCGGCCGCTTTCAGCTGCTTGTAGAATGCGACGTTCGAGCCGCCGACGATGATCGCGTAGATCACGTCCGGCTTGGTCAGCTTGATCTTGTTGATGACCGAGTTGAACTGGGTCGAGCCGAGCGGGAAGTATTCCTCGCCGACCACCTTGCAGCCTTGCAGATGGTTCTCGATGTGCTTGCGCGCGATCTTGTTCGAGGTGCGCGGCCAGATGTAGTCCGAGCCGAGCAGGTAGAAGCTCTTGGCGCCCTTGGTTTTGTTGACCCAGTCGAGGCCGGCGATGATCTGCTGCGTCGCCTCCTGGCCGGTGTAGATGACGTTCTTGGACTGCTCGAGGCCTTCATAGAACGTCGGGTAGTACAGCATGCCGTTGTACTGCTCGAACACCGGCAGCACCGCCTTGCGCGAGGCCGAGGTCCAGCAGCCCATCACGGCCGCGCATTTGTCGTTGACCAGCAGTTTCTTGGCCTTTTCCGCGAAGGTCGGCCAGTCGCTGGCGCCGTCCTCCTGGATGAACTTGATCTTGCGGCCGAGCACGCCGCCGGCGGCGTTGATCTGCTCGATCGCGAGCTTCTCGGCCTCGACCGACCCGGTCTCGGAGATCGCCATGGTGCCGGTCACGGAATGCAGGATGCCGACCGTGACTTCGCTATCAGTGACTGCAAGACCGGTGGTGTTGACCGCAGAGGTTGCAGGAACGTCGGCAAATGCCGGACGGCCCAGCATCGACATGGCCGGCAAAGCGGCCATTCCCATCAAGAGCTTGCGGCGGAGCGGAGACGGCAGTCCTGGTTTTGTATCGTCTGACATGAGCACCCCATTGGTTCGAGAACGCTTATTGATGAGGCTAGGATTGCTCACTTTTGTGCAGCGCACTGATACGTGAGATCGCGTATACTGCACCGCAAAATAGCGACGTAGGTTTTTGGTACGGGATTTGCCCGCGATCAGCGCATCGTGGACCAGGAGTTCAAACGAGTGGCAGGGCGGCAGCGGATAGACCGCGTCAGGCGCCAATACAATCAATGGGTCGCCAACCAGACGCTGGAAGACTACGCGCTGCGCTTCACCGCCAAGAGCGCGCGGCGCTGGTCAGCCGCCCGGGTTGCCAACACCGCGCTCGGGGCGATCTCGTTCCTTGCGCTGGAGGCGATCGGCGGCACCATTACGCTGAACTACGGCGCAATGAATGCCTCCGCCGCGATCCTGGTCGTCAGCGTCATCATCTTCCTCTGCGGACTGCCGATCGCCTACCATGCCGCGAAAAGCGGTATCGACATCGATCTGCTCACCCGCGGCGCCGGCTTCGGCTATATCGGCTCGACCATCACCTCGCTGATCTACGCCTCCTTCACCTTCATCTTCTTCGCGATCGAGGCGGTGATCCTCGCCAGCGCGCTCGACATGTGCTTCGGCATCCCGCGGCCGGTCGGCTATTTGATCAGCGCGGTCGTGATCATTCCGCTTGTCATCTACGGCATCACGCTGATCAGCCGCTTCCAGCTCTGGACCCAGCCGCTGTGGATCATCCTGCACATCATGCCGTTCGCGGCGATCGCCTGGGCCAATCCGCATTCGTTCACCGAATGGCGCAAATTCGCCGGCGATCACGGCGATCCCGCAGGGAATCTCGATCTGCTGCTGTTCGGCACCGCAGCCTCCGTGGTATTCGCGCTGGTGGCGCAAATCGGCGAGCAGGTCGACTTCCTGCGCTTTCTGCCGCGCGACCGCCGCACCTCGCGTAAGGCCTGGTGGATCGCGCTGCTGAGCGCCGGTCCGGGCTGGATCGTGCTCGGCGCGCTCAAGCTGCTGGCCGGCTCGTTCCTCGCCTTCTTCGCGCTCAGCCACGGCGTCTCGGCCGAGCACGCGGCGGAGCCCGCCAACATGTACCTCGAGGCGTTCCGCTATGTGCTGTCGCAGCCGGATCTGGCGATGGCGCTGACCGGGACGTTCGTGATCCTGTCGCAGGTCAAGATCAACGTCACCAACGCCTATGCCGGCTCGATCGCTTGGTCGAATTTCTTCTCCCGCCTCACCCACTCGCATCCCGGCCGCGTGGTGTGGCTGGTGTTCAACGTCGTCGTCGCGCTGCTGCTGATGGAGATCGGCGTCTACAAGGCGCTGGAGCAGACGCTCGCGCTCTACTCCAACGTCGCGATCGCGTGGGTCGGCGCGCTGGTGGCCGATCTCGTCATCAACAAGCCGCTCGGCTTGCGGCCGCAGCACATCGAGTTCAAGCGCGCTCATCTCTGCGATATCAATCCGGTCGGCGTCGGCGCGATGACGATCGCGACCGTGGTCTCGATCAGCGCGTTCTACGGCCTGTTCGGCCCGACCGCGAAGGCGCTGTCAGCCTTCGTGGCGCTTGCGGTCGCATTCGTCACGGCTCCCCTGATCGCCTGGGCCACCGACGGCAAGTACTACATCGCCCGCAAGCCGAAGCGGAGCTGGCAGAACATCGAGTCGATCCAGTGCTGTATCTGCGAGCATGCGTTCGAGCCCGAGGACATGGCTTCCTGCCCCGCCTATGCCGGCCCGATCTGCTCGCTGTGCTGCTCGCTCGACGCACGCTGCCATGACCTCTGCAAGCCGCATGGCCGGATCGGTGCGCAGGTGTCGGATGCGTTGGGCAAAGTGATGCCGCAGCCGATCTATGCCCGCATCAACTCGCAGCTCGGGCATTATCTCGGCGTGTTCGCGGTCTCCGCCGGCCTCGTGGCGTTGGTGCTCGGCCTGATCTACCTGCAGACTACGGCGGGCGTGCATGCCAACGAATTATTGGCCGACGTGCTCTGGAAGGTGTTCTTTGCGCTGACCCTCATCATCGGCGTCGTCGCCTGGCTGTTCGTGCTGGCGCAACAGAGCCGGCGCGCCGCGGAAGCGGAAACACGCCGGCAGACCACGCTGCTGATCCAGGAAATCGACGCCCACAAGCGCACCGATGCCGAACTGCAGCGCGCCAAGGAGGTCGCGGAGTCAGCCAATCTCGCCAAGAGCCGGTACGTCGTGGGCCTCAGTCACGAACTTCGTTCGCCGCTGAATGCGATCTCCGGCTACGCGCAGCTATTGGAGCAGGACGACAGCCTGCAGGTGCGGCCGCGCGAGCAGGTGCGCGTGGTCCGCCGCAGCGCCGATCATCTCTCGGGCCTGATCGACGGCATCCTCGATATCTCCAAGATCGAGGCCGGCCGTCTCTACCTGTCGCGCGACGAGGTTCGGCTGAACGATTTCCTCGAGCAGCTGGTCGGCATGTTCCGCCTGCAGGCGGCAGCCAAGGGCATCGACTTCGTGTTCAAACGGCCGGCTGTGCTGCCGGTCGTGGTCTATGCCGACGAGAAGCGGCTGCGGCAGATCCTGATCAACCTGCTGTCGAATGCGATCAAGTTCACGCAATCCGGCCAGGTGCAGTTCGTGGTGCATTACCGCAGCCCGGTCGCAGAGTTCGAGGTGATCGATACCGGACCGGGCATCCAGCCCGACGATCTCGAACGGATCTTCGCCCCGTTCGAGCGTGGCGCGCTTGGCGTCACCCAGCCGCAGACCGGCACCGGACTCGGGCTCACCATCAGCCGCCTGCTCGCGGGTGTGATGGGCGGCGACATCAAGGTTTTGAGCACGGTCGGCACCGGCAGCACGTTCCGCGTCAAGCTGCTGCTGTCGGAGGTCACCAATCCACGCCGCGATGCGCCGGTCGATGCTCCCGTGTACGGCTATCACGGTCCGCGCAAGACCATCCTGATCACCGACGACGACCCGACCCACCGCGACCTGTTGCGCGAGATCCTGACGCCGCTCGGCTTCATCCTGCTCAGCGCGCCGGACGGGCCAGGCTGTCTTGCCCTCGCGCAGCATTGCCGGCCGGACCTGTTCCTGCTCGATATCTCGATGGCTGGCATGGACGGCTGGACGGTCGCCGAAACCTTGCGCTCCGAAGGCCATCACCAGGCACGCATCCTGATGATCTCGGCCAGCGCGCTGGAGGCCCATGGCGCGCCGCTGGCGCAACCGTTCCACGACGGCTACCTGATGAAGCCGATCGACATTCCGCGGCTGCTCGAGACCATCCGCCAATTGCTCAAGATCGAGTGGCAGTATGAAGCCGAGCCGGCCCCGCCTCCGCAATGGAAGCCCGAGAGTGGTTCGCGGCCGCCGGTGAAATATGTCGAAGAGCTGATCAGCCTCGGCCAGCTCGGCTATGTCAGGGCGATTCAGCTCAAGCTCGACGAGATCGGCAATGAGTGTCCCGAACATGCCGATTTCGTCAGCCAGATGCGCACGCTGATCGACCGGTTCGATCTCGATCAATATATGGCGACGTTGAAGACATTGCACAGCTATGACCATTGAACAGAAGAAGCGCGACGTTGCGCTCGTCGTCGACGACTCGCCCGAGACGTTGCGCCTGCTGACCGACGCGCTCGACGGCGCCGGCATGACCGTGATGGTGGCGCTCGACGGCGCCTCGGCGATGCGCATCGTCGACCAGATCACGCCCGATATCGTGCTGCTCGATGCCGTGATGCCCGGCATGGACGGTTTCGAGACCTGCCGGCGGCTGAAGCGCGACGCAGGGCTCGACGGCGTGCCGATCATCTTCATGACGGGCCTCGCCGAAACCGAGCATATCGTGCGCGGGCTGGAGGCCGGCGGCGTCGATTATGTGACCAAGCCGATCGTGGTCGAGGAGATGCTGGCGCGCATCCGGGTCCATCTCGCCAATGCGCGGATGACGCAGAGTGCCCGCGCGGCGCTCGACGTCTCCGGCCGCTATCTGCTCGCCGTGAACAGCGCCGGCGCGCTGTTGTGGGCGACGCCGCAGGCACAGCGACTGCTGTCGGATACGCTCGCCGACGCCGCCGACAATTTCGCGCTGCCGGATCCGATGCCGCAATGGCTCGAGCAGGCGCAGAAGGGCGGCACAGGAAAGAAGACAGCGACCGTGGCGTCATTCCCCGGCAACGAGCAGCTTCGGCTGCAATATATGGGCAAGCTCGGGCCCAATGAATTCCTATTGCGGCTTGCGAAGGACACCAGCGGCGACTTGCCGGCCGAGTTCTCCAGCGAGCTCGGCCTGACCACCCGCGAGGGCGAGGTGCTGTCCTGGCTCTCCAAGGGCAAGACCAACCGCGACATCGCGCAGATCCTCGGCCTCAGCCCGCGCACCGTCGACAAGCACCTCGAGCAGATCTACGCCAAGCTCGGCGTCGAGAACCGCACCGCCGCCGCCGCGATCGCGGTCAACGCAAGGCATCGCAAGTCTTGATCGAACGCACGCTGCGCCCCACGCACCGAAACGTGCGCAAGGCGCGGGGACGCTACGCACCCACTGCCGACGAACTGCCATTCCGATCAGCCGGTGCAGCAGATTCCAGCGACACCTCCTGTTCCGGCGGCCGCGCCTTTCGCCACTGCGCCGGCGTCACGCCCATGTGGCTCTTGAAGGCGCGCTGAAAGGCGGCCTCGGACTGGTAGCCGGCCATCTCCGCAACGGCGCCGGTCGACAGCGATGATTTCTTCAACTCGTTCGCCGCAAGCGTCATCCTGATATCGGTGAGCAGATCGCTGGGCGATCGTCCGAGCTTCTCCTGAAACTGCCGTGCCAGCGTGGCGCGTGACATGTTGCAAAGACGCGCAAGCTCCGGCAGCGACCATGCGCGCGCGGGCTGGTTGAACATGGCCGCCACCGCCGGTGCAAGGCGGGGATCGCCGACCAGCGCGAGCAGACCGCGAGAGCCGTCATCGCTCTCGCTCGCGAGCCGCAGCACGAGCGCAAACATCGCCGTGGACAGCGCGTCCAGCATGGCGCGGCCGCCCAGATGATCGTCGGCCGTTTCGCTGCGCATCAGCGACACCAGTCCGGCGAGTTGCGCCGCCGTCCCCTTTCCCGTACGCGCGCCGGCATGCACGACAAGACGCGGCGGAAGGTAACTGCGCAACAGACGGTCGTGCGGGGATGCGATCGCGAAGTGCCCGCACAACAGGTCAAGCCGCTCGTCCGACCCGAGGTTTTCGCTGATCGTGAAATTCTGTGCCGCCCGGTTGCGTGGCGGCAGCGGTGCCGCCCCGCTGCCGTCATGCATCACGTGTCGCGGGTTGCCGGGCAGCAGAAGGATGTCGCCGGTTTTCAGCAGCAATGGGCGGCCGCCCGCGGGATCGTCCAGGATCGCCGAGCCGGCAAGCACCGCATGATAGGGGATCTCGTTGGTCACGCCCGGACCCTGCTCGATGCGCCAGGGGACACTGTAGCTGCAGCGAATATCGAGCCGCCCGCGCACCGGCATCATCTCGAATAGCCGGCTGAGCCAATCCATGGCCAATCCCCCGAGGCGTAGCTTATGAGACGATTGAGCATATAATCGAGCAATATGAACATTCAATGTCTCAAATCTCAATCCTATTGTCACTCCGCAATCGTTCACCACCCCAACAAGGAGTGCCACCATGTCTCGTCTTTCAGTCCCCAATCTCGAAACCGACACCGGCCCGTCGGGCCAAGCCTACGCCCAGATCAAGAAGGCAGCCGGCAGCGTCCCCAACGCCTATGCGGCGATCGCCGCCCACGGCCCGGCCGCGCTCAAGTCGATGCTCGCCGCCGATGCCGTGCTCGCCGGCGGCAGTCTGTCCAAGCGCGATCGGGAGATCATCAAGCTCGTGATCAGCGCCGCAGGCGGCTGCGACTACTGTGTCGCCGCGCATTCTCATCTCGCCAAGCTCGCCGGCGTGAAGACCGACGCACTGAAGCAGATCCGCGACGGCGCGCTGACCGGTGATGCCAGGCAAGACACGCTGATCCATTTCGTCCGCAAGCTCGCGCAGTCGAGCGGCACCGTCAGCGACGAGGACTTCGCCGCGATCAAGGCCGCCGGCTACAGCGACGCCCAATTGGTCGAGATCAGCCTGGCGTTCGCGACCATCGTCTTCACCAACGTTTTCAACCGTATCAACGACACCGACATCGACTTCCCTGCCGTCGCGTGAAGCGACCGAAGTCAGTCGATTGGAAGGATGACGACCATGACTGCGCTTTCCAACACCGCTCAGTTTTCCGACACGACGCAAAATCCGGTCGTTCGCGCGCTTCATCGATCCGGCCTGCTCGCCGACGATCTCGACTACCACGTCGTCAGGGCCGCGATGGTGATCATGTTCCTGTTCTTCGGCTACCAGAAGTGGTTTCCGTACGAATTCGAACGGCTGGTCCCGTTCATCAGCAACGGGCCGCTGATCTGGTGGCTGTATCCGGCCTTCGGCCATGCCGGCGCCAGCTACTTCCTCGGCGCCTCGGAGTGGACGTTCGGCTCGCTGCTGTTGGCAGGGTTCTGGGACAAGCGGCTCGGCGTACTCGGCGCCCTCGGCTCGACCGGCACCTTTATCGCAACCGTCACCATCATCCCGTTCATGCCTGATGGCTGGGACGTTGCGGCCGGAGGCTTCCCGGCAATGACCGGAAACGTACCCTTCCTGATGAAGGATGTCGTCCTGCTCGCCGTCTCGCTCTACCTGCTGAGGCAGGACGTGGTTCGTTTGATCAGGCAATAGATGGCTTCAGCCGATCGCGACTGATCGCCGGTGGGCTCCATGCGCACCGGCGGTCGCGCATGGGACTGAGCAGACGCAGCATCTCTCGAACACAGCGACATGGTGGTCATTGCCGTTGCGCAGATCCGGCAGCCCTTGCTCTTTAAGGCCGAGCCATAACCTATTGCCGAACTTGCACAATGCGTTGGAATCGGCCACCCGCTCCGCGCGTTCGGCTGCGCTGCCGTCCGCTAGACGACGACGCAATGCCGCTTCCATGCGTGCATGAATGATCCCTGGCTCTCCGGCCATGAACATAGTTCCGCCGCGCGGTCTGCGCTAAGAAGGAACGCCGGTGTTGTTCTGGGGTGAGTTGATGAAGAAGGACGACGTCACATGCCCGCGCTGCGGGGCCGGATTCCGACGCCTTGAGCTGGCGTCCGGATCTGGAAGCAAGGGCGAGTATCGCTGCCCGGTCTGCGAGACGACCCTCGAGCAGTTCGATGGCGACAGGCTCGTCGCCTACCGCCTGACCATCCAACCTTCGATTCGCGGATTGAAGACCTAGCTGCCGCCTGCATGGAATGCCGGAGCAAAGTCTGGATCACAATCTCCGCTTCAGGACATAGCTGTCCATGATCCAGCCGTGCCGCTCACGTGCCTCCCGTCGCGCGGCGACGATGCGAGGGCCGACCTCCGCCAGCTCCCCCGCCATGGTGATCTGATCGGGCATGCCGAGATAGGCGCCCCACCAGATTTGCAGCCCGGCAGCATCCAGGGTCTGGAAGGCGGCGCCGCCGTCGAGCATCACGACCACGGTGTCGACGCCGGGCGGCCAGCCAGCCTCGCGCAGCCGTCGGCCGGTCGTCACGAGGAACGGTTCGCCGATCTCATTGAGCGGCAGCGCATGCGCCGCGCACAGCGCCTGGATCGACGTGATGCCCGGGATCACTTCGATCGATGGCAACGGATCGAGCCGGCGCGCAATCCGCAGGCTCGAATCGTAGAGCGAGGGATCGCCCCAGATCAGCAGGGCGACCCGTCCCTCCCCGCCGAGGTTGCGCGCGATTTCCTGCGACCAGGACGCGGCGATCGCATCATGCCAATCGTCCACACCCTTGCGATAATCCTCTTCGCCGGCGTCACGCACCGGCAGGTCGAATTCGGCAATGCGTGTGCGGGCATTGCTCAACGCGTCCGCGCAGATCGTGCGACGCAGTTCGGCGAGATCCGACTTCGCCGTCCCCTTGCGCGGGATCAAGATCAGGTCGGCGGCATTGATCGCGGCGCTCGCAGCCAAAGTGAGCTGCCGGGGATCACCACAACCGATACCGATCAGGGACAGCGTCAACATGGCCGCGTCACCCTCGTTCCGGCGCCAGCGCGCCGAACAGGATCACAGCAGCCGCCGTGGCCGCGCCGGCATGCGCGAGCTGTTCGGCGAGCGCCGCGATCGTGGTGCGAAGCAGCCGCTCATCGGCGTGGCCGAGCGATTCCGCCAGCAGCGCGGGCGTGTCGGGCGCGAGGCCGTCCGCGATCAGCTTTGCGGCCAATGCCGGGAAGGTCCGCCGCCCCATATAGACGACGGTGGTCGCTTCCGGATCGGCCAGCGCCGCCCAGTTCAGGTCCGCGGGCAATTCGCCCGTCACATCGGCGCCGGTCACGAACTGGACCCGGCGCGAGGTCAGCCGGCGCGTCAGCGGAATGCCGGCCTGCGCGGCGGCAACCGAGGCCGAGGTCACGCCGGGAATGATCTCGTAGCCGATGCCGGCCGCGCGCAGCGCTTCGATCTCCTCCTCGAGCCGTCCAAAAATGCCGGCGTCGCCGGATTTCAGCCGCACGACCCGCACGCCGGCGGCAGCGTAATCGGCCAGCAGGCGGCTGACATGGTGCTGCTTCGCCGACAGGCGGCCGGCGCGCTTGCCGACCGCGACGAGATTGGCGCCGGCGCGCGCGAGATCGAGAATCGCGCCCGAGGCAAGATCGTCATAGAGCACCACATCGGCCTCGCGCAGCCGCGCGGCGCCTTTCACCGTCAGGAGTTCGGGATCGCCCGGACCGGCCGAGACGAAGGATACGAATCCGCTCACCGGTCCTCCGCGATCAGATGGAAGAATGTACCCGTCGCACAGCCGCGCCGCGATCCGGTTTCCGCAACGATCGCGCCGGTCGCATCTCGCACCACCGCGAGCGGCGTGTCGGGCTGCGCGATGATCGTCGAATAGTGAAACTCGTGGCCGCGCAGCCGTGCGCCCGCGCCGTGGCCGGGCATCGGTGCGGCAAGCTCGGCGAGCCGGTAGCCCAGATGCATGCGGCGCTTGGCATAGCTCGTCTCGAGGCCGAGCAAGCCTGCCATCTCATGGCGCACGCCGTCGGCATCGGTCAACGCGGCGCCCAGCACCATGTACCCCCCGCATTCGCCATGCACCGGCCGCGTTTCCGTGAAGGCGCGGAGCTGCGCATGAAATCGTCTGTTGGCTGCAAGCCGGCCGGCATGCAGTTCGGGATAGCCGCCGGGCAGCCAGCACGCATCGGCGTCCGGATCGGGGCCTTCGTCGGCAAGCGGCGAGAACGGCACGATCTCAGCGCCGGCCGCGCGCCAGGCTTCCAGCATATGCGGGTAGACAAAGGAGAACGCCGCGTCGCGCGCGAGCGCGATGCGCTGGCCGGGCGGCGTGATGTCCATGCCGCGCACGGCGGATTGCGGCGCCCAAACGCGCGCCGATCGCAGCACGGCGTCGAGATCGACATGCTCGACGACGAAGCGGGCGGCTTCGTCAATCAGACCGTCGATTTGAGCCTGCTCTTCGGCCTGTACCAGGCCGAGGTGACGCTTCGGCAAGGCGATCTCGGCGTGGCGCGGCAGCGCTCCCAATACCGGAATGCCCGCGCCTGCCATGGCATTGCGCACCAGGGCTTCATGCCGCGCGCTCGCGACGCGATTGAGGACGACGCCGGCAAGCCGTACGCCGCCGCGAAAATCACGCAATCCCGCCGCGACCGCCGCCGCCGTCTGCGCCTGACCGGAGGGATCGATCACCAGCAGCACCGGCCACGCCATCATCTCGGCGATGTCGGCGGTGGCGCCGGTCCCCGAGACGCCACGCGCGGCGACGCCGTCGAACAGTCCCATCGAGCCTTCCGCCAGCACGAGATCGGCGTCCGCGCCGCGGCCTGCCAAATGCGCGATCGCTTCGCGCGCCATCGCCCAGCTATCGATGTTGACCGACGCGCGTCCCGTGGCGACCGCGTGAAAGGCTGGATCGATGTAATCAGGACCGCTCTTGAGGCATTGCACCCTCACACCGCGATTGCGATAGGCGCGCGCCAACGCCAGTGTTAGCGTCGTCTTGCCGACACCGGATGCCGGCGCAGAGATGACGAGCCCCGCGGTCATTGCGATGATTCCGGCGACGATTCCGGAAAACGCGGCGCCGCCCCGACTGGACGGTAGCGGCGGTCGTAGTCGGCTGCATAGAGACGGCTCTCGGCGAATTCGTCCGCGCCGAGCGTCTTGCCGACCAGAATGAGCGCAGTGCGTTCGAGCTTGGGGCCGACGGCACTATCGAGCGTCGCGAGCGTGGCGCGCACGATGCGCTGGTCCGGCCAGCTCGCGCGCCAGACGATCGCAACCGGGCAATCCGTGCCGTAGTGCGGCGTGAGCTCGGCCATGACCTTGTCGAGCAGATGGATCGAAAGATGGATCGCCAGCACCGCGCCGGTCGCGGCAAACGCTGCGAGCGTCTCGCCATCAGGCATCGCGCTCGCCCGGCCCGGCGTGCGCGTCAGCACCACCGATTGCGCAAGGGCCGGCAGCGTAAGCTCGGCCTCCAGCGCCGCCGCGGCCGCCGAGAAGGCCGGCACCCCGGGCGTGACCGAATACGGAATCTGCAATGCTCGCAATCGGCGCAGTTGCTCGCCCATCGCCGACCAGATCGAGAGATCGCCCGAATGCAGCCGCGCGACGTCCTTGCCGTCCGCATGCGCGGCAGCGATCTCGGCGATGATCTCGTCGAGCGAGAGCGGCGCGGTGTTGACGATGCGCGCATCCGGCGGGCAATGCGCCAACACACCTGCTGGCACCAGCGATCCGGCATAGAGACAAACCGGGCAAGAGGCGATCAGATCGCGCCCGCGCAGGGTCAGGAGATCGGCAGCACCGGGACCTGCGCCGATGAAATGCACCGTCATTCGCCGTCTCCTTCCGCGATCGCCGCAATGGCCATCCGATCCTGTGACGCGGCCCTGGCCGAGATCAGGCGCGCACCGCGCCCCGCCGCAGCTATCGCCGCAGCTTCGGCGACCGAGCCCGTTCCGAATCTCGACTTGATGAGCTCGGATTGCGTTGCAGTCTTTATCTCAGCCAGGATCCCGGCGGGAATGCTCCGGACCGGCAACCCCAGTTCCCGCGCCAAATCTCTCAATGCCGCCGCATCGGCCTTGTCACTCACCGTTGCAATTGCCGCAAGGCCGTCGGAACCGCCGGCCGCGTCGAGTGCGTCACGCAAGGATGCGACGCCGGCATCGCGCCTGAATCCGAGACCCGCGACCTTCATCGGAGCGCGCTCCACTGCACGATCGGCCGCGCGGCCTTCCAGGCGCGATAGCGGCCCAATGGCTCGGCCTGCGCGATTTCGAGGCGCATCAATTCGCCGCCATGACGCTGGTGCAGATCGGAGAGCAGCGCCTCGGTTTCCAGGGTTACCGCATGCGCAACCAACCGCGTTCCTGGCGCTATCCGCGACCAGATCGCACCGAACATTGCGGTATCGAGGCCGCCACCGATGAACACGGCATCGGGTGCTTCGAGACCCGATAGAATGCCGGGCGCCTCGCCCTCGATGACGGAGATGCGGTGAGTCAAGCCGAAGCTCGCCGCATTGCTTCGGATGTTGGCGGCGCGTTCGCTGCGGGTTTCGACGGCCATCGCCGTCCCACCACGCAGCGCCCATTCGACCGAGATCGAGCCCGAGCCCGAGCCGACATCCCACAGCCGCTCACCGGGCCGCGGCGCAAGCGCCGACAGCGCAAGCGCGCGGACCGGCCGCTTTGTCAGTTGCCCGTCATGCACAAAGAGAGCATCGGCAAGACCCGAGCTGCGTGCGATCCCTTGTCCTCCCTTCGCCTCCAGCGCAACCGTGACGAGGCTGTCGCCCGACTCCTCCAAATAATTGTCGGCGCGATGCTGCGTGATCGATTCACGCGGTCCGCCAAGAGCCGCAAGCGTCCACATTGCCGACGCCCCCCAACCACGCTCCGTCAGCCAGCGCGCGAGATCGGACGCCGCCTTGCCGTCGCGCACTAGGCAGATGATCCGTGCATCGCGCGCCAGATGCGGTAACAGCCGTTCGAACGGTGCGGCATGAAGACCGAGACAGACAGCATGCTCGATACGCCAGCCCAAACGAGCGGCAGCCAGTGAGAACGTCGACGGTGCGGAGTACGCGACCCATTCGCCGGGCCGTAGCTTCTCGACAAGGGTTCCGCCGACGCCATGCCAGAACGGATCGCCGGACGCGAGCACCACCGTCGGACGACCCCGGCCTTCAAGCACGATGTTGGCATCGAACGGCACCGGCCAGGCACGGCCGCGGTCGGCGATGCCGGCGAGCGCGAGGTGCCGCTCGCCGCCGAAAACCGCTTCGGCTTCGGAAAGCGCCTTTCGGCTTGCGTCGGAGAGGCCGGCAAGGCCATCTTCGCCGATACCGATGATAGTCAACCAGGGATTACCCATGATGCGCGCCCTGATCCTGGGCGGAACGGCCGACGCCAATTTGCTTGCCGTTGCGATCGCGCGCGCGGGCATCGACGCGGTCTATTCCTATGGCGGCCGCACCCGCGCGCCGGCCGACCAGCCATTGCCGGTCCGCAGCGGTGGTTTCGGCGGCGCCAGCGGTCTTGCCGAATATCTGCGTCGCGAAGCCATCACGCATGTGATCGACGCGACGCATCCTTTCGCGGCCGAGATGAGCCGCAACGCGATCGCTGCCTGTGCGCAAACCACAACGCCGCTGATCGCGCTTGAGCGCGCGCCCTGGGACAAAATTTCCGGCGATCGCTGGATCGAGGTCGCGGATGTCGTATCCGCGGCCACGGCCTTGCCGGACAGCCCCGCCCGCGTGTTCCTCGCGATCGGCCGCCAGCACATCGCGCCGTTCGGCAACTGGCCGCAACATGCCTATACGTTGCGTTTCGTCGACCCTCCCGACGAAACGCTGTCCTTGCCCGACGCGGACGTCATCGTGTCGCGCGGCCCCTTCACGCTCGAGGGCGAGCTCGCGATGATGCGCGTGCGTGGCATCGAGTGGATCGTCGCCCGCAACTCCGGCGGAACCGGCGCGCGCGCCAAGATCGACGCCGCCCGCGCGCTCGGCCTTCCCGTCATCATGATCACGCGACCGCCGCTGCCCGACAGGCCGCGGGTGGAGAGCGTGCGCGAGGTGATGCAATGGCTCGGTCATCGGACCTGCCTCGGCGCATAGACCCAGCGGCCGACCCGCCGTGTCGCCGAATTGCCGACGATCACGAGCGTCCGCATGTCGGCCATCTCCGGCCGCGCGTCGCGCAGTTCGACCGTCACGATCCGCTGCTCGGGCGTGCTGACGGCGCGCGCGAACACCACGATCCGCTCGTCACAGCCCGCCTCGCGCAAGATCTCGAGCGCGCGACCAAAACCTTCCGGCCGGCTGGCCGAGCGCGGATTGTACATCGCGATCGCGAAGTCGGCTTCGGCCGCAAGCCGCAGGCGTTTCTCGATCAGCGGCCATGGCTTGAGATTGTCGGAGAGGTTGATCGCGCAGAAATCATGACCGAGCGGCGCGCCGGCGCTTGCCGCCGCCGCCAGCATCGCCGTCACGCCGGGCAGAACGCGGATCGGCAGGTCGCGCCATTGCGGCGCATCCTCGAGCGCTTCGAACACGGCTGATGCCATCGCGAACACGCCGGGATCGCCCGAGGACACCACGACGACGTGGCCCCCTTCCGACGCAAGCCGCAACGCGTCAGCGGCGCGCTGCAACTCCACGCGATTGTCCGAGGGGTGCAGCGTGAGCCCGGCCCGCGGCGGCACGCGCGTCACATAGGGCGCATAGCCGACGATGTCGGTCGCAGCCGCGAGCGCAGCAGAGACCTCCGGCGTGATCAGCGCCTCATCGCCCGGTCCGAGCCCCGCGATGGTCAGCGTGCCGGTCATTGCGCAGCCTCCCTGCGCCGCCCCTGCCCGTGCACCAGCACGATCGCAAAATACGGACAATCGGCCTCGCCGATATCCGCAAGCCGGGCGACGCGCTGATCCGGCATGGTGCCGCGTTCGACGAGCCACGCATCATCGAGGCGCCCCGCGGATGCCAGCGCGCGGCGGATCTTCGGAAGATTGCGACCGGTCTTCATCACGACCAGCGCGTCGGAGCTGCGCATCCGGTCGGCGAGTTCCGGCTCCGGCAGCGTCCCCATCAGAACGGTCGTCACATCGTCAGCCAGCGCAATCGGCCGGCCCACCGAATTCCAGCAGCCGACCATGCCGGGAATGCCGGCGATCACCTCGAGCTCGACACGCCCCTGCAGCCGCGCATGCAGATGCATGAACGAGCCATAGAAATAGGGATCGCCCTCGCAGAGCACGACGATGTCGATCGCGCGCGCAAATCGCGCCAGGCGCTCGGCCCATTCGTCATAGAAGTCAGCCAGCAGCCGCGCGTAGTCCGGACTGTCGAACGCGATTTCCGTGGTAACCGGATATTCCATCGGATATTCGCTGACGTCAGCGGCGAGCAAGCCTTCGACGATGCGGCGCGCCTGCCCCGGCTGCCCCTTTTTGCGGAAATAGGCGACATGCTTCGCGGCACGCACCATGCGGTCGGCGCGCACGCTCATCAGGTCCGGATCGCCTGGGCCGAGCCCGCAGCAGATGATACGCCCCATCGCTATTCGCTCCGGCTCGCCAGCGCATTGACGGCGGCAACCGTGATCGCCGAACCACCGAGCCGTCCCTCGACCGTCAGCGCCGGCACCGGGGGCTCAGCCATCAATGCCGCCTTGGATTCCGCCGCGCCGACAAAGCCGACCGGACAGCCGATGATCGCCGCCGGCCTTGGGCAATCGGCGTCCTCCAGCATGTTGAGCAGATGAAACAGCGCCGTCGGCGCATTGCCGATCGCGACAATGGCGCCGCCCAGATGCGGCCGCCACAGCTCGAGCGCCGCCGCGGAGCGCGTGTTGCGCATCGATTGCGCGAGTGCCGGTACCTTGATATCACCAAGCGTGCAGATGACGGCATTGCCGGCCGGCAGCCGCGCGCGCGTAATTCCTTCCGACACCATGCGCGCGTCGCAGAGGATCGGCGCGCCATCCTGCAAGGCGGCTCGCGCGCGCGCAGCCATGCCTGGTGTGAAGCGCACATGTGTTTCCAGGCCCACCATGCCGGCGGCATGGATCATGCGCACGACCACCGGCTCTTCGTCCGGCGTGAAGCGGGCGAGGTCGGCCTCGGAGCGAATGGTGGCAAAGGACTGGCGATAGATCGTCGCACCGTCGGTCTCGTAGACGTGCGGCATCAATGGCCTCCCGTCAGCACGGAGGGATTTACGACGAGGTATGAACTGGTCAGCCCTCGGATGACCGGCGCATCCCGCGTCGTGCCACGGCGGATCAGATCAAAGCCGTCGTCTGTTCCAACGAGGGTAACATCCGCAGAACCGGAATGGGCGCAGCCCTTGGCGCAGCCGGAGACGTGAAGCCGCGCATCGGGTGGGATATGCCGCGCGAGCGCCGATGCCAGCATACGCGTATCCGCATGCGCCTCGCCGCAGCGCGGTGCGCCGCTGCAGGCGACCACGCGCAGCCTGGGATCACCGGCTTCAGTCACGAGTTCCGACCCACGGCGCATCTCGCGCATCCCCTCCACCAGCATCATCCGCCACGGCGTCATGCGAAGAGCCTGCGCACACCCGGCAAGATCGCCGAGCGTCTGGTGCGGCATCTGCCCGAAGACGACGCCAACCATCGCGCCCGCCGGATAGAGGCCAGGCGCAGGGTCCGCCGATCGGACCAGGGGCTCGGCATCGCCGCGAAGTGTCTCGGGAACGCTCGCGCCGCCGGCGAGATGAGCCGCCATCCGCCGTTTCTCACCCCTGGCTCCGCCGGAGGCGACGAACCACTCGGCCAGTGCCAGCGCCGCCTGCACAACCTCGCTCCGCCTGACCGAAAGCCCGCGCTGTGCGCCATCGGCACGTACCAGCAGTTCGCCGCTGCGATCGCGCTCGATCCTGATATCGGCGGATGCACCCGCCAGCATCCGCGCATTGCCGTCATCGATTGCGAAGCCGAACTTGGTTGGAAGATCAAGCGAAGCACTGGCAAGCCCCTGCTCAAGCTCGGTCGCAAGCGAGCGCGTCTCGTCGGCGGCAGTCCAGAACGGCGTCACCAGAATGTTGCGCTGCGCCTCGGCAGTCGAGTCTGCGTCCAGCAACCCGAGCTCAGCGAGCCCATCGACCAGGGGCGGATAACCTTCATCGCTGACGCCGCGGATCTGGAGATTGGCGCGGCTGGTCAGGTCGATCAGGCCGTTGCCGTATCGCGCCGCCAGCTCGGCGATTCCCGCACCCTGCGCCGCATCCAGCCGTCCGGCGCGCGGGCGAATGCGCACCACGAGGCCGTCGCCCGATAGCATCGGCCGCAGCGCGCCGGGACACCAACCCTTGACCGCAACCGCGCTCATGAGGCCTCCTGCAACGCAGCCGCAATCGAATTGCGCCGCGTCTGCCACAGCGAGGCTTCATGCAATCTCGTGAAGCAGGTCTCGATCGCCGCCAGTGCCGCCGGATTCTCGCGCGCCATGAAGCCGCGAACCTCGTCATTGCCGAGCGTCGCATCGTAGTAGAGATCGAAGAGATGCGGCGGCACCGCGCCGGCGAGATGGGCGAACGCCGCCATGTGCTCCAGCGTCGCCGAGATCTCGGCGGCGCCACGGAAGCCATGGCGCATCATGCCCGCTATCCAGGCAGGGTTGGCGGCGCGCGCCCGCACCACGCGCGAGACTTCTTCGGTCAACGCGCGGGCATGCGGCCGATCCGGCCGCGTCGCGTCGAGGTGATAGAGCGCCGGGACTTTTGTGCCGAGGCGCCGGGCCGCCGCCGCGACGCCGGCCTCGTGCGCGGCATAGTCCGCAGCCAGCAGCAGATCGGTCTCCGGCAGATCCTGGGTGTGAACAAAACTGTCCGCGGCCGCGAGCCGCGCCTCGATGCCGGCGCGATCGGGCCGCATCTCGCCGTCGGATGCGAGAGCCCATGACGATGCCGACAGCCAGGCTTCGCCGGCCGCCTCGCGCGCCTCCGCCGTGAAGACATCCGGCATCGATGCAATGCCAACGCCATAATATCCGGGGCGAGGACCGAACACGCGCGAGATGCGCTGCCGGTAAGGGTTCTCGTCCGCCTCATCACAGCGTTCGGACAACGCCTCCGCCGCGGCTTCGAACAACTGGGCCAGCCCTGAGAAGACGTCGCGGAACAGCCCCGACACGCGCAACGTGACGTCGATGCGCGGCCGGCCGAGCTCCGCCGGCGCGATGATGTCGTAGCCCGCCACCCGTCCCGATCCATGATCCCAGCGCGGCGCGATGCCCGCGAGGTGCAGAGCCATCGCAAAATCCTCGCCGGCGGTGCGCATCGTCGACGAGCCCCAGAGGTCGACCACGAGTCCCTTCGGCCAGTCGCCGTGATCCTGCAAATGACGGCGCAGCAGTTCCTCGGCAAGTTTCACACCCTGCGCATGTGCCGACGGCGTCGGCACCGCGCGCGGATCGACCGCAAACAGATTGCGTCCGGTCGGCAGCACATCGCCCCGTCCACGCCAGGGCGAGCCCGACGGCCCCGGCGCCACGCGCCGCCCCGCGAGCGCATCGCGCAGCGCCGCCCTCTCCGCCTCGCCGCAGGCGCCCTGCCCGAATATATGCAGGCCGTCGCCGAACTGGCTTTCCTTGAGATCGCAGACGAAACGATCGATCTGCGGAATGGCCTCGGCCGCGGAGACCGACGCGGCGAGACCGAGATCGTCTTCCAGCCCGGCGAGGCGCGCTTCGTCGCGGATCGCGGCGATCAGGCGCTGCCGCCGCGCCGGATCGAGACCATCGGCAGTCGAATACTCATCGAGCAAGCGCTCGAGACGGCGCAGGCCTTCCGGCACCACGGCCTGTGCCAGTGGCGGCGGCAGGTGGCCGATCGTCACGGCACCGATCCGGCGTTTGGCCTGAGCCGCCTCGCCGGGATCGTTGACGATGAAGGGATACACAACAGGCAGATCGCCGATCAGCGCCTCCGGCCAGCATGCGGATGACAGCGCAACCGACTTCCCCGGCAGCCATTCCAGCGTGCCATGCGCGCCGATGTGGACGACGGCATCGATGGCCCGCTGCCTGAGCCACAGATAGAACGCGACATAGGCGTGACGGGGCGTGCGCGCCAGATCGTGATAGTCGGCGTCGCGCTGCCCCACCTCACCACGCTCCGGCTGGACGGCGACGACCGATTTGCCGCAGCAGATCGCCGCGAAATGAAATGCGCCGTTACGGCAATCGGGATCGTCTTCCGGCGCGCCCCATGCGCGGCTGAGATCGTCCTGCAGTTCTTGCGGAAGGCCGGAAAGCGCCGCGCGATAGTCGGCGACGTTCCACGTCAGTTTCCGGCGCAACAGCACGTCGCCCAGCGACTCCACCGGCTCAACATCAAATCCCGCGGCCGCGAGATCCGTCAGCAACACCTCGACCGAAGCCGGCGCATCGAGGCCGACGGCATGCGCGATCTGATGCGGACGGCCAGGATAGTTCGAGAGCACCAGCGCAAGCTGCTTCTCTTGCGCCGGCTTGCTGGCGAGCCGATGCCAGGCTGCGACGCGCGCGGCAATTGCCGCGACACGCTCGGCGTCCGGTCGATGCGCAAGATGCGCGAATTGCAGCTCGGGATCGCGCTCACCAGGCGACTTGAAGCTCACGACGCCCGCGAACAGGCGGCCGTCGACCTCCGGCAGCACCACATGCATCGCGAGATCGCCGGGCGAGAGCCCGCGGAGCGACAAGGCCCAGTCCTCGCGCCGCGCCGTCGACAAAGCGACCTGGAACACCGGGCACGATGCAGCGTCGAACGGCGTCGTGCCGTCGTCACCGGCCGCAGAGAACGCGGTCGCATTGACGATGGCCGCTGGAACGCATTGCGCGAACTGGACACGCAGCCAATCGGCCACGCCCGCCGCCTTCAGCGAGGTGACGAACACGCCGTGCGCATCGAAACCCCTCTCGCGCAGTGCATCGATCAAGGCATCGACCGGCGCCGTGTCGCCGGCCGCGAGATAAGAACGATAAAACGTCACCAGCACGCGCGGCCGGCCATCCGGTGCCGGCAATGCCGCGATGGCACCGCGCCGCGAATCGTAGGCGCCGATCTCGGGAAGATCGATCTCGCCGACCACAGGCCCGGCATAAAGTCCGGACGCCAGGGCCAGTTGCGCGATCACGGCCTGCGCGGCAACGGGGCCGCCCTTGTCGCACAGCACCTTGAGACGGCGCAGCGTCGAGACCGGCAAGGTCGAGAATTCATCCAGCCGCAGATCGTCGCGGCCATCGGCCGGCAGCACCACCAGGGCAATGCCGCGCTCCTTCGCCAGTCGATGCACCGCGGCCAGCCCGTATGACCAATAGGGCTCGCCGCCGATCAGCCGAACCAGGATGCCGCGGGCGTGCGACAGCGTCCGCTCGATATAGGTATCCACCGACAGCGGATGGCGCAGCTCCGCGAGATTGGCAAGCCGCAGCGACGGCAACGCAGCGCGGCCGCGCCGCCAGCCGGCCGCGAAGGCAGCAATATCGCTGTCGGAAAACGACAACACCACGAGATCGGCCGGATCCTGGCCGAGGTCCCTTGGCGTCGCGGTCTCCTCAAGGCCGCGGCTCTCGCGGAAGACGACGTGCATCAGACACCAAGCCGTGCCCTGATCGCGGCTTCATCGATGTCGGCATGTTCGCCGATCACGACGAGCTTCGACTGCCGCGCCCGGGCGCCCCAGGGCATGTCGAACTGATGCCGCACCCGCTCGCCGACCGATTGCACCAGCAGCCGCATCGGCTTGCCCTCGACCGCGATGTAGCCCTTGGCGCGCAGCACATTCTGCTCGCGCGCCAGTCCCTTGATCGAGGCGACCAGCGCGTCGACATCCGAAACTTCCGGAAGATCGATCACGACGGAATTGAAATCGTCGTGCTCGTGTTCCTCCTCGCCATCGTGATGCGACGGCCGCGCCGCGAGATCGTTTTCCGCCGCCGCCTCGAGGCCGAGGATCACGCGCGCGTCGATCGTGCCGTCGACGACGGGCAGCATCGGCACCTCGCGCGGCATCTCGGCCGCGATCACCGCTTTCGCTGCCTTGATCCCCTCCGCCCCGGCGAGATCGGCCTTGGTCAGCAGCACGAGATCGGCACAGGCGATCTGGTCCTCGAACACTTCGGACAGCGGCGTCTCGTGGTCGAGATTGTCGTCCGCTGCGCGCTGCGCGTCCACCGCGGCCGGATCAGGCGCAAACCGGCCGGCGGCGACAGCCTCGGCATCGGCCAGCGCGATCACGCCGTCGACCGTGATCCGCGAGCGGATCTCCGGCCAGTCGAACGCTTTCAGCAGCGGCTTCGGCAGCGCGAGCCCCGAGGTCTCGATCACGATGTGATCGGGCTTCACGTTCCGCGCCAGCAACTGCTCCATCGCCGGGATGAAATCATCGGCGACGGTGCAGCAGATGCAGCCATTGGCGAGCTCGACGATGTTCTCGGCCGGACAATTGGCGTCGGCGCACGACTTCAGGATGTCGCCGTCGACGCCTTCGCTGCCGAACTCGTTGACCAGCACCGCGAGCTTCTTGCCGTTGGCATTGCGGATCAGATGCTGGATCAGCGTCGTCTTGCCGGAGCCGAGAAAGCCGGTCACGACCGTGACCGGAATTTTGGCGAGCGTGGTCATTCTGCGGCCTCCGGCACGACGGCGATGGGTGGAATGCGGGCGAGCGATTGCTTGCGGAAGATTTCCGGACGGCTGCGCCACGGCACGATGCCGTCAGGCGCCGCCGCATAGGCGGAGGCACCGGCGATCACATCCGCGGCATTATCAGCGGATAAGCGGCCGTAGACATAGGACCACCGCCCCGGCGCGCTGAGCGCGACCGAGCAACCCTGGCTGCAGGCCGACAGGCATGCGACGGGAACCAGATTGACGTCATCGGGCACGCCGGCCTCGACGAGCGCGGCATGCAGGCGCGCACCGGGCGCGAGCTCACCTTCCGCCGGCGTCTGGCCGGCGCGGCAGGTGATGCAGACATGAAGTGTAACGCTCATCGCCCTTCCTGGATTGACAGCGGGAGCGATGAGGCACACGAACCGATTTTGGACAGGTTCGTTCCCCGTCGCGGAACACCCCGTCCGCCGGTCTCACAACATGCTGCGTTGGCAGGTCTCCCGGCTTGCGGAGCAGGTTTTACCCTTCGATGCCCACCTTCCCGACTCCATATGGAATCAGTGGCTTGGGTATCTCTCCGGTCACGGTCGCGGGGGCGGCTGCGCTTCGGGCGAACCTTGCGGTCATCGCCCTATCGCATTCCCTCTTCGCCTGTCGTAGGACAGGAACCAACGCAGGACCACCATTCGTCCAAGCCTCGCACTTGTCAAGCCGAAGGAACGTGATGACTTCAGATGGAAACGACGCTGCGGACGGCGCCGTCGGCACCGATTCTTCACTGGATGCGCGGCACGCGGACAAGATGGCGAAAAAGAAGGCCGCCCGCGACCGCATCATGGCGACCAAGAGCGGTGAAAAGGGCCTGATCATCGTTCATACCGGCGCCGGCAAAGGAAAATCCTCCTCCGCGTTCGGCATGATCGTGCGCTGTGTGGCGCACGGCTTTCCCTGCGCAGTGGTGCAGTTCATCAAGGGCGCCTGGGATACCGGCGAGCGCCGCCTGCTCACCGGGCATTTCGGCGATCTCTGTCAATTCCATGCGATGGGCGAAGGCTTTACCTGGGAGACGCAGGATCGCGCCCGCGACATCGCGGCAGCGCAAGCCGGCTGGGAAAAGGCCAAGCAGCTGATCGCAGATCCGAGCCTGCGCATGGTCGTGCTCGACGAGATCAACATCGCGCTACGCTACGATTATCTCGCGATTGCCGATGTCGTCGACTTCCTGACGACGTCGAAGCCGCCGATGACCCATGTCGTGCTCACCGGGCGCAACGCCAAGGAGGAGCTGATCGAGATCGCCGATCTCGTCACCGAGATGACGCTGGTGAAGCATCCGTTCCGCTCCGGCATCAAGGCCCAGCCGGGCGTCGAGTTCTGACAGACATCACCATGGCGCGCGCATTGATGATCCAGGGAGCAGGTTCCGACGTGGGCAAATCGCTCATCGTCGCCGGCCTTGCGCGCGCCGCCCGACGGCGCGGCCTGCGCGTGCTGCCGTTCAAGCCGCAGAACATGTCGAACAACGCGGCGGTGACCGTCGACGGCGGCGAGATCGGCCGCGCGCAGGCCTTGCAGGCGCTCGCCGCCGGCGTCGAGCCGCACACCGACATGAACCCGGTGCTGCTCAAGCCCGAGAGCGATGTCGGCGCCCAGATCATCGTGCACGGCAAACGGATCGCCACCGCACGCGCGCGCGAATATGCCGGCATGAAACCGTCGCTGATGGCCGCGGTGCTGGAGAGTTTTGCGCGCCTGAAGGCGCGCGCCGATCTGGTGCTGGTCGAGGGCGCCGGCAGCCCCGCCGAGATTAATTTACGCAAAGCCGATATCGCCAATATGGGCTTTGCACGTCGGGCTGACGTGCCCGTGGTGCTGGTCGGCGACATCGACCGCGGCGGCGTGATCGCGCAGCTCGTCGGCATCAAGACGGTGATCGATCCCGACGATGCCGCGATGATCCAGGGCTTTGTCATCAACAAATTCCGCGGCGATCCGACATTGTTCGATGATGGCTACCGCCTGATCGAAGAGCGCACCACCTGGCACGGCTTTGGCGTGCTGCCCTGGTTCGTCCGCGCCGGCGAGCTTCCGGCCGAAGATGCGCTCGGGCTCGGCGAGGCGCGCAAGCCGGGCCAGCGCAAGATCGCATTCCTTGCGCTGTCGCGGATCGCCAATTTCGACGACCTCGATCCGCTCAAGCTCGAGCCTGGCGTCGATCTCGTGATGGTACGTCCGGGCGAAGCCATCCCGGGTGATGCGAAGCTCGTCATCCTGCCTGGCTCGAAATCGACCCGCGGCGATCTCGCCTTCCTGCGCACGCAGGGCTGGGACATCGATCTCTTGGCCCATCATCGCCGCGGCGGCCATGTCCTCGGCCTGTGCGGAGGCTACCAGATGCTCGGGCAGAGCGTCGCCGACCCCGATGGGATCGAGGGTCCTGCCGGCGAAACGCGCGGCCTCGGGCTGCTCGATGTCACGACTGTCATGAGCGAGCAGAAGACCCTGACCCGCGTCAGCGCAGTGCATGCTGCGACCGATCAACCGATCAGCGCCTACGAAATCCACATCGGACGTACCGACGGCCCGGATCGCAGCCGGCCCTTCGCATCGCTCGACGGCGCAGCCGAAGGTGCCGTTTCCAGCGACGGGCGCGTTCACGGCAGCTATCTGCACGGCCTGTTCGCCTCGGACGAATTTCGCAAGGCTTTCCTCGCGCAACTCGACATCGCGGCGGCTGATCAGCCCTACGGCGCCAGGGTCGAGAACGCGCTCGATGCGCTTGCCGAGCACATCGAGACCCATCTCGATGTCGAAGGCCTGCTCGCGCTGGCGCGTTAAACGGACAGCACGGCGGAAAGACGCGACCATTCGGCCTCGCTGCCCGGCAAGCCCAGCCGCAACCACCCCGGCTTCTGCCGGAAAACCCGCGACCAGATCTGGCCGCGGGCAAGCTTCTCCTGCGCGGCCAGCGCATCGCCGACTTCATAAAGACGAAACAGCGGCGTGCCGCCGAGCAGCGTCCAGCCCTGCGCTCGCGTCGCCGCGTCGAGCCTGACGCAGTCGTCCGCGAGCCGCGCGGTTGTCGCCTTTGCCCAGTCGCGATCGAGCAACGCGCGTCGTCCGATCGCAATCGCGGCGCCCGAAACCGGCCATGGGCCCGCCATTGCGGCAAGCGCGGCGATGTCCGCCTCGCTGCCGATCGCGAAGCCGAGGCGCAGGCCGGCAAGTCCGTAAAACTTGCCGAATGAGCGCAGGATCAGGAGCCCCGCGCGTCCTGCTTCCGGTGCAAGAGACAGGTCAGGAACGGCGTCCGCAAAGCTCTCGTCGATGACGAGCCGGCCAACGCGCGGCAACAGGGCCAGCAACTCCTGCCGATCGTGGCGTTGTCCATCGGGATTGTTCGGATTGACGACGACGGCAATGTCCGCTCCCGCGAGCGCGGCGAGATCGGACATCTCGGCGACGTCCCAGCCGGCGGCCGACAACACCGCGGCATACTCATTGTAGGTCGGCGCCAGGATCCGCGCCCGGCCGCGAGACGCCAGATGCGGCAGCAACTGAATGGTGGCCTGCGCACCGCCCATCGCCACCATCGGCGCGTCGGTGGCATAGGCCTGCCGCGCGGCGTCGTGCAGCGATTCAAGATCGGATCGCGACGGCAACGCGCTCCAATGCCGCGGCTCGACATCGACCAGGGGATACGGCACCCGATTGATCCCGGTCGACAGGTCGATCCATTCGTCCGCGGCGCCGCCGAAGCGCTGCTGGGCGACATCCAGATTCCCGCCGTGCTCACGCATGCGCCGCTCCTTCACGCCAGCGCCACGAACGCCGCAGCCAACAGCATCATGGCGTAACGATAGAGTTTCAGCCCGGTGAGGACGTCAGCACCAGCCGGATCGCGCGCCCCCTCGTTCAGCCAGGGTTCATCGGCGATGCGACCGTGATAGATGCGGGGACCGCTGAGCCGCACGCCGAGCGCGCCGGCCATCGCGGCTTCCGGCCAGCCGGCATTCGGCGAACGATGCCGATGCGCATCGCGCAACATGCATGACCACGCCTGCGAACGGTTCGGCGCGAGCAGCACGAACAGCAGCCCGGTCAGCCGTGCCGGAACGAGATTGGCGAGATCGTCGATCCGTGCGGCTGCCCAGCCAAAGGCTTCGTGCCGCTCGGTGCGGTGGCCAATCATCGAGTCCAGCGTGTTGATCGCCTTGTAGCCAAGGATTCCCGGCAGGCCGAACAGCGCGCCCCAGAACACCGGCGCCACGATGCCGTCGGATGCATTCTCAGCGAGGCTCTCGATGGCGGCGCGCGCAATGCCGGCATCGTCGAGCGTTGCCGGATCACGTCCGACAATCTGCGCGACCGCCGAACGCGCGGCCGTGATGTCGCCGGATAGAAGAGGACTTGCCACCGCGGCGACATGGTCATGCAGCGAGCGCACGGCAACCAGCGGCCACGCCAGGACACCGACAAGGACAACGCGAACCCATCCGGATGCAAGCACGGACTGAACGGCCCAACCGAGCGCAACCATCAGCGCGATCACCGAGATCGCGGCCGCGACGCCAGCCACGCACCGGAACGCCGGCGGGTCGGAGGCACGGTTCCAGGCGCTATCGACAACATTGATCAGCCGGCCGAGCCAGGTCACGGGATGGCCGATACGTGCAAACAGCCACGTCGGCCAGCCGATCAAGGCATCCACCGCCATCGCCACCGCCATCGCTCCCGCAAAACCCACGCTACCCTCTCCTCGCCGCGATCCCCCTGATGCGCAAGACATCGGCCGAGCGCAAGCCCTCCGTAACGGATTTCGGCTTTGTCTTTCTCCGCGATTGGTGGTTAGAGCGTTTCCGAACGACGTGCGTACCGGTCGCACAGGAGATGATATGGCCGTCATTCTGATCACGGGGGGAGCCCGGTCCGGCAAGAGCCGGCGCGCCGAACTTCGTGCGCGCAGCTTTCCGGGACAGCCGGTCTATATCGCGACCGCCGAGGCGCTCGACGCGGAAATGGAGGAGCGGATCGCCAAGCATCGCACGCGGCGCGGCAGCGACTGGATCGAGCGCGAGGTGCCGCTCGATCTCGTTGACGTGCTGTCCGAGACCGATGGCGGCGGCGCGAGGCTGGTCGATTGTCTGACGCTCTGGCTATCCAATTTGCTGCATGCCGGGCGCGACTGGTCGCAGGACGTGACGCGGCTGGCGGGTGCGCTGTCGCGCCAGCACAGCCCGGTCGTGCTGGTCACCAACGAGGTCGGTCTCGGCATCGTGCCGGACAATGCATTGGCGCGGACTTTCCGCGATGCCGCAGGAACCATGAACCAGACTATCGCCGGCATCGCAGACGAGGTCGAGTTCGTCGTTGCGGGCCTGCCGATGAAGCTTAAATGAAGTCCGAGATCGATCCTGCCAAGGGCCCCGCGATGGTCTCATTCGACGATGCGTTTCGCCGCCAGCTGCATGAGCTGTTCGTGTGGCGGCGCGACGTGCGGCGCTTCCGAACCGATCCGCTGCCGGATGGCGCGATCGAGCGGCTGATCGAGATCGCCTGCCTGTCGCCTTCGGTCGGCCTGAGCCAACCCTGGCGGTTCGTCATTGTCGACGATGCGGCGCGCCGCCGCGCGGTCATCGACGACTTCAAGGCCTGCAACGCCGATGCGCTGCGGTCCTATTCGGGCGAGCGCGCCGCCAAATATGCCGCGTTGAAATTATCAGGCCTCGAGGAGGCGCCGGGCCATCTCGCCGTGTTTGCCGAGAAGACCGACCAGATCGGCGCCGGTCTCGGCCGCGCGACGATGCCGGAGACGTCGGAATATTCGGTGGTAGCCGCGATCTGCTCGATGTGGCTTGCCGCGCGCGCCGAAGGCATCGGCATCGGCTGGGTATCGATCCTCAATCCAGAACGCATTCATGACGTTCTGGAAATCCCGCACTCCTGGAAATTTATCGGCTATCTCTGCATCGGTTACCCCCAGACCGAATGCGACCGTCCGGAGCTCGAACAGGCCAAGTGGGAATCGCGGCGAGGTCCGGATGAATTCACCATCCGACGCTGACGGCGCAGAGGACGCCGCCGCGAATGGCGGCGTTCAATGGCGCACCGACATCGCCTCCCTGGTCTTTCCAGTCCCGGATCACCGCGCCATCTGCGTGGTGCATCGGGGCGCGTTTCGGACGTTGCTCGGCGCGGAGCCGGTGCCGGAGGCCTGCATCGACTATTTCGAGCGCTATGAAGACGCCTTCAAGGCAGCTGCACGCGCCAAGATCGAGCGCAAGCGCATTCTCCCTGGAACAAATTTGCATCTTACCAGTCGCGACATCACGCGAAAGCTGCTAGAAGCCGATCAAATCGAATGTGGAGAACGACCATGAGCCAGTCCCAGACCGCGCAATCCCAAGTTACTCAAGCTCAGGTCACACATCTGCCGATCGCTACCCGACAGGTCGGACGGCTTGCACAATCGTTGATGGCCATGACCCTTGGCCTGTTCATCGTCGGCGTCGTCGGCTTCTCGCACATCGACGTGATCCACAACGTCGCGCATGACGTGCGCCATTCCAACGCCTTCCCCTGCCACTGACCTTGTCGGCATGAGCACGTTTCGCTCGATCGTCTTCTCGTCGGTCATTGCCGGGTTCATCGTCGGCCTGATCGTCACCGCGGTCCAGCAATTCGGCACCGTTCCCCTGATCCTCAGGGCCGAGGTCTATGAGAAGGCGGCCGCGCACAAGCACGAAGCCGCCGCGCCACCGCAGGCGATCCTCGTCCACGATCATGCGGATCATGATCATGGCGCGGAGGCCTGGGAGCCGCGCGACGGTCTGGAACGCAACGTCTATACCGCGGGGGCGAACATCCTGACCGCGATCGGCTTTGCGCTCCTGCTCTGCGGCTTTCTCGCGGTTCGCGGCGGCGCGACCGGCGAGCAGATCTCGTGGCATGAAGGCTTGATGTGGGGCCTTGCGGGTTTTGCCGTCTTCACCATCGCGCCGGGCCTCGGACTGCCGCCCGAATTGCCGGGGGTCCCCACCGCTCCATTGCTCTCGCGCCAGATCTGGTGGGTGACGGCGGTGCTGGCGACCGCTGCCGGCCTCGGGCTGATCGTGTTCCGACGCTCGATGCCGGCCGCCATCGCCGGCGTGGTCCTGATCATGCTGCCGCATCTGATCGGCGCGCCCGAGCTGGAGCATGTTGAGACCAGCGTGCCTTCGTCCCTGTCGCATCAGTTCGTGGTCGCCGTCACGCTGACCAGCCTGGTGTTCTGGTCCCTGCTGGGCAGCCTGACGAGCGCCGCATTCGCCTATTTCGATCGGCCGGGCTCATCCGCTCGCGGTTGACAGCCGCTGCCTAAAAAACGCCAGGATCTCATCGCGGGCCGCGATGGTCGGCTGGCCCGCCTCGTCGATCAGATGCACGGTCACGACGCTGTGCGGTGTCGTGACGAAATTCCGGAAGAACGGCGGCACATCGCGGTTCGCCGCGCTGTCGGCAAGCACTCGCCCGATGAAGCGGTCGCCGAGCGCCTCGCGATAGGCCGCAAAGCGCTGCGCCATGCAGAACTTGTCGCCCTCAAAGCGATAGGCCAGCACGGTCAGGTCCTCGCGCTCCAACCGCTCGCGCACCGCTTTGACTTGCTCCGGCGCGATCTCGATGCCCGCCGGATCGTTCAATGGCAATGACGGCTGCGAAAGCACCGGCGCCAGCATCGACGGCTCCAGCATCATGGTGAGCGCGAAATTGCCGGTAAAGCACATCCCGATGGCCCCGACACCGGGACCGCCGCATTCGCCATGGGCAAATTGCGCCAGCGCGCGCAGCCATTGCGTCACGGGACTGGACTGGTTTGCGGCCATCGCACGAAACTCCCTGCTGACGCAGGCGCGCTGAAACACCGCAGCGCCCTCCTCCGCGCTCGCGACCGCGCCGTCACGGCCGAACAGCGAGGGCATATAGACGGTGAATCCGGCATCGCGAACCCAGCGGGCGAAGCGCGCCACATGCGGGCTGATGCCCGGCATCTCCGCCATCACGATCACCGCAGGACCTGCGCCGCCGACATGGACGGTCTTGCCGGCCCCATCGAGGGTAATCTGGCGGCGCTCGAAATCATCGAGCGGATCGTCCTGGGTCATCGGCCGGTTCGGCATCCGCGGTTCTCCTGATCGAGATCGGCAGCGTCTCGGCGTCAGAGTTGCGATTTTCCAACCCGGCAGCTAGTGTCAAAAATGACATTGATCGCGGATTTTATGACATGACCAAGGTCGCGGTTGTCGAGATCGACGGCTGCCTCGCGTCGGCGGCCGCCATCACCCACGACGTGCTGGCGACCGCCAACCGGATCAGCACCTCGAAGCGCGCGCGCTTCGAGGTGCTGACGCTGCGTTATGGGCCGAGGCGGCACGCCGGCCGATTGCGCGGCGCCGACCTCGTCATCGTTCCCGGGCTCGGCTCGGCTTCGGCCGGCGAACTGGAACGGAAGCTGGCGACACCGGCATGTCGGCACGCCCGCGACATGCTGGTCACGGCGTTCGCGAACGGCGCGATGCTCGCCGCGTCCTGCGCCAGCAGTTTCCTGCTGGCGGAGACCGGCCTGCTCGACGGCAAGCGAGCGACCACGACATGGTGGTTCGCGCCGCTGTTTCGGCAACGCTATCCGAATGTCGAACTGATGACGGAGCGGATGGTGGTCGCCGACTGGCCGATCGCAACCGCCGGCGCGGCGATGGCGCAGATGGACCTGATGCTTGCGGTAATCACGCGTTTCGGCAGCCCGGCGCTGGCCAAGGGCTGCGCCAACTATTTGCTGCTTGGCGAGCGGCATTCGCAGGCGCCGTTCATGGCGATCAACTATCTTGCCAGCCAGGATCCCAAGGTCGCCAGGGCCGAGAAATGGGTCCGCAGCAACATCGCGCGCGACTTTACGATCGGGGACGTCGCCGCCGCCGCCGCGCTCGCGCCGCGGACATTTGCCAGACGGCTCGAATCGATCTGCGGCCTGTCGCCCATTCAATTCGTGCAACGCATCAGGATCGAGACGGCGCGGTCGTTGCTCGAGACCACGCGCCTTTCGGTCGAACAGATCGCGGGCAAGGTTGGATATGCCGAGCCATCGACCCTCCGCCGGCTGATCCGCCGCGAAACGCGGCATTCGCCGCGGCATTTCCGCTCAGGCGGTTGATCCCCAACGCCGCATCCGCGATGAAATCATCAGCCCGAGAGCCACGCGAAGGCGCGGCGCAAGAAGGCCGGCGCATCCTCTTCGACTGGCGTTCCATGGGCCATCAGCACCTTTTCGGCGGGCCACGCCAGAATCCTTTGCAAGGCGGCACGCGCGGCGCGGCGGCCCGTGAAGGCAACGCGGAACTTGCGCGGCACCGACGCGACCAGATGAAGAGGCCGCCGTCCGATAATCTGACGACGGCCATCCGGGTCGGATAGTGAAAGCCGGCGACCGCAAGGTTCGGCCCCCCGGCAATCCAGATGTCGTGGCCGAACTGCTGCAATACCGCCATTCGCGATGAACCTTGACCGTCGGGCGCCGCATCCAGCGCCGCGCGCTCCGCCGGCGTTGCGGGTTCATTTACCATGCGCGGCGTGACAGGCCGCGGACAAGGGGCAATGTCGATCATCGGTTCCGATTGCGCCGCGGCCAATTGCAACGATCGGGTTTACGCAACCTTAGACGATTTGATCCACATGTTGCGCGTGCACGACGCGATTGGGATGAAGCGGCCGATGTCGCAGAAGTCGGACCTCGAGGGACACGGGCTGGCCTTCGCTGAAGACGCCGCGCGTCACCCCGCGGCGAATGACGCGGATCGTGGCACGATGATGCCGCGCGCAACCATCGGCCGGATGTCAAGCGCGTCCACAGGTCGGCCGCAGGCGGCAATCGCGCATTCACCGCGGTCGGACGCGGGCGCGCTGGCCTCCGCGCTACGCGAGGCCGACTGGCTCACGGCTGACCGTGTCACCGCCTTCACCCGCGTATTTCTCGTCCTGTTCATCGGCTGCATCGCGATCATCCCATGGGCTGCGCCGACGATGGATGTCGGCCATGATTTCGCGGCGTTCTGGACGGCGGCAAAGCTCGCGCTCGAAGGCCGCGCCGGCGACGCCTATGGCGACGCAGGCCGCGCCGCCATAGCGGCCGTGCTCGGTCAGAACACCTACGCACCGTTCTTCTACCCGCCGACCTCGCTGTTGTTCTGGATGCCCTTCGCACTGGTTCCCTTTGCAACGGCGGCCGTCATCTGGATCTTCGCGACCGGCGCCGCCTATGCAGCCGCGGTGAGAGCCATGCTCGAGCGCGGCTCCGTCGTTCCCGCACTCGCCTTTCCCGGCGTGTGGGTATGCGCGCTGTTCGGACAGAATTCGCTGTTCTCGGCGGCCCTGCTCGGCGGATCGGCCGTCACGCTGGACCGCTACCCGGTGATCGCCGGCGTGCTGCTCGGGTGCTTCAGCTACAAGCCGCAGATCGCCCTGCTTGCGCCGCTGCTGCTGATCCTGACGCGGCGCTGGCGCGCGCTCGCCGCGGCGGCCGCAACGACGCTCGTGCTCGTGCTGGCGGCCACCGCCATCTTCGGGATCGACCCGTGGATCAAGTTCGTTGCCGTGCTGCCGGAGGCGAGCGCCTGGAGCCTCGGCGGCGGACCCGGTTTCGAGAAGTTCGCCAGTCCCTATGCCGCGGTCAGGCTGGCCGGCGGATCCAGCAGCACGGCCTGGCTCGTCCAGGTAACCACAGCCGCGATCGCGATCGTCGTCCTGTTCCTGGTGCTGCGAAAACGTCCCGGCGGCGCCGCCGAGATCGCGCTGATGGTGGCGATGACCGGCCTGTGCGTGCCGTCGCTGGGCAACTATGAGGTCGTGATCCTGGCGATCCCGGGCGCGTGGCTGATCGCGCAGGCGCTTGCGCAGGGCTGGCTGCCCTATGAACGCATCGCCCTCGCTGCGCTTTATTTGACGCCATTCGCCATGGTGCCCGCGGGCGCCAACGGCCTGCAACTGGCACCGATCGCCGCTGCCGCAATTGCCATCCTCGTCGTGCGCCGCATCAGGCATCTGCCACTCCTGGATGCTCCGGCCGAAATCGCCAATCACTGATTTGCCCGACGGCGCAAGCCTCGCCGGGACGACGCACGGGAAGAGTTGCGCCCCCTATCGTGAAGTCATGACTGCGTGGCGGTCAGCGGCGCTGGTTGTAGACATCGATGCAGACGGCGCCGAGCAGGACGAGGCCCTTGATCACTTGCTGATAATCGATGCCGATACCGAGGATCGACATGCCGTTGTTCATGACGCCCATGATCATGGCACCGACCACCGCGCCGCCGACCCGGCCGACGCCGCCATAGGCCGACGCACCGCCGATGAAGCAGGCGGCGATCACATCGAGCTCGAAGCCGAGACCGGCCTTCGGCGTCGCGGTGTTGAGCCGGGCTGCGAACACCAGCCCGGCGAGCGCGGCCAGCACGCCCATATTGACGAAGGTAAAGAAGGTGAGCCGTTCGGTCTTGACACCAGACAGCTTCGCCGCCTTGGCATTGCCGCCCACGGCGTAGATCTGCCGACCGATCACCGTCCGCCGCGTGACGAAGCCATAGAGCGCGATCAGGACGGTCATGATCACGAGCACGTTGGGCAGGCCGCGATGCGAGGCGATCAGATAGGTGAAGTAGAGCACCGCACCCGCCAGCGCGATGCTCTTGACGATGAAAAACGCGTAGGGCTCGACGGCAATGCCGTGCGCCTGCTCGCGCGCCCGGCTCCTGGCGGTGGCCAGCACCAGGACAAACGCCAGGACGATGCCGATCGCGAGCGACGTCGGATAGAGCGTGCCGGCGCTCGGGAACAGCTCGGGGATGAAGCCCGACGACAGCTTCTGGAAGGTCGGCGGGAACGGCCCGACCGACTGGCCCTGCAGCACCGCGAGCGCGAGGCCCTTGAACACGAGCATGCCCGCCAGCGTCACGATGAAGGACGGAATGCCGAAATAGGCCACCCAATAGCCCTGTGCCGCGCCGATCGCGGCACCGACCAGAAGGCAGGCGACGAAGGCGATCGGGTAGCTGACATGGTAGCGCACCATCAGCACCGCCGCGACGGCGCCGACGAAGCCCGCGACCGAGCCGACCGACAGATCGATATGCCCGGTGACGATCACCAGCAGCATGCCGAGCGCCATGATGACGATGTAGCTGTTCTGCAGCACTAGATTGGTGAGGTTGAGCGGCTGCAACAGCGTGCCGTCGGTCACGATCTCGAAGAACAGCATGATCGCGAGCAGCGACAGCAGCATGCCGTAGTTGCGCAGATTGTTCTTGATGAAGCCGGAATGCCTGGGGGTCTCGGGAAGTGATACCGTCTTGTCGGTCATGGCGCCCCTCCTCCGGCGCGTGCCGCTCTTTCGTCGGCGCCGCGTCCGGACATTCTGACATTGCGCATGATGGCGCGCATGATCTTCTCCTGCGTCGCATCGTGCGCCGCGAACTCGCCGACGAAGGCGCCGTCATTCATCACGCAGATCCGGTCGCAGATGCCGAGCAGCTCGGGCATCTCCGAGGAGATCACCACGACGCCCCTGCCGGCCTCGGCCAGCTCGTTGATGATGGAGTAGATCTCGTATTTGGCCCCGACGTCGACCCCGCGCGTCGGCTCGTCCAGCAGCAGCACCCTCGGATCGGTCATCAACCATTTCGACAGCACGACCTTCTGCTGGTTGCCGCCCGAGAGGTCGCCGGTCGCCTGGTAGACGTCGGAACAGCGGATCCGCATCCGGGTGCGGTAGTCGCTTGCGGCTTTCAGCTCGGCGACATCGTCGATCACGCCGCGTTCCGACACCTGGCGCAGGCTCGCCACCGTCACGTTCTTGCGGACGTCGGCGGCAAGGATCAGCCCGAGCTGCTTGCGGTCTTCCGTGACATAGGCGATGCCGGCATCGATCGCGGCCGGCACGCTGGACAGATCGGCCTCGCGTCCATCGAAGCGGACCTTGCCGGAGACGTTGGTGCCCCAGGCGCGGCCGAACAGGCTCATCGCGAACTCAGTGCGGCCGGCGCCCATCAGGCCGGCGATGCCGACCACCTCGCCGCGCCGCAGCGTGAAGTCGACGTTCTTGATCACCTGCCGCTCGGGATGCAGCGGGTGATACACCGACCAGTTCTGCACCGTCATCACGGGTTCGCCGATCTCCGCCTTTCGTTCGGGGAAACGATGCGCGAGATCGCGGTCGACCATGCTGCGGATGATGCGGTCCTCCTCGATGCGCTCGGTCCGGCAGTCGATGCTGTCGACGGTGCGGCCGTCGCGCAGCACCGTGATGCGGTCGGCGACGCGCGCAACCTCGTTCAGCTTGTGCGAGATCAGGATCGAGGCGATGCCCTGCTCGCGGAAGGCCAGGAGCCGCTCGAGCAAGGCGGCGCTGTCGGCCTCGTTGAGGCTTGCGGTCGGCTCGTCGAGGATCAGGAGGCGCACCCGCTTGGACAGCGCCTTGGCGATTTCAACGAGCTGCTGCTTGCCGACGCCGAGGTCGGTGATCAGCGTGTCCGGCGGCTCCCGCAAGCCGACCTGCGCCAACAGTTCGGCGGTCCGCCGATGCACCGCGTTGCGGTCGATGACGCCGAACCGCGACGGCGGATGCGACAGGAAGATGTTCTCGGCAATCGACATCAGCGGGATCAGCGCCAGCTCCTGATGGATGATGATGATCCCGAGCGCCTCGCTGTCGTTGATGTCGCGGAAGCGCCGCTCCTCGCCGTCGAACACGATCGACCCATCGTAGCTTCCGGCCGGATAGACCCCGCTCAGCACCTTCATCAAGGTCGACTTGCCGGCGCCGTTTTCGCCGACCAGCGCATGGATCTGACCGGCCTCGACGGTGAAGCTGACCTCGCGCAGCGCCTGCACGCCGGCAAAGCTCTTGCTGACGCCGCGCATCTCCAGCATAGCCGTCATCGGATCATGTCCCGCAGCGTCGATCGGCCTCGGCGCGGTTCGCCACCGCTCACCCGCCTGTCAGCCCTAGAGCCTATTCCGTTCCGATTAAATCGGAACGGGGCTCCAGATTCCAGTTTTGACGCGTTTTCCTCACGCGAACCGGTACCCACTTCGCTCGAAAACGCTCTAGTCGAATTGCGAGCGCTTGTAGTAGCCGCTGTCAATCAGGACTTTCTCCCAATTGGCCTTATCCACCACGACCGGCTTGAGGAGATAGGACGGAACTACCTTGACCCCGTTGTTGTAGGTCTTGGTATCGTTGACGCTGACCTCCTTCTTGCTCAGCACGGCGTCGACCATGTCGGCCGTCACCTTGGCGAGGTCGCGGGTATCCTTGAAGATGGTTGAATATTGCTCGCCGCGCAGCATCGCCTTGATCGAGGGGACTTCGGCATCCTGCCCGCTGATGTACGGCATCGGCTGGTCCTTGCTGCCGTAGCCAACGCTCTTCAGCGAGGAGATGATGCCGATCGACAGGCCGTCATAGGGCGACAGCACCGCATCGACGCGCTTCTTGCCGTAGAACGCACTGAGCAGATTATCCATCCGCGCCTGCGCGGTCGCGCCGTCCCAGCGCAGCGTCGCGACCTTGTTCATGCCCGTCTGGCCGCTGCCGACCACGAGCTTGCCGCTGTCGATATACGGCTTCAACACCGACATCGCGCCGTCGTAGAAGAAGTACGCATTGTTGTCGTCGGGCGAACCGCCGAACAGCTCGATGTTGAAAGGCCCCTTGCCCTCCTTGAGCCCGAGCGCGTTCTCGATCGACTGGGCCTGCAGCACACCGACCTGGAAATTGTCGAAGGTCGCGTAATAGTCGACATTGGGGGTGTCGCGGATCAGGCGGTCATATGCGATCACCGTGATGCCCTGGGCCTTGGCCTGCTTCAGCACATCGGACAAGGTGGTGCCGTCGATGGCGGCGATGACCAGCACCTTGGCACCCTTGGTCACCATGTTCTCGACCTGGGAGAGCTGGTTCGGAATGTCGTCTTCGGCGTACTGCAGGTCGGTGCCGTAGCCGCGCTCCTTCAGCACCTTGACCATGTTGTTGCCGTCGTCGATCCAGCGCGCCGAGGATTTGGTCGGCATCGCGATGCCGATGGTCGGCTTGCTCTGGGCCATGGCGTCGCCATCCGACACCGTCGCGGCAAGGCCGGCCAGCGCCAGTGCAAACAAGCTGGTCTTCAATTTGAACATGCTTCACTCCCTCGTTTTTTTGAGTTGGGGTAACCCTGCCGTAGACTGCGTCAATCGGCGGCTATCATTCGTGGGCGGACCGCAGATCTACGGCGACGTCGGATCAGCGCCGGGACCGTCACGAACCGAAATTGCGGAATGTCGGTTGAACCCGTCAACAGCGACAATGCTCACTCCGCACGATCGGCCATGTCGATCCTGCAATGCCCGGTTCTTCCGCGAGTCATGTCGTGGGACGAACAAGACGCAAGAACGACGTGGAGGATCATGAGGCGCCCATCTTCCGGAATCGTTGGCGAGCGCCTGCGTCCGCCAGAGCTTCTGGCGGTGTGGCCCTGCTTTTTGCGCCCTTTGATTGATGTTGCTCCCACCGTACGGATGCAAGCATCGACCGGCCATTTATTTAACTATCCGAAGAAATTGATCGGGATGGGGAGGATCGTGAGGCGCCGTCTGGAATCGTCCACAAGTCCCACAGCCTCCAAGGTAGGAAGAAACCACTTTTGGCAACCTTCGGTGGGATTGTGCCCCCACCCTGCTATGGACGCAAGCTCCATTTATTTAACAACACGAATAAATTTGCCGGAACCGCCAGCCAGCCGGCAGCGGCCTTCAGGCATCGATGTCAGAGAGATCGTCGACGACCAGCAGCGCCTCGGCAAAATCGTCGTCGCTGACATAGGTGCTGCGGGTGACGACGACGGGGATGCCGGCGCCTGCCGCGGCGGCGAGGCCGTTGCCGGAATCCTCAACGGCGACGCAATCTCCCGGCCCGAGCCCGAGCCGGGTCAGGACCTCGATGTAGACATCCGGCGCCGGCTTCTTCCGCGGCACGTCGTCGCCGGCAACGATCGCCTCGAACTGATCGGCCCAGTCCAGCCCGAGCGAAACCGAGAGCAGCGCATTGATATTGCCATGCGAGGTGGTCGTTGCGATCGCCACGCGCTGGCCTCGGCTGCGCGCGCCGGCGAGCCAGGCCCTGACGCCCGGCCGCAATGGGCAGCCGCCCGCGGCAATCAGCGCGGCGTAGCGCGCCGTCTTGATCCTGTGCAGGTCGGCGATCTCGGCGAATGTCAGCATTGGGACCGCGTTGCGCTGGTCGAAGGCCCGGATGCGCTCCTTGCCGCCGGCCACCCGAAGCAGGCGCGCGTAAGTGACCTGATCCCAGAACCAATCGAGGCCGGCTTCGGCAAAGGCCTCATTGAAGGCACGGCGATGCACCTCCTCGGTTTCGGCGAGCGTGCCGTCGACATCGAATATTAAGGCGCGGGCGCTCGCGATGATGTCGCGCATCCCGGCGGTCCGGATCACGGCGAGCGCCTCGTTCATCGTCCCTCGCCCGGCGCACCGGCGCCTTTGACGAATACCCGGCTGGCAAGCACGTCGCCGGCCTCGATCGACATCACATCGTCGGCGGTGAGCGTGCGGTCGAGCTTCGCCACGATCCGGTTGGCCTGGCGCAGCCGGATACGATCGAGCGCATTGCGGATCGAGCGTGCATTGGAGAACAGCGGCTGTTCCTTGCGCACGGCAATGTAACGGATGAAGGCCTCGCGTGCTTCCGGGGAGAAACGATAATTCTGCTGCTGCAACATCAGCTCGGCGATCCAGAGCAACTCGCCGTCCGAATAGTCGGGGAAATCGATGTGATGCGCGATGCGGGAGCGGAAGCCCGGATTGCTCTGGAAGAACTTCTCCATGCGGTCGCCATAGCCGGCCAGGATCACCACCAGATCCTCGCGCTGCTGCTCCATCACCTGGAGCAGGATCTCGATCGCCTCCTGCCCGTAGTCGCGCTCGTTTTCGGGGCGATAGAGGTAATAGGCCTCGTCGATGAACAGCACGCCGCCCATCGCCTTCTTCAATATTTCCTTCGTCTTCGGCGCGGTGTGGCCGATATATTGGCCGACGAGGTCGTCGCGCGTGACGCTGATGACGTGGCCGCGGCGCACGAAGCCGAGCCGGTGCAGGATTCCGGCCATCCGCAGCGCGACCGTGGTCTTGCCGGTGCCGGGGTTGCCGGTGAACGACATATGCAGGGTCGGAAACGTCGTCGCCAGCGCCATCTTCTGCCTGATGCGTTCGACCAGCAGCAGCGAGGCGATCTCGCGGATGCGGGTCTTCACCGGCTTCAGGCCGATCAATTCGGAATCAAGCTGGTCGAGCACGTCGCCGATGCCGAGGTCGGCGAATTCATGGCGAAGGTCGATGGTCTCGAGCGGGGTCTCGCGGATTTGTTCGCTGATCTGTTCTTGCGCCTGGGTCATTGTCCTCTCGCCTGGAAAAGCTCCGTCGCCGCGGGGCGACGACGGAGAAGTGCATCCGGACCAGGACGGTCGAGGGAGCAACCCGCCTGGTTTGCAAGCCGGACGCGGTCAATGATCGGTGTAGCGTTCGCCTTCGGGGCGGCCCGCCGCATAGGAATGGGTCGCGTAACGCAGATTGCGTCCGGCGGCCTCCTGACGGTCGAGCCGGAAGCCCGGCTCCTCCCGCGGCCGGTTGACGATGAAGGAGATGCGAACCGACTCCCAGCCCGGGCTGGAATCAAAGCCGGAGATCCGGATATAGCGGTCGCCATAGACCCGCCGGCAGTCGGCGAGCTCCTTCATGATGCCGGCCGCATCGCGCAGGTCGAACATCGGAAGGCCCCACATATCCCAATAGGTGTTGCGGGGATGCGGATCGTCGGTGAACTCGATGTTCACCGCCCAGCCCTTGTCGAGACAATATTGCACCTGTGCGGCGATCTGCTCGTCGGTCAGATCGGGCAGGAACGAGAAGCAGCCTTGGGTCACGCGCATGAGAACCTCCTCTCAGACCGCCATGCTCGGCGTGGGAACGAAATCGGGGGCGTCCGTCGACTCGTAGTTGAAGGTGACGTCCTTCCAGACATCGAGCGCCTCGCGCAGCGGCGTGCAGGTCTGCGCCGCCTTGGCCAGGATCTCCGGCCCCTCGTTGACGTAGTCGCGCCCCTCGTTGCGGGCGAGGATCATGGCCTCCAGCGCGACGCGGTTCGCGGTGGCGCCGGCCTGGATGCCGCGGGGATGGCCGATGGTGCCGCCGCCGAACTGCAGCACGACGTCCTCGCCGAGCAGATCGAGCAGCTGGTGCATCTGGCCGGCATGAATGCCGCCGGAGGCCACCGGCATCAGCTTGTTGAGGCTCGCCCAGTTCTGGTCGAAGAACACGCCGTGCTCCAGGTGCAGCGGATTGAAGTCCTCGCGGCAGATGTCGTAGTAGCCGCGGGTGGTGTTCGGATCGCCCTCGAGCTTGCCGACCACCGTGCCGGCATGGATGTGATCGACGCCGGCGAGCCGCATCCATTTCGCGATCACGCGGAACGAGACGCCGTGGCTGCGCTGCCGCGTGTAGGTCGAGTGGCCGGCGCGATGCAGATGCAGGATCATGTTGTTCTTGCGCGCCCACTTCGCCATCGACTGGATCGCGGTGTAGCCGATCACGAGGTCGATCATGACGATGTTGGAGCCGAGCTCATGGGCGAACTCGGCGCGCTCGTACATGTCCTCCATGGTCGCCGCGGTAACGTTGAGATAGGTCCCCTTGATCTCGCCGGTCGCGGCCTGCGCGCGGTTGACCGCTTCCATGCAGTAGAGGAAGCGCTCGCGCCAGTGCATGAAGGGCTGCGAGTTGATGTTCTCGTCGTCCTTGGTGAAGTCGAGCCCGCCTTTCAAGGCTTCATAAACGACGCGGCCATAGTTGCGGCCGGACAGGCCGAGCTTCGGCTTCACGGTGGCGCCGAGCAAGGGACGGCCGAACTTGTCGAGCCGCTCGCGCTCCACCACGATGCCGGTCGCCGGGCCCTGGAATGTCTTCACATAGGCGGTCGGCAGCCGCATGTCCTCGAGCCGCAGCGCCTTCAGCGGCTTGAAGCCGAACACATTGCCGATGATCGAGGCGGTCAGGTTCGAGATCGAGCCCGGCTCGAACAGGTCGAGGTCATAGGCGATATAGGCGAAGTAGCTGCCCGGCGAATTCGGCACCGGATCGACGCGATAGCACTTCGCCCGGTATTTCTCCGCGGCCGTCAGCCGGTCGGTCCACACCACGGTCCAGGTCGCGGTCGAGGATTCGCCCGCCACCGCCGCGCAGGCTTCGGTCGGATCGACGCCGTCCTGCGGCGTGACGCGGAACAAGGCGATGACGTCGGTGTCCTTGGGCTCGTAGTTCGGCTCCCAATAGCCCATCCGCTTGTATTCCATCACGCCGGACTTGTAGCGATCCTTGCCGCGCACCGTGATCGACTGCTGCATGTTCATCGAAATCTCCTGTGGTTCGTCGCCATTTGCTCAGGCGGCCTGGGTCATCTTTCCAATTTGCGGATCGAGCGCGCCGGCGCGATAGCGACGGGCCATCTCCGGCAGTGCCACCACCTTGATCCTGGCGGCATTGCCGGCCGTGCCGAACTGCTCGAAGCGGTCACGGCAGAGATCGCGCAGCGCATCCATCGCGGGCTTCAGGAATTTGCGCGGATCGAACTCGCTCTTCGACTGGACGGCGACCTTGCGGAAGGCCGCCGCCATCGCCAGGCGGCAATCGGTGTCGATATTGACCTTGCGCACCCCGTGCTTGATGCCGCGGACGATCTCCTCGACCGGGACGCCCCAGGTCTGCGGCATCTCGCCGCCGAACTGGTTGAACATGTCCTGCAGCGGCTGCGGCACCGAGGACGAGCCGTGCATCACCAGATGCGTGTTCGGCAGGCGGCTGTGGATCTCCTCGACCACGCGCATCGCCAGGATCTCGCCGTCGGGCCGCCGCGTGAACTTGTAGGCGCCATGCGAGGTACCCATCGCGATCGCCAGCGCATCGACCTTGGTGGCCCGGACGAAATCGACCGCCTGGTCCGGATCGGTGAGCAGCTGATCATGGCTCAGCTTGCCTTCGACGCCGTGACCATCCTCCTGCTCGCCGCCGCCATGCTCGAGCGAGCCGAGCACGCCGAGTTCGCCCTCGACCGACGCGCCGACCCAGTGGGCCATGTCGACGACCCGGCGGGTGATGTCGACATTGTAGTCATAGTCGGCCGCGGTCTTGGCGTCGGCCTTGAGCGAGCCGTCCATCATGACGGAGGTGAAGCCGTAGCGGATTGCGGTGGCGCAGGTCGCCTCTTCGTTGCCGTGGTCGAGATGCAGGCAGAGCGGAATCTGCGGATGCATCTCCTCCAGCGCGTCGATCATCTTCGCCAGCATGATGTCGTTGGCATAGGACCGCGCGCCGCGCGAGGCCTGGATGATGACGGGCGCATCGCAGGCGGCCGCCGCCTCCATGATGGCAAGGCCCTGCTCCATATTGTTGATGTTGAAGGCCGGCACGCCGTAGCCGCGTTCGGCGGCGTGATCCAGCAACTGTCTCAGGGTTATCCGCGCCATGGTGGCGTCCTCCTTTCAGTTCGCTCGTTGAATGAGCTGTTTTGCAGCAGCAGCGATTGCCGCGGGCGTGATGCCGAATTCGCGGTAGAGCACGTCGGCCGGCGCGGAAGCGCCGAAGCCGGTCATGCCGACGAACGCACCGTCGTCGCCGAGCCAGCGCGCCCAGTCGCCCTCGACCGCGGCTTCCACACCGACGCGCGGGGCGCCGCCCAGCACCTGAGCGCGATAGTCGCTCGGCTGCCGGCGGAACAGGTCGAAGCACGGGGCCGAGACGACCGCGGCCTGTACCCCGTCTTCCGCCAGCAGCTTTGCGGCTTCGAGCGCGATCGCCACCTCCGAACCCGTTGCAATCAGGGTGACGTCACGCCCGAAGGCCGGCTCGACGAGAACGTAGGCGCCGAGCGCGACCTGGTTGTCCTTGCTGCCGTCGCGAACCGTCGGCAACGCCTGCCGTGACAGGCAGAGGATCGACGGCGAGGTCTCTGCTTTCAGCGCGCAGTCCCACGCTTCCGCCGTCTCGACCGCATCGGCCGGGCGGAACACCAGGACGTTCGGGATCGCGCGCAGCGCCGCCAGATGCTCGACCGGCTGATGGGTCGGCCCGTCCTCGCCGAGCCCGATGGAATCGTGGGTCATCACATGGATCACGCGGATACCCATCAGCGCGGCGAGGCGGATCGCCGGCCGGCTGTAATCGGCGAAGCTGAGGAAGGTGCCGCCGTAGGGAATGAACCCGCCGTGCAGGGCAATGCCGTTCATCGCCGCGGCCATGCCATGCTCGCGGATGCCGTAATGGATATAGCTGCCGTCGAGCGTTTCCGGCCGCACCGAAACCTGCGACTTCGCCAGCGTCAGATTGGAGTGCGTGAGGTCGGCCGAGCCGCCGAGGAGATTCGGCAACGCCTCCGCGATCACGTCGATGACCTGCTGCGAGGCCTGTCGCGTGGCGAGCTTCGGCCGCTCGGTCGCGAACCGCTCCACCAGCTTCGCCATCGCCTCGGCATAGGCGCAGGGCAATCTCCGGTTCAGCGCGTCATGGAACGGGGACCGCTCGGCCTTGTCGCCCTTGCAGGCGCTGCGCGAGCGCTCGATCCAGGCCCGCCGCGCGTCGCGGCCGCGGCCGCCGAGCTCGCGCCACTCCGCCAGCACAGCATCTGGAATTTCGAATGCCGGATACGGCCAGCGCAACGCGGCACGGGTCTTCGCCACCTCATCGGCACCGAGCGGCGCGCCATGCACCTTTTCGCTGCCCTGCCGGTTCGGCGCACCGAACCCGATCACCGTCCGGCAGGCGATCAACGACGGACGATCGCTCGATCGTGCCTGCCTGATCGCCGCGGTGATCGCCTGCGAATCGTGGCCGTCGATGCGGTTGACGTTCCAGCCGCTGGCCTTGAACCGCGCCGTCTGGTCGTCCGAGCAGGACAGCGAGGTGGCGCCGTCGATCGAGATATGATTGTCGTCGAACAGCACGATCAAGCGGTTCAGCCGCAAATGGCCGGCCAGCGAGATCGCCTCATGGCTGATGCCTTCCATCAGGCAGCCATCGCCGGCGATCACATAGGTGTAGTGGTCGACGAGGTCGTTGCCGAAGCGCGCGTTCATCAGCCGCTCGGCGAGCGCCATGCCGACCGCGGTCGCAATCCCCTGCCCGAGCGGCCCGGTCGTGGTCTCGACACCCGGGGTGTGGCCATATTCGGGATGGCCCGGGGTTTTCGATCCCCACTGCCGGAACGCCTTGAGCTGGTCGAGCGTCATGCTCTCGTAGCCCGTCAGATAGAGCAACGCGTAGAGCAGCATCGAGCCGTGACCGGCCGACAGCACGAAGCGATCGCGGTCGGGCCAGGACGGATCGGCCGGGTCGAACTTCAGGAAGTCCGTGAACAGCACGGCCGCGACATCGGCCATGCCCATCGGCATGCCGGGATGGCCGGATTTCGACTGCTCCACCGCGTCGATGGCGAGGAAGCGGATGGCGTTGGCCATCTCGTCGTGGCTGATTTCGGGGCGGCTGGCAACGGACGCAAGTGCGGTCATATCGTTCGCCTCTTTCGTTCGATCAGTTGCAGGATCAGCGGGGTCAGGATGAGCTGCATCGCGAGGTCAAGCTTGGCGCCGTGCACCACGATCGAATTGGCACGTGACATGAAGCTGTTCGGGATCATCGAGAGCAGATAGGGAAAATCGATGCCGCGCGGGTTCTTCAAGCGGATCACGACCATCGATTCATCCGGCGTCGGGATCCAGCGCGCGATGAACGGGTTCGACGTGTCGACCGTCGGCACGCGCTGGAAGTTGATGTCGGTCTCGGTGAATTGCGGGCAGATGTAATTCACGTAGTCCGGCATGCGGCGCAGGATGGTGTCGGTCACCGCCTCGGTGGAGTAGCCGCGATGGCTGCGGTCGCGATGCAGCTTCTGGATCCATTCGAGGTTGATGACCGGCACGACGCCGATCTTGAGGTCGGCATGCTGCGCGACATTCACCTTGTCGGTGACCACGGCACCATGCAGGCCCTCGTAGAACAAGAGGTCGGAATTCTCCGGCAGCGCCTCCCAAGCGGTGAAGGTGCCGGGCTTGGCGCCGTAAAGCCGCGATTCTTCCTCGTCGTGCACATAGTGCCGCGTGGTTCCGGTCCCGGTCTCGGCATAGTCGCTGAACAACTTCTCCAGCTCCTCGAACAAATTGGTCTCGGGGCTGAAATGGCTGAAGTGCTTGTTGCCGCGCTCGGCCCTCTCCGCCATCAGGCTGCGCATCTCGGCGCGGTCGTAGCGGTGGAACGCGTCGCCTTCGATGTAGGCGGCGACCACGTTCTCGCGGCGGAAGATGTTCTCGAACGTCTTCTTCACCGAGGTGGTGCCGGCTCCGGAGGAGCCGGTGATCGAGATGATGGGATGTCGACGTGACATGCGGTCCTCCTCAGCGGAACAGGCCGCGCCGCGCGAACAGCGGGGCATCGCTGCTCTCGAACAACGGCTCGACGGTCAGGTGGATCGCATCGACGTCGCGCACGGCGCGCGTCGATCCCATGATCAGCGGCACCCGCTGATGCGGCGTACGTGCCGACAGTTCGAGAATGCGCGACCGGCCGTTCGACGCGGCGCCATCAGCCCATTCCATGATCAGTGCGATGGGATGCGCCTCGTACAGCAGACGCAACCGGCCTTCGCGATAGCCCTGGCGCGCATCCGCCGGATACAGAAACACGCCGCCGCGCATCAGGATGCGGTAGGCTTCGGCGACCAGCGAGCCGATCCAGCGCATGTTGAAGTCCTGCCCGCGCTCGCCGTTCACCCCGGCGAGGCACTCATCGATGTAGCTGCGCACCGGGCCGCTCCAGTGCCGCCGGTTCGAGGCATTGATGGCGAATTCCGACGCATCCTGCGGCATGCGCAGGTCACGCGCGGTCAGGACGAACTCGCCGGTTCGCGGGTCCAGCGTAAAGCAGTCGACGCGCCGGTCGAGCGCCAGCACCAGCACGGTCTGCGGACCGTAGATGAAGCAGCCGGCGGCACATTGCGCCGTGCCGGGCTCGAAGAAGGTCGAGATGACGTCGTTTCCCTTCGGCCGAATCGAGAAGATCGTGCCGATCGAGATGTTGTTTTCGAGATTGGCGGATCCATCGAGCGGATCGATCGCTACGCAGAGCGGCGCGTCGGGATCGAGCGTCTCGGGCAGTTCGACCTCCTCCGACAGCACTGCGGCGACCGGCGCGGTGCGCAGCGCGTTGCGCATCAGGTCGTCGGCGACGATGTCGATGGTCTTCTGGCGATCGCCGTCGGGATTGACCCCGCCGCTCTCGCCGCCGATGCCGGCGAGCGGCCCGGCGGCAATGATGCGCGAGAGCTCGATCGCGGCGCCCGCAAGGGCTTCGATCACCATAACGGTCGCGGCGCGCAACGGGTTGTGCTGCGTCGGCCACTCCAGATGGGCATGCAATGCAGGACGAATCTCCACCGGCCTCTCCCTATGATCGCGCCCTCTGTCCCGAGGCTTCGAGAGGCGACCTCAGGGGAGTCGCCTTCGCCCTATCAACGCGCGAATTGCTCAATTAGGGAAATTTTATTATCTTTGGTCCGGGCAAAGTATTTCTTATGGAGCTTGTCATGGCCGGCAACTTCTCGCGGGATCTCACCATCCGCCAGCTGCGCGCATTGTCGACCTTGCACGAGGCAGGCTCGATCACGTCCGCCGCCAACCGGTTGAACCTGACCCAGCCCGCGGTGACGTTGCAGCTCCGCAATTTGCAGACGCTCGCGGGGTTGCCGCTGATCCAGCGCACCGGCGACGGCATGGCGCTGACGGATGCCGGCGCGCATGTGCTGACGCTGGTCGAGCGGATCGAGGCGGCGCTGAAGGACTGCGAGCAATCGCTCGACATGATCGCCGGCCGCAGCGGCGGCCGCGTCGCGATGGGCGCGGTCTCCACCGCCAAATACTTCGTGCCGTTTGCGATCGCGGCGTTCTCGCGCCGCTTTCCCAAGATCGAGGTCACGCTCAGGATCGGCAACCGCGAGGAGATTCGCGACGCGCTGCGCGGCTATGATCTCGACATCGCCGTGATGGGCCGGCCGCCGGCCGATGTCGAGGTGGAGATGAAGCCGCTCGGCCGGCATCCGCACTTCATCATCGCCGCGCCCGATCATCGGCTGGCGCGGCGGCGGCACGTCGCCCCCTCGGAGCTCGCCAACGAAACCTTCATCACCCGCGAGCAAGGATCGGGCACGCGGATGCTGATGCAGCAATATTTCGAGCGGGTCGGGCTGGAGCCGAAGCTCGGCATGGCGATGGACAGCAACGAGACCATCAAGCAGGCTGTCATGGCCGGGCTCGGCATCGCCTTCATCTCCCAGCACACGGTGTTCCATGAGCTGGAGGACGGCCGGCTGGTGGTGCTCAAGGTCAAGGGCCTGCCGATCGTCCGGCAGTGGCACGCGATCAGGCGCACCGACAAGATCCTGCTGCCGCCCGCGCAGGCCATGCTGGATTTCCTCGGCAAGGACGGCTGGCGCTATCTGCCAAATTCAAACTAGCGCCTGGGCGCCGCCGCATCGTCCGATCGATCGAGAAAATCGAGCCAGCGCCGTATGTTAGGCATTGAAGTTCCGCGAAACGCATGTCACATCTTGACTGCGGTCACCCGGCGGACCGCACCCTGCGAGGGAGGTTGAACTGCAGAACCAGTCCCCGCCGACGCCCGACTTCAAGGCGTTATTCGAGGCGGCGCCCGGCCTTTATCTGGTGCTGACGCAGCCCGACTTCCGCATCGTGGCAGTGAGCGACGCCTATCTGCGCGCCACCAAGACGGAGCGCGCCGCGATCCTCGGGCGCGGGCTGTTCGAGGTGTTTCCCGACAATCCGGACGATCCGGCCGCCGACGGCGTGCGGAACCTGCGCGCCTCGCTCGAGCGCGTGGTCCAGTTCCGCCGCCCCGACACCATGACGGTCCAGAAATACGATATCCGCAAGCCCGAGTCGGAGGGCGGCGGCTTCGAGGAACGCTACTGGAGTCCGCGCAATACGCCGGTGTTGGGGCCGAACGGGCAGTTCAGCTACATCATCCATCGGGTCGAAGACGTCACCGGCTTCATCCAGCTGAAGCAGCGCGGCGCCGAGCAGGACCAGCTGACCGACCGGCTGCGCGAGCGCACCGAGCAGATGGAAGCGGAAATCTTCATGCGCGCCCGCGAAGTCGAGGCCGCCCGCGAACAGCTCGAAGCCGAGCAGAAGCTGCGCCAGGTGCAGAAGATGGAGGCCGTCGGCCACCTCACCGGCGGCATCGCCCACGACTTCAACAATATCCTGACCGTCATCACCGGCCTGATCGACATCCTCGCCGAAGCCGTCGAGCACGATGCCGCGCTCTCGTCGGTCACCAAGATGATCAGCGACGCGGCGTTTCGCGGCGCCGAAGTGACCAAGCACCTGCTGGCCTTCTCGCGGCAGCAACCGCTGCAGCCGCGTGAAGCCAATCTCAACACGCTGGTGCAGGACACCGCGCGGCTGCTGCGTCCGTCGCTCGGCGAGCAGATCGAGATCGATACCGCGCTCGAGCCCGATGCCTGGTCTGCCTTCATCGATCCGAACCACATGGCGACCGCGCTGCTCAATCTCGCGGTCAATGCCCGCGATGCGATGCCCGATGGCGGCAAGCTGATGCTGGAGACCAGCAACGTCATCCTCGACGAGGTTTATGCCGTCGCCAACCCCGACGTGCGGGCGGGTGAGTATGTGATGGTCGCGGTCAGCGACACCGGCGGTGGCATCCCGGCGGGGATCCGCGACAAGGTGTTCGAGCCGTTCTTCACCACCAAGGACACCGGCAAGGGCACCGGCCTCGGGCTCAGCATGGTGTACGGCTTCATCAAGCAGTCCAACGGACACCTCAAGATCTATTCCGAAGAGGGCCACGGCACCTCGATCAAGCTCTATCTGCCGCGCAGCAGCGGCGACATGATCGACGTCGAGCCGCCGCCTCCGGTCGACACGCGCGGCGGCAATGAATCGATCCTGGTCGTCGAGGACGATCCGCTGGTGCGCAACTACGTCAGCGCCCAGCTCGAGCAGCTCGGCTACCGCACCATGGTCACCGCCAACGGCCCGGAAGCACTGGCTGCGGTCGACAACGGATTCGTCTGCGACGTGCTGTTCACCGACGTCATCATGTCCGGCGGCATGAACGGCCGGCAGGTCGCCGATGCCGTGATCGCCAAACTGCCATCGGTGCGCGTGCTGTTCACCTCCGGCTACACCGAGGACGCGATCATCCACCACGGCCGCCTCGACCCGGATGTGACGCTGCTGCCGAAGCCCTACCGCAAATCCGATCTCGCGCGGATGATCCGGCAGGTGCTGGCCCAGCCGCCGGCGGCGGCAATGGGCAAGTAACGCAGCAGCGGCATCACGCCTCCCCACCCTGCTTCTTGGCCTGGTCGGCCGGCGCGGCGCATCCGGACAGGAACAGCGCCGCGCAGGCCTTGGCGCGGGCCTCGATCTGCGCCCGCGACGGCGGCGGCCTGTGGCCGTACATCACGTCGCGTTGCGGCTGGAACACGAGCATGCCGAGCAGCATGCCCGCGGCGGCCTGCGTGTCGTCCACGGCGATCCGTCCCCGGCGCTGCTGCACACCCAGCCACGCAGCCAGCGCGCCAAGGGTCCGCTGCATCGCCTTCTCGTAGAACATCTCGGCGATGTCGGGGAATTTGTCGCTGTCGGCCAGGATGATGCGCTGGAGCGCGATGACCTCGGCATCGAGGATCAGCTCGCCACAGCTCGAGAGCGCCGCCTGCAATGCCGCCGCGATATCGCGGCCGTCGCAGGCGCCGAGATTTACGGCGGATATGAATCGGTCCATCCGGTCCGTCACCGTGCCCTCGAACAGCGCCAGCTTGGTCGGGATCAGCCGATAGAGTGTCTTGGTGGAAACGCCGGCGCGGCAGGCCACGTCGGCGATGTTGGCCGCAGCGAAGCCGCGCTCGGAGAACTCGCGCCGCGCGGCGTCATAGATCAGCGCGCGCGTCTCGTCGTCGGAACGCAGCTGCGGCCGCCCGCGGCCGCGCCGCGCCGGTGCGCTTTGCTCAGTCTGATCCTTGTCATTCCGGTTCATCCACGAGCCATGCTTTTAAATGATGCCTGTCATTCTATTGACACTCCCAATATGGGCTCTATTTTGGAAAACATCAAGTTTCCTAATTGATCCCTTGGGCATCAGCCAAGATTGGCAGGATTTTCCAATGGGATAGAACGGATCGGGAGCGCCGCCATGAGCCAGCATGAGACATCATTCAAGGCCGAAAGCCAGGTTCCGGCCGAGACCGCCAGGCAATTGATCGCAAATCCGGAGGCCGCCAAGCCGCCCGCCGCCAAGGGCAGGCTTCGCCGCCTGCTGCTGGCCGGCGCGGCGCTCGCCATGCTCGCGGGCGGCGCCTGGTATGGCTGGGATTACTGGACGGTCGGCCGTTTTCAGGTCTCGACCGACGACGCCTATGTGAAGGCCGACAACACGACGATCGCGCCAAAAGTCTCCGGCTATCTCAGCGCGGTGCTGGTGGGCGACAATGAGCATGTACGCGCCGGCCAGATGCTGGCGCGAATCGACGATCGCGATTTCAGGGTCGCGCTGGATCAGGCCAAGGCCGACGTCGCGGCCGCCGAAGCCGCGATCGCCAGCAAGCATGCGCAGCTCGATGTGCAGCAGTCCGTGATCGAAGCGGCCCGCGCGACCCTCGCGGTCGACACCGCGACGCAGACCTTTGCCGAGCAGGAGAACAAGCGCTACACCGACCTCGCCGGCACCGGCTTCGGCAGCGTGCAGAACGCGCAGCAGGCGCAGTCGCGCTACGCCAGCGCGCAGGCCGCCGTCGCCCGCGATACCGCGAACCTCGCCTCCGCGCTCCGTCAGGTCGAGTTACTCAAGGCCGATATTGCCCAGGCCGTCGCGGCGCAGGCACGCGCAACCGCGCTCCAGCATCAGGCCGAGTTGAACCTCGGCTACACCACCATATCAGCCCCGATCGACGGCGTGGTCGGCAACCGCACCCTGCGCACCGGCCAGTTCGTCCAGGCCGGCACGCAGCTAATGTCGCTGGTGCCCGCCACCGGCGCCTATGTGATCGCGAACTACAAGGAGACGCAGCTCACCAATGTCCGCAAGGGTCAGCCAGTCGAGATCGCGGTCGACATGTTCCCGGGACAGGTGGTGCGCGGCCATGTCGACAGTCTCGCGCCCGCCAGCGGCCAGGAATTCGCGCTGCTGCCGCCTGACAATGCGACCGGCAACTTCACCAAGGTGGTGCAGCGCATCCCGGTGAAGATTGCGCTCGACGCGACCACGGTCGAATTGCGGCCCGGCATGTCGGTCATCCCGACGATCGCAACCTTGTCGCAACCCGGCGAGGCGCCGCGCTCCAGCGCCTCTCCCAAGCTCGCTGTCGCCTCCTTCAAATAGGTGATGTCATGTCCGATCTCGCGCTCTCCTCCCCGGCTGCTGCGCCCCGCGCGACAGCTGTAGCGGCCGATCCCAACCGCGCCAGCATGGCGGTCTGGATCTCCATCGTCGCCGCCATGATCGGCGCCTTCATGGCGATCCTCAACATCCAGATCACCAACGCCTCGCTGCTCAACATCGAGGGCGGCATCGGAACCGGGGTCGACAACGGCTCCTGGATCTCGACCTCCTATCTGATCGGCGAGATCGTGGTGATCCCGCTGACCGACTATCTCAGCCGGGTGTTTTCCTTCCGCAAGATCATCATCGGCTTCGCCACACTGTTTGCGATCTTCTCGGTCGCCTGCGCCTTCACCCACGACCTGCCCTCGATGATCGCGATGCGCGGCTTGCAGGGCTTCTTTGGCGGCGTGCTGATCCCGATGGCCTTCACGCTGGTTTTCACCAAACTGCCGAAGGCCCAGCAGCCGGTCGGCCTTGCGATGTTCGCGCTCGCCGTGACCTTCGCCCCCGCGATCGGACCGACCATCGGCGGCTACCTCACCGAGAATTACGGCTGGCAGACCATCTTCTTCGTCAATGTGATCCCGACCGCGGTGATGGTCATCACGCTCTATTTCACGCTGGAGCGCCAGCCGATGCAGCTGCATCTGCTCCGCGAGGGCGACTGGCTCGGCATCGTCACGATGGCGATCGGCCTCTCGTCGCTGCAGGCCGTGCTCGAGGAAGGCAACAAGAACGACTGGTTCGGCTCGCCCTTCATCGTCAAGCTCGCGGTGATCGCGGCGGTCAGCCTCACTCTGTTCGTCTGGATCGAGCTCGTCGTCGAGAAACCGCTGATCCGGCTGCGCCTCCTGACCCAGCGCAGCTTCGGCTTCGGCACCATCTCGGCAGTGTTCGTCGGCTTCGCGCTGTTCGGCTCGGTCTATCTGCTGCCGGCCTATCTCGGCCAGGTGCAGCGCTACAACGCCGAGCAGATCGGCCAGGTGCTGGCCTGGACCGGCCTGCCGCAGCTGATCCTGATCCCGCTGGTGCCGAAGCTGATGCAACGTTTCGACCCGCGCTTCATCGCCTTCACCGGCATGATCCTGTTCGCGGTCTCCTCCTTCATGAACATCGCGATGTCGCTCGATTACTCCGGCGACCAGTTCTTCGTCCCGAACATCGTCCGTGCGATCGGCCAGGCGATCATGCTGGCCCCGCTGTCGGCGGTCAGCCTCGGCAGCGTCGCGCCGCAGGATGCGGCTGCGGCCTCCGGCATCTCCAACATGATGCGCAATCTCGGCGGCGCGATCGGCACGGCGCTGCTCGCGACCATCGTCACCAAGCGCGAGCAATTCCACTCCAACATCATCGGCCAGTCGGTCGACCTCGGCCGCGAGGAAGTGCGGACCCGGATCGCCGAGGTGACCAATTACTTCCTCAGCCACGGCATCTCCGATCCGGCGACCGCGCATCACCAGGCGATCGTGGCGCTCGGCAATATCGTGAAGCGCCAGGCCCTGGTGCTTGGTTTCAGCGACACCTTTGCCGTGATCGGCATCGTGCTGGTGTTCGCCGCGATCGCGATCCTCTTGACCGGCAAGCCGAAGAATGCGGCCGCCGGCGGCGCGGCGCATTGAACTCCCGGGCGGCGGTCGCGGGCCGTCGCCCTCCGCTTTTGCTTGTCAGCTTGCTTCGCGCAGCTTGAAGCGCTGGATCTTCCCGGTCTGGGTCTTCGGCAGCGCCTCGACGAAGGCGATCGCGCGGGGATATTTATACGGCGCGATCGTCGCCTTGACGTGATCCTGCAGCAGCTTGACCTCGACCTCGTCGTTGCGCGCGCCCTGCTTCAGCACGATGAACGCCGAGACGATCTGCCCGCGCTCTTCGTCGGGCGCGCCGATCACCGCACACTCCGCGACATCGGGATGGCCGAGCAGCGCGGCCTCGACCTCGGGACCGGCGATGTTGTAGCCCGCCGAGATGATCATGTCGTCGGCCCGCGCCACGAACGACAGCCGGCCGTTCTCGTCGCTGACAAAGGCATCGCCGGTGATGTTCCAGCCGTCGCGGACATATTTGGTTTGCCGGGAGTCCGCGAGATAGCGGCAGCCGGTCGGACCGCGCACCGCCAGCTTGCCGACCTGGCCCGGCGGCAGCTCGTTCATGTCCTCGTCGACGATTTTGGCCTCGTATCCCGAGACTGGCGTGCCCGTGGTCCCGCCGACGGCGCTGCCGGTGCGGTTGGTGATGAAGATGTGCAGCAGTTCGGTGCTGCCGATGCCGTCGAGGATCGGCTTGCCGGTCTTCTTCGTCCAGCTCTCGAACACCGGCGCCGGCAGCGTCTCGCCGGCCGAGACGGCAAGGCGCAGCGACGACAGATCGGCGCCCTTGTCCATCGCCGCCATCATCGCCCGATAGGCGGTCGGCGCGGTGAAGCAGATCGTCGCCTTGTAGGTTTCGATGATCCGGATCATCTCGCTCGGCGCCGCATTCTCCAGCAGCGTCGCGGTGGCGCCGAAGCGCAGCGGGAAGATCGCGAGCCCGCCGAGGCCGAACGTAAACGCAAGCGGCGGTGAGCCGACGAACACGTCGTCGGGTGTCACCTTGAGCACTTCCTTCGCATAACCATCGGCGACGATCAGGAGATCCCGGTGGAAGTGCATGGTCGCCTTGGGCTCGCCCGTCGTGCCCGACGTGAAGCCGAGCAGCGCGACGTCGTCGCGGCCGGTCTTCACCGCATCGAACTTGACCGGCTTGTTCAGCGCGATCCGGTCGAGTTCGGCATCGTGGTTCTGCGTGCCGTCGAAATTGACGACCTGCTTGAGGAATTTGCTGGTCTTGGCGCAGGCCACCAGTTCATCCGCGATGCGGCTGTCGGTCAGCGCCAGCGAGATCTCGGCTTTGTCGACAATTTTTGTCAGTTCACCCGCCCGCAGCATCGGCATGGTGTTGACGACGACGGCACCGGCCTTGGTCGCCGCGAGCCAGGCCGCAACCAGCGCCGGGTTGTTGCCAGAACGGATCAGCACGCGATTGCCGGGCTTGACGCCATAGTTCTCCACCAGCGCGTGCGCCAGGCGGTTCGACCAATCGGTCAGTTCCTTGTAGGTGCGCTGGCGGCCGTTGCCGATCAGCGCGATGCGATCGCCCATCCCCTGCGCGACGATGCGGTCGGTTAGTTCGACCGCGGCGTTGAGATAATCCGGATATTGAAACTCCGGCCGGTCGAGCAGCAGCTGCGGCCACTGCGCCGATGGCGGCAGGTTGCGCCGCGCGAAATCGTCGACATGCCCGGATGGGCCGAGCCCGGGAAATTCACCTGACATTCGATTGCCCCTCGCTTTCCATCCAGAAAGGCCAAGACCAACGTCGAGAAGAACAAGGACGCCCGGCAGCGTTCCAATCGCCAATCATTTTATACTTAAAATAATTCGACGCAAGGGTGGAAATCGCGTGCTAATCACTGGCCGATCCTTCAGAAGCTCAGATTTGCGTAAGCTGCTTCAGCCGCGCGACCATCGCCGAGCCCGGGTCGGCGAGCGGCGCGATCGCGGTGAAATGATTGGCGTCGGGCACGACGCCGAACCGCGTTGCAACGCCCGCTTTTCCCCAGACATCGACGACGGTCCGGCTCTGCCGGTGATATTCCGCGCTCTCGGCGCCGCCGACGACGGCATCGAGCGTCGCGCCCGCAGGCGGCGTCCAAAACAGCGGGCTCGCCGCCCGGGCGGCGGCGCGGTCGAGGCCAAGCGCCTTGTTGATGGAGGTACCGACCAATGGCTCAAGCTCGAACAGGCCGGAGATCGCGTAAGCAGCCCTGACCAGGTCCTTCGGCAGCGACGCATCATGGGCCCGCCAGTCTGTCGCGAGCATGCATGCGGCAAGATGTCCGCCTGCGGAGTGTCCGGACACGACCAGCGGCCGGCCGAGCCTGGCCAGTTCGCGGCACGCCGCACGCATCTCGCCGATGATGTCGCCGACCGTGACACTGGGGCAGAGATCGTAGCTCGGCACCGCGACGCTGATGCCGTGGCCATTGAGCCCTCGCGCGCAGTGGCTCGATGACGAGCCGTCGAGCGCCTGCCAGTAGCCGCCATGGATGAAGACCACGAGCGGGCCGTCACGATCGCCTTCGAACAGGTCGATGACGTTGCGGATGCCCGGACCGTAGGTGAGCCGCCGCGGCGGATGCTGCTCGCGATACGCCGCGGAGTCCCTCGCCCAGCCGGCCATCAGCGCCGGATTTTCCGGCACCCGCGCCCGGTTGTTGTATTCGACCTCGTAATCGACCTCGGTCACGGCTTAAGCGCTCCTCGCCCTGGCGGAGCGCTGCGCCGAGCCCTTGGCCTTGGCGAGCAGCCGCATCAGTTCGCGGATATCTTTCGGCGAGAGATCGCCGAAGATATCGGCGATCCACTTCTCGTGCTCGGCGGCCATCTTGCGGAATTCGGCGCGGCCGAGTTTTGTGAGCCGGATGAACTGCACGCGGCGGTCCGTCTCCGAGGTGCGGCGATCGAGATGGCCTGATACGACCAGGCGCTCGACCAGCCCGGTGACGTTGCCGTTCGATACCATCATCCGCTTCGACAAATCCGACAGCGTCATGCCGTCGGACACCTTGTCGAGCTGGGCCATCAGGTCGAAGCGCGGCAGCGTGACGTCGAACTTCTCGCGCAGCCGGCTGCGCACTTCGCCTTCGATCAGCGTGGTGCAGGTCAAGAGGCGCAGCCAGAGCCGCAGCTCGGTGCCGTGGTCGTCGGGCAGTTCGACGGCTTTGGTTTCGGAATCGAGGATCATGCGGCGATCGTGCCTCCGCGGCGGGTTCCGGTCGGACCAATTGTTTTGAGCTTCAAGCAATTCGCGGCGTCCCGCAAGGACAATTGCGAATCGCGCGCCCGGGCAATCCTGCAATTTCTTTAAACTTCAAGCAATTGGCGCGGCGCTTGCATGTGCAGTGCCTGCGTGATGCGCGACGATCGCCCTGACGCGATGCCACATCGCTTGCGGCGGTTGCGCGCGTCAGACTAAGCTGCGGCCAGTTGGGCTGAAGCCGAAAACATCAAGGCAGTGGTTGGGGGAGTGAGATGAAGCAATTGACGAAGCTCGCGGGATTGGCGGCGCTGCTGGGTGTCGCGGTCACCCCGGCGACCGCGCAGGAGAAGATCAAGATCGGCGTGCTGGTCACGACGTCGGGCCCGGCCGCGGCGCTCGGCCAGCAGGTTCGCGACGGCTTTGCGCTCGCGATCAAGGACCTCGGCGGCAAGATGGCCGGCCGCGATGTCGAGATCGTCAATGCCGACGATGAACTGAAGCCCGACGGCGCGGTGGTCAAGGTGCGCGGCCTGCTCGAGCGCGACAAGGTCGACTTCGTGGTCGGGCCGATCTTCTCCAACATCCTGCAGGCGATCCACCGCCCGGTCACCGACAGCAAGACCTTCCTGATCAGCCCGAACGCAGGCCCCTCCAGCTATGCCGGCAAGGAGTGCAACCCGTTCTTCTATGTGACGTCGTACCAGAACGACCAGGTGCACGAGATCCTCGGCAAGGTGGCGCAGGACCGCGGCTACAAGCGCGTCTACCTGCTGGTGCCGAACTATCAGGCCGGCCGCGACTCCGTCGCCGGATTCAAGCTCGACTACAAGGGCGAGATCGTGGAGGAATCCTACACGCCGCTGAACACGCTGGATTTCCAGCCCGAACTTTCCAAGATCGCCGCGCTGAAACCGGACGCGCTGTTCACCTTCATGCCGGGCGGCATGGGCGTGAACCTCGTGAAGCAGTACAAGCAGGCCGGCGCCACCGTGCCGGTGCTCTCCGCCTTCACCGTCGACGAATCCACCCTGCCCGCGCAGCAGGACGCAGCGGTCGGCATGTTCGGCGGAGCGAACTGGGCGCCCAACCTCGACAATCCCCAAAGCAGGAAGTTCGTCGCCGCCTATGAGGCGGCCTATAACGGCGTGCCCGGCACCTATGCCATGCAGGCCTATGACGCGGCGCTGTTGATCGACAGCGCCGTCAAGGCCGTGAAGGGCGATCTCTCCAACAAGGACGCGGTCGCCGCCGCGCTGAAAAAGGCCGACTTCACCTCGCTGCGCGGTAACTTCAAGTTCAGCAACAACGGCTATCCGATCCAGGATTTCTACCTCACCAAAGTCGCGAAGCGGCCAGACGGCAAATTCCAGACCGAGATCGTCGAAAAGGTGTTTTCGAATTATGGCGACCGCTACGCCAAGGACTGCGCCGCCAAGTAAGGCATTCAAGGCATTTTCGAGCGAAGTTGATACCGGTTCGCGTGAAGAAAACGCGTCAAACGGAAACAGGAGGAAGCATGAGCATGAAAGACGAGATCGCCGGCATCACCCGCGCCAATGAAGGCATCCAGGGCATTTCCTGGAGCATCCTCGGCCAGACCTACGTGCCGAAGAGCCGCACCGAGCATTCGTTCTCCTGGCACGCCACCTTCCCGCCGGGCACCTTCGTTCCTCCGCATATCCACCCCGACCAGGACGAGTACCTCTACATCCTCGAGGGCAAGCTCGACTTTATGCTCGACGGTGCCGACGAATCCGCCACCCCAGGCGATCTGGTCCGGCTGCCGATGGGCAAGCCGCACGGCATCTTCAACAAGTCGCAGCAGGCGGCCAAGACGCTGTTCTGGGTATCGCCGACACGCCGGCTCTACGACCTGTTCTGGGCGATCCACAACATGAAGGAGCAGAACCCGGATGACGTGGTGCGGCTCGCCGCCGAGCACAACATCCACTTCCTGCCGCCGCCTCCGGCGTAGTTCACTCCGTCATTGCGAGGAGCGAAGCGACGAAGCAATCCATTCCACCGCATGCGCGGAACGATGGATTGCTTCGCTTCGCTCGCAATGACGATGTGGAGATGGCCCGTGGCCTATCTCCCTCTCGAAGATGTCTACTGCCGCGCCACCACGCGCGCGGCAAAGCCGGCCTTGGCGGCATAGCCGCGGACGATCGCCTCGCGCGCCTCGTAATTGAGAATGGTGTCGACGTCGGTAAAGCCCTGCGGCGCGAGCTGCTCGACGGCGTCGATCACGCCCTCCGGTCCGCCGCGGCGGTTGGAGGCGACGATGTCGGCGGTCATCGGCAGCCGCTGCCGCTCATAGGCCGCCAGCGCCTGCCGCGGATGCTCCGATCGCGCCAGCATGTCGGCCAGGCAGCGCGCATCGAGAATGGCCTGCGATGCGCCGTTCGAGCCGACCGGATACATCGGATGCGCGGCGTCGCCAAGCAGCGTGACGCGGCCGCTCGACCAGTATGGCAGCGGATCGCGGTCGCAGCACGGATACTCCCAGAACTCCGGCGTTGCGTTGATCAGGCCGGCAAAGTCGACCTGCGGAATCGTGAAGCTCGTGACATAGGGCATCATCTCGTCGCGCCGGCCGAGATTGGACCAGCCCTCGCGGCGCGGCGGCGGCGAGGTGCCGTCGCCGATCCGTACCAGCACCGCCCAGTTGGTGAGGCGGCTTGCCGGACTCGAGCCCGGCGCGATCGGATAGATCACGGCCTTGGCGTTCAGCCCACCGGCGATGATCATCGAGCGCCCGGTCAGGAAGGCGGGCCAATCGGTCGCGCCGCGCCACAGCATCAGGCCGTTCCAGCACGGCCCGCCCTCATCCGGAAACAGCATCTCGCGCACTTTCGAGTGGATGCCGTCGGCGCCGATCAGGATGTCGCCGCGCGCGGTGTGCACGTGGGCGCCACTGCGGTCGAAGAAATAGGCCGAGACGCCGCCCTCATCCTGGGTGAAGGAGCCGAGCCGGCAGCCGGTGTGGATCGCATCCGCGCCAAGCCGGTCGATCACGGCCTGATGGATCACGCTTTGCAGACGGCCGCGATGAACAGAGAATTGCGGCACGTCGTGGCCGGCATCGAGCCCGCGCTTCTCGTGCCAGACCTGCTGGCCATGCCGCGTCAGATAGAACAGCTCATAGGTACGGATCGCAACCTCGTCGAGCTTATCGAGCAGGCCAAGACCCGCCAGCTCGCGGATCGCATGCGGCAGCGTGTTGATGCCGACGCCGAGCTCGCGGATCGTCTCGGACTGCTCGTACAGCTCACAACTGATGCCGCGCGAGCGCAGCATCAGCGCAGTGGTGAGGCCTCCGATTCCGCCTCCGACGATAATCGCCTTCATCGTCCTCATCTCCACTCACACCAGGACGCTTTTACGCTTTGGCCTAGGGTCGCATGCCCGCTCGCCCGGCCGCAAGCGGGTTTGCGGCCTTGGCCGCTGGCTAACCCGTGCTGGTTCGGCTTAGGATTAACATTCGCTCAGCGCATTTCCTCGTTCCCCGTCATCCCCGCGCAACGGCTTCGCCGTTGCGCGGGGATGACGGGTATGGCAATCCGGCATCGCCGTTAGTCCGGCACCACCGCAATCGCCTGGATTTCCACCTTGGCGCGGTCCTCGATCAGGCCGGCAACCTGGATCGCGGTCATCGCCGGAAAGCGCCGGCCGATCACGTCGCGATAGACCGTACCGATCTCCTTCAGCCGCGCCGAATATTCCTTGCGGTCGAGCAAGTACCAGGTCATCGACACGATGTGCTCCGGCCCGGCGCCGCCGGCGGCGGCGACCGCGACGATGTTGCGCAGGGTCTGGCCGATCTGCGCCACGAGATCGTCGGTCTCGAACACGCACTGCCCGTTCCAGCCGATCTGGCCGGCGATAAAGAGCTGTTTGCCCCGCGCGGCCATGCCGTTGGCGTAGCCGATCGGCTTGCCCCATCCTTCCGGTTGCAGGATCTCGATCATCTCAATTACCCTCGAAGGCCGGTTTCTGCTTGGCGGCGAACGCCTCGAAGGCGCGGCGGAAATCGCCGGTGACCATGCAGATCGCCTGCGCCTGCGCTTCCGACTCGATCATCTCGTCGACGCCCATCGCCCATTCCTGGTTGAACATCGTCTTGGTCACGCCATGCGCGAACCACGGCCCATCCGCGAGCGAACGCGCCAACTCCTGCGCGGCACCGGCGAGCTCCGCCGGTGGCACCAAGCGGTTATGGAAGCCCCATGCAAAACCTTCCTCGGCGCTCATCGCGCGCCCCGTGTAGAGCAGATCGGCCGCATGGCCCTGCCCGATCACGCGCGGCAGCAACCCGCACGCGCCCATATCGGCGCCGGCAAGGCCGACGCGGGTGAACAGGAACGCGGTCTTGGCCTGCGGCGTCGCCAGCCGCAGATCGGACGCCAGCGCGAGCATCGCACCGGCCCCGGCGCAAATGCCGTCGATCGCGGCGACGATGATCTGCGGGCATTTGCGCATCGCACGCACCACCTCGCCGGTCATCCGTGTGAAGGCGAGCAGGTCCGGCATCGCCATTCGCGTCAACGGCTCGATGATCTCGAACACGTCACCGCCGGAGCAGAAATTACCCTCGGCGCCGGTCAGCACGATGGCGCGGACATCGGAGGCGTATTTGAGATTGGTGAAGAGATCGCGCAGCTCCTCGTAGGACTCGAAAGTCAGTGGGTTCTTCTTGTCCGGCCGGTTCAACGTGATGGTCGCGACACGGCCGCTCGCATCGACCTGCCAGCGGAAGTTCTTTGCAGGATAATCCTTGAACGGCCGGAGCTTTGCTTTCATCTCGGACATGACGTGTTCCTTCACCCGGTAAAGACTTCGCCGCCGGCGACCGCGACAGCTTGTCCGTTGATTGACGATGCGCCCTCGGCGGCAAGCCAGAGGACGGCGTCGGCGACCTCCTCCGGCGTCACCAGCCGCTGCATCGGATTGACCTTGGCAAGTGCAGCGCGCGCCTCCTGCTCGCTGCGGCCGGTCTTGGCGACGATATTGGCGGCGGCATCCGCCACCAGCGGCGTATCGGTGTAGCCGGGGCAGACCGCATTCACGGTGACGCCGCGCCGCGCATATTCCAGCGCCAGCGAGCGCGTCAGGCCGATGACGCCGTGCTTGGCCGCGACATAGGCCGAGACATAGGCATAGCCGGTGAGACCCGCGGTCGAGGCGACATTGATCACCCGTCCGCGGCCGCGCTGCGCCATGCCGGGCAACACGGCATGCGTCACCAGGAACACGCTGGAGAGGTTGCTCGCCAGCATGTCCGCCCAGAGCGCCGCGCCGGTCTTGTCGAACGGCGCGCTCGCGGCCTTGCCGGCATTGTTGACGAGAATATCGATCGGGCCAACTTCGCCCTCGATCTGCGCGACACCCTTGCTTACCGCAGCTTGATCGGTCACATCGATCGAAACAGCGATGCCGGCGTGCTTGTCGAGCGATGCCGCCGTCGCATTCAGCGCGTCGATCCGCCGCCCGGCGATGCTGACCCGCACGCCCGCTTTTGCGAGTGCGATCGCAGTCGCGGCGCCGATGCCGGAACCGGCACCGGTCACCAGCGCATGTGCGTTGGGCCAGAACCTCGTCATGTCTTCACTCCCGCAACCGCGCGTTCGAGATTGGCCTCGTATTGCGACTTGCCCGACAGGTACTGCTTGGGCCAGGCGATCTGCTTGACACCGATCTTCGCGGCTTCATGCAGCGTCCAGGCCGGATCGGCGAGATGCGGCCGCGCGATGGCACAGAGATCGGCGCGGCCGGCGGCGATGATCGAGTTGGCGTGGTCCGCCTCCGAGATCGCGCCGACCGCGATGGTGGCGATGCCAACCTCGTTGCGGATCTTGTCGGCGAACGGCGTCTGGTAGAGCCGGCCATAGACCGGATGGTCGTCGGCCCAGACCTGCCCCGAGGAGCAGTCGATCAGGTCGGCTCCCGCCTCCTTGAACAGCTTTGCGAAGGCCAGCGCATCGTCGGGCGTGTTGCCGCCCTCGGCCCAGTCGTGACAGGACAGGCGGACCGACATCGGCTTGTCCTCCGGCCATACCGCGCGGATGGCGCGGAACACCTCCAGCGGATAACGCGCCCGGTTCTCGATCGATCCGCCATAGTTGTCGGTGCGGCGGTTGGTCAGCGGCGAGAGGAAGCTCGACAGCAGATAACCGTGCGCGCAATGCAGCTCCAGGATATCGAAACCCGCGGCCGCACCGCGCCTGGCTGCGGCGACGAACTGGTCGCGCACCTCGTCCATCTCGGCGCGGCTCATCGGCTCCGGGATCTGGCCGTCGGGCAGATAAGGCACTGACGAAGCCGACACCAGCGGCCAGTTATGGTCCGGCAGCGCTTCGTCCATGCCTTCCCAGGCGACGCGCGTTGAGCCCTTGCGGCCGGCATGGCCGAGCTGGATGCCGATCCTGGCTTGCGAATTCTGATGCACGAAGTCGACGATGCGCTTGTAGGCCGCCGCCTGCGCGTCGTTCCACAGGCCGCAGCAGCCGGGCGTGATCCGTGCTTCCGGCGAGACGCAGGTCATCTCGGTAAACAGAAGGCCGGCGCCGCCGAGCGCGCGGGAGCCGAAATGGACCAAATGGAAGTCAGTCGGCACGCCCTCCTCCGCCGAATACATCGCCATCGGCGAGACGATGATCCGGTTATGAAGCGACAGGCCGCGGATCTGGAATGGCGTCAGCATCGGCGGCGTCACGCGGTCGTTGGCCGCGGCCACGCCGCTGCGCTCCGCGAACCAGCGCTCATAACCCTCGAGCCAAGTCTTGTCGCGCAGCCGCAGGTTCTCGTGGCTGATGCGCTGCGAGCGGGTCAGCAGCGAATACATGAACTGCTCCGGCTCCAGCGTGTCGGCATAGCGCGAGCCGACCACCTCGAACCATTCCATCGCATTGCGCGCGGCGTTCTGAATCCGCGCCACGTCGACACGGCGCAGCTCCTCGTAAGCCTTCAGCACCTT
>NZ_SMYJ01000022.1:0-17915 GCF_009720285.1 Bradyrhizobium sp. BR2003
GGAGACCACCTCGGACTACGACCGTGAGAAGCTGCAGGAGCGTCTCGCCAAGCTCGCAGGCGGCGTCGCGGTGATCCGCGTCGGCGGCGCGACCGAAGTCGAGGTGAAGGAGCGCAAGGATCGCGTTGATGACGCGATGCATGCGACCCGTGCGGCTGTCGAGGAAGGCATCGTCCCGGGCGGCGGCGTCGCCCTGCTCCGTGCCTCCGAGCAGCTCAAGGGCCTGCGCACCAAGAACGACGACCAGAAGACCGGCGTCGAGATCGTGCGCAAGGCGCTGTCGGCTCCCGCTCGCCAGATCGCGATCAACGCCGGTGAAGACGGTTCGGTCATCGTCGGCAAGATCCTGGAGAACAAGGCCTACAATCACGGCTTCGACTCCCAGACCGGCGACTATGCCGACCTCGTCAAGAAGGGCATCATCGACCCGACCAAGGTTGTGCGCACCGCGATCCAGAACGCTGCCTCGGTTGCCGCGCTCCTGATCACCACGGAAGCGATGGTTGCCGAGCTGCCGAAGAAGAACGCCGGCGGCCCCGCAATGCCTCCGGGCGGCGGCATGGGCGGCATGGACTTCTAAGCGACGAAGTCGTCCCGGACGCGGTGCAGCGCGAAGCGGTGCACCGCAGAGCCGGGATCTCGCTCAACGACAACGACATGGAAAACCCCGGCAGCGATGCCGGGGTTTTTGTTTTGGGGCACACCGGGTTACGTACTGCAGCGCGGCCAATGCGGGATGCTTCACACGTTATACACAGCACTCTCCGTAGATATACGTTGGTCTGAGTTGACAATCTCAAAAAAATTTTGCGCGAGAGTCGCAAACCGAACCGACAGCGTCATCTTCGTCCCGCACAGTAAGCTCGGGACAAGATCGAAGCTCACTCAACAATCTGAATCGAGCACGGAGCGTCAGCTCCCGTGACGCGAGCAAGCGTTGCGGAGAATGCTTCCACTTGCAGGGGAGGCAGTGCAGTGAGCGAAAGCGACAAGGTTCTCAGCCGAGCCGCCTGAAGAAGCGGCGTTGAAGTCACATCGAGGATTCGTTCAAGGAGGGACCTGGCCGGTTGGAAGAAGCCCAGTGACGAGAGCATGCAGCCCCCACTGCCCGATGCTCCGTCAACCGCCGCAGGTGCGCGATGCCCCCCAACTACCCCGCGCACCGATCTGGGGCCAATCCAACCGGCCGGACTATTCTGCAAGGCAAAAGGCAAAAGGCAAAAAGCAAAAGGCAATATGGGAGGGAGGCGCTCATGGGCATGGTGATGGTCAGATGTCCGCAAACCGGACACGCGATTTCCACCGGAATCAAAACCGATCGCGAGAGCTTTCGACGCAGCACCGTGTTCTTCGCGCGCACGCCCTGTCCGTTTTGCCGCGCGGATCACGCCTGGTTTGCGCGGGACGCCTGGGTCGATGAGCCGAGCATCCGCGTGCGGCGACGCCGCGGCGGCGGTTCGCCGGCCTGACAATGGCCACTCCTATTGACGACCGCGATGGAGGGACACCATGGCGCAGGTGCAGATCTCGACCGAAACGTCTGCCTGGCTGCTGCAGGCCAAGGACTTTCTCGACGAAGCACGACGGCTGAAACCCGGCCCGAAGCGCAATGAGTTGCATCCTCTCCCACGCGGGAACTTGATCGGCGGCCGGGAAGCTGACCGCACCGGGGACGCGCTCACACGGCGTCGTCCGCCTCGATTTCCGGGATGCGCGGATCGTTGGCCGGCGGCATTCCTCGCGTTCGAACCTTGTCGCCCGAGAAGATCTCCTCGGCTTCGAGACGCATGACGCGATGGCATTCGCACGCCGCCGCCAGGAGCCGCGCCCGATCGATCTCGATCTGGCCTCGTTGATCCGACCTGATCGCGCCGCGCTTGCGCAGATTGCCCATCAGCAAGGTCACCGTCGTTCGTCGTACGCCGAGGATTTGCGACAGCGCGTGCTGGGTCAGCGGGAGGACGTCGCTGTCGACGCGGTCGCGAAGCTGAAGCAGCCAGCGCGCCATCCGCGCCTCGACCGGATGGAGCGCATTGCAGGCGGAGCCGAGCTGAAACTGGATCAGCATCGATCTGACATGCTTCTGGATTGCCTGCCGAATCCCGGGACTGCGGCCGAAAGCAGCATGAAAGCGCGCCGCCGGGACCCGCGAGGCGGTACCAGCCGCACGAACGACGGCGGTAATGCCTGACGGCGAGGCTCCAAGCACCGAAAGACTGCCCACGGCCCCTTCGCATCCAACCACGCCGGTCGCGACCGTGTGCCCATCCGTCATGTCGATCATCAACAGGATCGCGCCGCTGTGAGGAAAGAAGACGTAGTCGATCTCGTCACCGGCGCGCGCCAGGACTGCATCCTGTTCGAGCGCAACGGTCTCAAGTTCGGGTCTCAGGAGGTCCAGATCCGCCGGCGACAATGTCGCGAGAAGGCGATTACGAGTTCCACCGGAAATGCTCACCTGCGGGAACGTCAAGGGTCGCACAGCATACTCACTCAAACACAGGATCAAGAACAAATTCCAAACGCTTGACCGCAAGGCGGAATTCTCTGCGGCAGCGTTTTTAAAGTAGATGCAAATGCGCCACCGGACGCAATAGCAAAATGCGCATCGTCGCACCGTAGAACTTCGGGAACCCAACAGTTCCAGTTTCGCGCTGCAAGCGCCGCGCGCGAAATCCGAGCCTGCTCTTTCACCACCCGCGCGGGCGCAGGAAGACGGGCGGACGCGGTGTGGCCGCTCCGCTGCGGCACCCGTCAAGACGCGCGCGAGTGGCGGTCCGGCCACCGATGCGCCTGCGTGAGCAGTTCCTGCGCGTCCTTGATTTCGGCAAGATCGAGCGCCGCATCGAAGCCGGCGAGCACCGGCGCCAACAATTGAGATATCTCCTTTGCCCGGCCGCTGCGGCTGTAAAGGCGTGCAAGTCCCAGCGCGCCGCGCAGCTCGAACGTCCTGGTCTGCTGCTTTCGCGCGATCTCGAGGGCGCGATGGAAGGCATTCTCCGCGCCGTAAATGTCAGGGCTGCCGCGGTGCGACCGCAGTTCGCCCTGCACGCGGTAGAGCTCGGCATCCAGCCAGTGCTGCCCGGACTGCTCCGTCGCGTCGATCAACTCATCGATGATGTCGAGCCCGGCATCGACATGCCCGGCCTCCGCATTCGCCACGGCAATCTGCAATCCCCAGAACGGTTCACAGAGGTAGCAGTCGTTCTCATGAAGCAACGTCCAGCCGCGCTGCATCTCCGCGAGACCTGCGGCCCGGTCGCCGGCACGCCACTTCTCCAGACCATTGAGATAGGTGCCGGCGGCGACATAGAGCGGCATCGTGTGGTCCTGCGCCAGGCCCAACGCAAGGATCGTCTCGGTCTGGCGCAACCTGCTGCCGCACAGCCCGTCGAAGACGGCCTTGTGAACCAGCGCATTGGCGCGCGCGAGCGCGCGCTGTTTCCCGGCGACGTTCACCGCTGCGCCCGCGAGCTGCCGGGCTCGATCGATCTCGCCACGCGGCCAAAGCACCAGGGCGAGAAATCTCATGATGACGAACGGCAAGTCGAGCGTCGACGCCTTGAAGGTTGCCGGATCCGGCTCGGTCGCATAGGCCGCGAAGGCCTGTTCGAGATGGATGCCCGCGTTCACGTACTCGCCCGCGAACCAGGAGGTCACCCCGCTGGCCCAGCGCGCGACGATCGTCGCCACCGGCGAATTTGGATGCCGCTCCGCTGCACCCATGATCGCCTCCGCCAACTCTCGCATCGGCGCGAGCTCGCCGTGGGTCAAGCAGGCGTTGAAGAGGCCCGACTGGATCGGCGCCAGCTCGATTGGATCGTCGATGTCAGAGGCGAACTGCCGGGCGCGCGTCCAGGCGGCCACCGTCTCGGGGGCGCTGTGCCCAAGACTGCCCCGCAGCGCGCGGCCGTAGGCGATTTGCAGATGGAGGCGGCCGATCATCCGATCCGGCTCGTCGGGCAGTTCATCGGCGATCGCGACCGCCTTGCCGAGATGCGCGATCGCCTCGCAATAGGCCGAGCGCTTCAGTGCCTGCTGACCAGCCTTGCGCCACCACGCCAGCGCGGTCTCGCCGAGCCCTGCCTCGGTGAAATGGTAGGCAACGACTTCCGGCTCGATCTCGGCCATCTCGGCAAACCTGTCGCGCAGCACATCGCCAATATGCTTGTGAAGCAATTGCCGGCGGCTCTTGAGCAAGCTTTCGTAAGCCGCTTCCTGGACCAACGCGTGCTTGAAGCTGTAGCTTGCGTCCGGCGGCACGCCCCGGCGCAGCAGCAACTCGGCCTCTTCGAGCTGGGCAAGCGCCGCGGCAAGCGTCAGATCATCGCGCCCGGCCACGCTGCGCAGCAGTGCATATGAGAATTCACGGCCGATCGCTGCTCCGATCTGCGCCACCTCCTTGACCGGGGCCAGCCGGTCGAGCCGGGCCATCAGCGAGTCCTGCAGCGTCGCCGGGATCGCCAGCGGCGGCAGCGGATTGTCGAGGCGATAGCGCCCGGCAGTCTCGACCAGCAGCCCCGACTCCATGACCATCTTGGTCAGCTCCTCGACGAACAGCGGGACACCATCCGTCCGCTCGACGATCTGCGTCATCATTTCGCCGGGCAGCAACCGGCCGACGGTCACCTGCTCGATCAGCGCGCGCGTGTCCTGCCGGTCGAGCCGATCGAGCCGCAGCAGGCTGACATTGGCGAGCCCCGCCCATGGCGGCTCGAACTCCGGCCTGAACGTCATGAGCATGAGGATCGGCAGTCCCCTGATCCGGTCGACCGCGAGGTCGAGCAGTTCGAGCGACGTGGCATCGGCCCAATGCACGTCTTCACAGACGACAAGCACCGGCTGCTGCCGGGCAAGGCCCTCGAGCTGGTCGAGCAGCGCTGCGAATGTCTGCCGCCGCTGCTGCGCCGGGCTGAGGCCGAGCGGCGGATAGCGCTCGCCGGTCGGGATCGACAGCAGCGCTGCGATCAACGGTGTCACGGTGGGCACGTGCTGCGTGCCGAGCGCCAGCATGGCTTCAAGCTTGTCCAGCTTCTGCTCCGGCGCATCCTCCGACCTGATGCCGGCGGCACGCTCGAGCTGGGCGACAAACGGGTGCAGCGCGCTGTTGGTGTGATAGGGCGAGCATTGATACCGCACACGGCGGTGTGACCCGGGCGCCAGGCTGTCGGAGAGCATCGCCACGATGCGCGATTTGCCGATACCCGCTTCGCCCGATATCAGCACCGCCTGGCCCTGGCCCTGCCACGCCAGTTGCTGGCGCGACAACGCAAATTCGATCTCCGACTTGCGGCCGACGAAGCCGATCGAGCGCGCGGTGCGCACTGCCTCGAAACGGCTTTCCGATGGCGGCTCGCCTTCGACTGCCCACACCGCGATCGGCTCGGAGATGCCCTTGACCTCGCGGCGGCCGAGGTTGCGCAGCGTGAACAGATTGCCGAGCAGCCGGCGGGTCGAGGCCGCCACGACGACGACGCCCGGCTCCGCCAGGCTCTGCAGCCGCGCCGCGATGTTCGGCGCATCGCCGACCAGCGCCTGCTCCTCCGACGCGCCGCCGGAGACGAGGTCGCCGACCACGACGAGCCCGCTCGCGATCGCGATCCGCACCGCTACGCCCCCGTCCGCGCGGGTCTCGAGCTTGCCGATTGCGGCGATGACGTCGAGACCGGCGCGCACCGCGCGCTCCGCATCATCCTCGTGGGCACGGGGATAGCCGAAATAAGCTAGGATCCCGTCGCCGATAAATCTGGCAACGGCGCCGTCATATGTCGTGATCACCTGCGCACAGGCTGCGCGATAGGCGCGGATCACCTCCCACATGTCCTCGGGATCGAGACGTGCCGACAAGGCCGTCGAGCCGACAAGGTCGCAGAACATCACGGTGAGATGGCGGCGCTCGGCATCGTGCGGTGAAACCGGCGCGGCGATCAGTTCGGCTTGATTGAAATCGGCGATCGCACGCAGCATCTTGCGGCGATGGCCGAGCAGGACGCCGAGCCTGTCGAAGTCTTCATCCGTCAATTCGGGAAGGACGCCAAGGTCGATGCCGTTCTCGGCAAAACGCAGCGCGTACTGCCCAAGTCCCAGCTTCTCGAGCCATTCCGCAATCTGCTGCACTGGCTTGACCGACGGGTTGACGGCTGGCCGAATGGACCACGGTGCACAAACGTTATCGCAATCTGCCCGGGGTGGCACCTCTGTTTTGCGGCGTGGCGCAGGACATGCGAATTGTGCCTATAGCGGTGCCCCGGTACAGCCATCCTGCACGCTAACATTCATAAGAATGCCAGCGGCCGTGCCGGTGCAAAAAGCAAAGGGCCGCCCGTGGGCGGCCCTTCTTCTTACGCGCTCTCGGGCGCTTTGAGGCGGACCAGCTTGGTCAGCAGTGCATCGAGGCCCTGTCCCTCGCCCGCATGCAGGTCGATACGGCCGACCTTCTCGACCAGACGCTCGAGCGACTCCAGCTCCTTGAGCCGCAGCAGCAGAGGGTTCTCCTCCATCAGCCTGGCGGTGTTGAGCAGCGAACGCGTCGCCGCGGTCTCCTCCTGGCGGCGGATCAGGTTGGCCTTCGCCACCCGCTCCGCCTCCACCACCTTGTTGACCAGCTCGCGGATCTCGCCGGGCAGGATCACGTCCTTCACGCCGAGCTCGGTGACCTCGACGCCGCTGTGCGCGACACGGTCGCGGACGAAGTCGAGAAGCTCCGTGTCGAGCGCCGTCTTCGCAGACAGCACCTCGTCCAGCGTGCGGCCGGCCACCGCCTCGCGGATCGCGAACTGCACCAGGCGGTACAGCCACGCATCCACGTCGGGCACAACAGCCACGACCCGCTCGGGATCGACGATCCGGCGGAACGCGGTCAGCGTCACGCGCAGCGCAATGCGATCCTTGGTCAGCATCTCCTGCGCCGTGATCTCGACCGCCTGGGGACGCAGGTCGAGGCGCTTGACCTCGATCTTGCGGCCCGCGATCCAGAACGCGTGCCGGCCGGGCGCGAGCCGCTCGACCAGCTTGCCCTCGACCGTGAGCAGACCGGCCTCGTGGTTCTCGACCACCGCCTCGGTGATGACGCCGGCCCGGTTGGGCTGGATCATCGCGAGGTGGCGTGCCGTGACCCTGGGATCGCTGGTGACGTCGATGCGCTCGACCTCGACCGACGTCGCGACCTTCCAGTACACGCGCGTCTGCCAGGGCGTCATCAGCTGCAAGGGACGGCCGTCGAGGCTGACGATCGCGATCTCGTTCGCGCGGGTCTCCACCGCCTCGAACAGCTGTTCGGCCAGATCGGGGCGCACAGCCTTGATCACCGCGAAGCGATCCGCGGGGAATTCGGTCCGCACGACGCTGAACAGCTCGGCCTTGAGCTGATGCAGGGGATCGAACAGGCGGTGCCGTCCGGGCTCCAGCACCTGCTCGAGCCGGCCGTCGCGCATCAGCAACGCGCGCTCGCCATCCTTCACCGTCAAATTGGTCGTCAAGAAGTGCCAGGTCATGACACGCCTCCTTTGTTGCTCTCAGGCCCATGGGCCGAAGAGCGGGTTTCATTTGCAAAGGACGTGAGGACGCGAACGCGGCTTCCTGTCAGCCAAGCGGGCCACGGCTTGAGGCTTACGTGACGACGGGCGCACGCGCGCGTTCGCGCGACTGACGTCGCGCGGCCGAGCGGAGCCACCCGGCATCAGCGCAAGCGGTATCCACCGCGGCGCAAAGCCGGTCTCACAGTGTCGATGTTCGGACGAAATGCCTTGCGGCAGGACGGCCGGACTGCGACTGAAGCGCGCGTCCGGTCCCCTTCAGAGGTATCAGCTTTTCAGGCTGAAACGGAGCGCTTGGAGCGGGAATCGAACCCGCGACCCGATGAGTGTCATTCACCTGCTCTAACCAACTGAGCTATCCTTTGTGAGAGACCGGATTCGAACCGATACCTTCGGGATTTCATCCCCGACGCTCGCCCATGAGCTTCATCTCGCGATCTTCATTTCGGCGGAACACGACACCGCAAAGCGGCTCGCGCCAGTCGGGACCTCAACGAGCCCGAACCCATGGCCGAAGCGAAGGAGCGGGCTAATAGACGAAGCACGTCCGGGTTGCAAGAGGGCTGCGCGTGATTTTTTTCATGACGGGCGGTATTGTGACCCAGCCGTCGCAGCACGTCCCGTCATTGTGAGGGCGCGTCACCCCCTCTGCGCGGCATCCTGGAAGCAGGCGCGCAGCCAGTCGATGGTGACGCGCGTCGCCGCGTCGCGCTTGAGATGGTTCTGCACCAGCAGCCAGACGTCGCGTCGCTTCGGCAGCAGCGCGGCGCGCAGACGGCGGTCGGTCAGCAGGTCGGCGCAGCTGTGTTCCGGCAACACGCCGACGGCGTGATGCGACCGGATGAGCGTGTGGATGATCCGGACATTGTCGGTCACGCAGCGCGCGCGAAGCCGCCTCGTGCGCAGGAACTGCATTTCCGGAATCCCGCCGAGCTCGTCGGGATAGGCGCACAGCATCGCTTCTCCCGCCGTTGTCGCGGCCGGCTTGAAGAAATACGACCTGACCTCGGCGAGCTTCGAGATCGCGAAGTCGCCCTTGTCGGGCTTGCGCAGGCGGATCGCGAGATCGGCCTCCCAGCGCGAGAATTTTACATTGTCGCTCGACGTCAGAAACTGCAACGTCAGGCCCGGATGGGCGCGCAGGAATTCACTTGCGCGCGGCGCCAGCACCTCCTCGGCGATCGCACTGGTGGAGGCGATGCGCAGCCGCCCGACCGGACCAGGCAGGCTTTCGCCGATCCGGCCGATCTCCTCGGCATGCGCGGCCATCGCCTGGATGTGCGCGAGCACCATGTCGCACTGCCGGGTCGGCTTGCGGACGCCATCGACGGCCTCGAACAGGCGCAAGCCGAGCGCGCGCTCGATCCGCGCCAGCCTGCGCCCGACCGTGGTCTCGTCGATGCGCAGCCGCGCGCTGGCGCCGGCGTAAGTGCCCTCGTCCCTGACAGCCGCGATGATGCGAAGATCGTCCCAGTTCATGGCGGCAGGCTACATCGTGCGGCGGCCGCCTGCAATAACGCAGCCACCGGCTGCAATATCCCTGCATAACAGCAGGCCGATCGCGGGCTATGTTTTCGGCGAGACATCCGCTGGAGAACGACCATGACGTCAGCCAAAACATTGATGCAGCTTGCCAGTATCGACCTCACCCCGCCTCGCCTCGGCGACAGCTGCCTGGTGCTGATCGATATCCAGAACGAATATCTCGCAGGTCCGCTGGCGCTGCCCGACGCCAAGCCGGCGATTGCGCGCGCCGCCGCGTTGCTCGCGCGCGCCCGGGAAGGCGGCGCCGCGATCATCCACATCGCGCACAAGGGCCAGCCGGGCAGCCTGTTCGACCGCACCGCCGAGCGTGGCGCGATCGTCGCGCCGCTGGCGCCGCGGCCGGGTGAGATCGTGATCGAGAAGCAATTGCCGAACGCGTTCGCCGGCACCGACCTCAACGCGCAGCTTGCCGCGACCGGCCGCAAGGAGCTGGTGCTCGCCGGCTTCATGACGCATATGTGCGTGAGCTCGACCGCCCGCGCCGCGCTCGATCTCGGCTTCCGCACCACGATCGACGCCGACAGCTGCGCCACCCGCGACCTGCCCGACGGCGTCGGCGGCACGATTGCCGCAAGGCTCATCCACGACGTCGCGCTCGCCGAACTGTCCGACCGTTTCGCGATCATCGCCCGCGGCAACGCGCTCGCCTGAGCGCTGATCCCCGCTGCGTTGCGCTACTGAAACGCGACCTCGGCGAAGCTGCGCAGCTTGCGCGAATGCAGCCGTTCGGATTCCTGTTGCTTGAGCCGCTCCAGCGCCTTGAGACCGATCTCAAGGTGCTGGCCGACGCGCTGGCGGTAGAATTCGCTGGCCATGCCTGCGAGCTTGATCTCGCCATGCAGCGGCTTGTCGGAGACGCACAGCAGCGTGCCGTAGGGGACGCGGAAGCGATAGCCGTTGGCGGCGATCGCCGCCGATTCCATGTCGAGCGCGACCGCGCGCGACTGCGACATGCGCCGGATCACCTGCGGCCCGCTGATCTCCCAGTTGCGGTTGTCGACGCTGGCGACCGTGCCGGTGCGCATCAGCCGCTTGAGCTCGAAGCCGGAGAGCCCGGTCACCTCGCCGACGGCTTCCTCGAGCGCGACCTGCATCTCCGCAAGCGCCGGGATCGGCACCCAGAGCGGCAGCTCGTGATCGAGCACGTGGTCCTCGCGCACATAGCCGTGGGCGAGCACATAATCGCCGAGCCGCTGCGTGTTGCGTAAGCCAGCACAGTGCCCGATCATCAGCCAGGCATGCGGCCGCAGCACCGCGACATGATCGGTGATGTTGCGCGCATTGGATGGACCGATTCCGATATTGATCAGCGTGATGCCGCGATAGCCGGACCGGACCAGATGGAAGGCTGGCATCTGCGGGACGCGTTCGGACGGGGTCCCGGCGGTGCCGCCGCCGAGCCGCGCATTGGGCGTGATCACATTGCCGGGCGCGACGAAGGCCTCGAGACCGGCCTCGCCCGACGCAAGCCGCTGCTGGGAAAGCTGCACGAAGGCATCGACATAGAACTGGTAGTTCGTGAAGATCACGAAATTCTGGAAGTGCTCCGGATCGGTGCCGGTGTAGTGGTAGAGCCGGCGCAAGGAGTAATCGACCCGCGCGGCGCGGAACAGCGCCAGCGGCTCCGGCGCGCCCGGCGTCAGCTCAAACGTCCCGTCGGCGATCGCATCGTCCATCGCGGCGAGATCTGGCGTATCGAAGATGTCGCGCAGCGACCGGGTGAACGCCGCGCTGTCGGCGATGGTCAGCGCCGCCTCGATATTGATGTCCCGCCGATAGGCGAAATGGATCGGGATCGGCTCGTGCGACTCGCCGATCTCGACCGCCACGCCATGGTTCTTGATCAGCAACCCGATCTGCTCGGTGAGATAGGTCCGGAAGATATCGGGCCGCGTGATGCTGGTCTCGTGGATGCCGGGTCCTGCGACGAAGCCGTAGGCAAGCCGCGAGTCGAGCCGCGCATGCGACGCGGTCGTGATGCGGACGAACGGATAATGTGCCCGCACCCGCGTCGTGAACGTCACGCCGTTGACATAGGCCTCGAAGCGATTGCGCAGGAAGCCGGTGTTGCGCTCGTAGATCTCTTCCAGGCGGGCGACGGCGGCCGCGGCATCGACGAATGCTTCGGTCGCGATCGGCGGAGGGGTTTGGACGGAGGGCGTGGGAGACATGTTCGAGTTGCACCAGATCCGTTGCCGAGCTTGGACTCGCCGGGATCAGCACAATATAGCGACAATGCCCTCCAGTTCCAGATCGACGCCGATCCCGACAGGCAGCCCTACTTCGCCTCACGGGGCGGCAACGCGCAGATTTCGGACCGGGTCAGGAACCGGCGCTCGCGCCCGTTGTCGAGCGAGAACATGCCGCCGCGTCCGGGAACGACGTCGATGATCAGATCGGTGTGCTTCCAGACGTCATATTGCGCGCGGCTGATGTAGAACGGCGCGCCGCCGATCTCGCCGAGCTTGACGTCGTGGTCGCCGATCAGGAAATCGCCCTGCGGATAGCACATCGGCGACGACCCGTCGCAGCAGCCGCCCGACTGGTGAAACAGCACCGGCCCGTGATCGGCGACGATCTCGGCAATCAGCTCCAGCGCGGCCGGCGTCGCGGTCACCTTGTCAGTCATCCCGGCCTCCGTGATGGAAGCTCCGGCGGAACCCAACCCGCCGGAGCTTGTCGCATTCATCCCGTTCGGCGCAGGGGGTGAGCCGAGCCCTCAGAAGAAGCCGAGCTTCTTCGGACTGTAGCTCACCAGAATGTTCTTGGTCTGCTGGTAGTGGTCGAGCATCATCTTGTGCGTCTCACGGCCGATGCCCGATTGCTTGTAGCCGCCGAATGCCGCGTGCGCCGGATAGGCGTGGTAGCAGTTGGTCCAGACCCGGCCGGCCTGGATGGTGCGGCCGAAGCGGTAGCAGCGATTGGCATCGCGGCTCCAGACGCCGGCGCCGAGACCATAGAGGGTGTCGTTGGCGATCGAGAGCGCCTCCTCGTCGGTCTTGAAGGTGGTCACGGACACGACCGGTCCGAAGATCTCCTCCTGGAAGATGCGCATCTTGTTGGTGCCCTTGAAGACGGTCGGCTTGACGTAATAGCCGCCCGACAACCCGCCGCCGAGATTGTTGCGCTCACCGCCGGTCAGGATCTGCGCACCCTCCTTCTTGCCGATGTCGATATAGGAGAGAATCTTCTCCAACTGCTCGGAAGATGCCTGCGCGCCGATCATCGTGGTCGGGTCGAGCGGGCTGCCCTGCGTGATCGCCTCGACGCGCTTGAGCGCGCGCTCCATGAATTTGTCGTAGATCGATTCCTGGATCAGCGCGCGGCTCGGACAGGTGCAGACCTCGCCCTGATTGAGCGCGAACATCACGAAACCTTCGACCGCCTTGTCGAAGAAATCATCGTCCTCGGCGCAGACGTCCTTGAAGAAGATGTTGGGCGATTTGCCGCCGAGTTCGAGCGTCACCGGGATCAGGTTCTGCGACGCATATTGCATGATCAGCCGGCCCGTCGTGGTCTCGCCGGTGAAGGCGATCTTGGCGATCCGGTTGGACGAGGCCAGCGGCTTTCCGGCCTCGAGGCCGAAGCCGTTGACGACGTTCAGCACGCCCTTCGGCAGGAGGTCGCCGACCAGCTCAAGCCAGACCAGGATCGAGGCCGGCGTCTGCTCGGCGGGCTTGAGCACGACGCAGTTGCCGGCGGCCAGCGCCGGCGCGAGTTTCCAGGTCGCCATCAGGATCGGGAAATTCCAGGGAATGATCTGGCCGACGACGCCGAGCGGCTCATGGAAATGATAGGCCACCGTGTCGTGGTCGATTTCGGAGATCGAGCCCTCCTGGCCACGGACCACGCCGGCAAAATAGCGGAAGTGGTCGATCGCCAGCGGAATGTCGGCGGCCATGGTCTCGCGGATCGGCTTGCCGTTGTCCCAGGTCTCGGCGGTGGCAAGCTTGTCGAGATTGGCCTCCATCCGGTCGGCGATCCTGTTGAGGATCAGCGCGCGCTCGGCTGCGCTGGTCTTGCCCCAGGCGTCCCTGGCCGCATGCGCGGCATCGAGCGCCGCTTCGACATCCGCGGCGTCGGAGCGCGGAATTTCGCAGACCGGAAGGCCCGTGACCGGCGAGATGTTATCAAAGTACTTTCCGGAGCGAGGTTCGCGCCATTCGCCCCCAATGAAATTGCCGTAGCGCTTGGCGAACGGCGCCTTGAGCACGGACTGCATGTCCACCTTGTTCATGTGTTCCTCCGTTGGCACGCCGATGCACACGGCGTTGCGTGGAACGGTTGGCCAAAACCGGCGCGCAAAACAGGGGGCCGTCCAAGGGGCTTTCGGGAACTGTCGCAAATCTGAGACAGAGTGCGCTGCAAAACTGCCGCCGGTGCGCCATCGCTCGGGAGCCGTCCTGGGCCCGGCGGGATGTCCTACCGGTGCAAGCCGAGCAGCTTCAGCTTGCGGTGCAATGTCGCGCGGGACATATCGAGGTCCCTGGCAGCCTTGGACACGTTGCCGCCGGCCCGCGCCAGCGCGCGCTGCAACGCCGCGCGTTCCGCAGCAACGAGGCCGCCATCGTCACGGGTCTCACCGATCAGATCGGCGGCCGGCAGCGGCCGCGCCAGCGACGCCGCGGTGAGGCCGAGCGCACGGCGCGCGGCACGTGTTGCGCCAATCACGAGATCGTCGCGATCAACCGCCAGCAACGACTTCACTGCGCGTTCGCTGCTCGGCGTCAGAAGAATTCGGGCATCGGGAAACGCCCGGCGGAAGTTCTCGGCTTCGATCGCGCGCGCGGCATCCGTGACCGTGGTCGCGATCAGACGCGAGAATCCGCCGGTCAGGTCAGCCCGACAGGAGGAGACGTCGAGCGCGGCGGTAAGCTCGCCATGCTCATCGAAGATCGGCGCGGTGGTGCAGAACAGCCCGGAATTACGCGTGAAGAAGTGCTGCTCGCGGTCGATCGACAGCGGACGTTTCTCGACGATGCAGGTGCCGATGCCGTTGGTCCCCTCGTATTTCTCGCTCCAGACCGCGCCGGTCCAGAGCCCCCAGGCGTCGAACGTCGCATCGTCGGCGCCGGCGCCGCGCCGGTCGACGACGACACCGTCGCGGTCCGCGAGCAGCACCGAGCAACCGACTCCGCCCACAGCAAGAAACAGCTGGTCGAGCGTGCGCTGGGCAACCTTCAGAAATTCGCCCAAGCGCTGCTGCGCGGCGGCGATTTCAGCCTGCTGCAGACGATAGGAAGGCAAGCGGCTCGCCGGATCGAGCGCATGCAGATGGCCGGAACGACGCCACGACGCCGACAGGTCGGATGGTGCCCCACCTCCGGCAAGCACGTCGAGAACCTTGTCCGTATGCACGACGCCCGGCGACCGGCTCATGCTTTCCCCCTGCTCCAAGGGCTATCGCTTATGAAATTCGAATGGCAACGGCATCGGCGGTCGGCTCCCTCTCCCGCTTGCGGGGGAGGGTTGGGGTGGGGGCTCTCTCCGCGAGTCATATCGTGGAGAGAGCCCCCACCCGCCGCGCGCTGCGCGCGCGTCGGCCTCCCCCGCAAGCGGGAGAGGCGAAGGAGCCCGCGGATGCTCTCCGCTGACGTCATATGCGATTGCCTTGCCCCTGCTCCGCGGGTTCTCCGACCCTCGGGAGCGCGGCGCTGTTGGCCCTGGCACCCTTGTATGCAGCAGGATATAGCGTGGCCCACAGATGGCAACCGGGACCTTCGGACAGGAACTGACGATGGAGCGGTGGCCGTTCCAGGCAGTTGACCGCGGGACAGGCCAAGGGGACAAGCGTCCCCTCCGGCAGAATGCGCTTACTGAATCCGCGCCAGCACCGCGAGACGGCGGATGCCCTTGTTACGGTAGGCGTCGAGGAACGCGTAATAGTCCTTGAACGAGACGCAGCCGTTGGAGTCGCCGTTCGGACCGAGCATGAAGGTGTGCGCGAGCAGGCCGACGCGGTTGAAGATCTTGCCTTCGCCGCCGATCGGATTAAGCCGCAGCGCCGGCACGCCGTGGAACAGCGCCTCGCGCGGCTTGAGCTCGTAAATGTGCGGCGGCGTCACGCCGACCATCTTCAGATGCGAGGACCTGGGATCGTCGAGCCGGGAGCCGAGGCCCGAATGCGCCTCGAGGCGGGTGCCGTCGGGCAGGTACACGGTCCTGGCCGAGATGTCGTACACCGCGGTCTGGCGGTCATAGGGCGGCGAGCCGCCGAGCATCGGGTTCTGGTCCAGCGTCGAGGGAATGCTGCCGGTGACATTGGCATCGGCCGAGGCGAAGGAGAGCAGTCCGCCGCTCGATTCGCGCTTGCCCCACAGCTTCTCGACCATGCTCTGCCGCTCGTTCGACGCGATCGACATCACCGCGGCCTTGGCGCGCGCGGCCATGTCGCGAACGCCGCCGGATTTGGTCGCCTGCTTGGCCTCGGCAGGCTTCGCCTCGGGCGCCTTATCGGCACCCGCCTTATCGGCACCCTTGGGCTGAACGTCCGCAGCAGGATCGTTGAGCGCCACCTTCAGATTGGCGGCGGCTTGCTTCTTCGCGGTCTCGACCGACTTCGGCGCCGGCAACGGCTTCGATGTCTCGGCGAGCTCAGCGGAGGCGACCGCCCTCGCCGCTTCGGCGAGCTTGGGCGCAGCGGCCTGCTTGATCGGGTCGATCTGCGGCGCGGCGTCAGCCACGACGCTGGACGCGACGCCCTCGGGCGAGGCGGCCGCAAACCGATCGTTAAACATAAGCGACGATGCCGGCGCTTCCGACTTCGGGACCTCGGTTTTCGCGGACGCCGCCGGTGCCGGCGTCAGGGACGCGAACACCTCGTTGAAGGCTGGAGTCGGCCGCGCAGCAACCGCGACGGGCCGCTTCACCACCGGCGCATCGAACGACGCATTGCCGACCGACGGATAGACGCTCGCCGCGAAGATGTTGGCGTAGACGGTCCAGGCGCAGCCAAGCACCAGCCCCGCCACCGCGGCGCTGCCGAGGAAATGCTGTGGGAGAATTTTTCGGGAGGATTTCTTGCGGCTTGGCGCCCCAAGAACATACGCACTCGCACTCGTACCCATACGCCCGGCGCTCAAAACAGGTCCACCTTTGTCCCTCACTCGACGCGGGGTCGAACGGGTGTTCGGCTCAACGTCGCGCGGGGGCACAGACGGCCATTAAGGCGACTTTTAGTTAAATGCGACTTAACCGGATGCGATCCCCTGCAGCGCGGGAAGTGCCTGTGGCGTAGGGCTTTTTTAAGATGACATTGGTCCGCCAAAACGGCTTTTCTGTACCATCATGGGACATTCCGGCATGCCGCTCCAGCGCGGCATGCCGGAATATATTCAGGGGAGAATTTCCTTGCCGATGACCCCGTAATCGCGCGGGGATCGCGCAAAAACCATCTCCTCAATAGGCGAGCTTCGGATACCAGTCCGTGCCGCGTCCGTCCGGCGTGGTGTCGAGCAAGGTCCAGAGCGGATCCATGTCCGGCGCGCCGCGCGGATCCTGGCCGGGGTCCATCGTGCCCGCCCCCATTTCGCCGGCCCAGAAATGACGGATCGTGCCGTTGTGGCGTGTGAAGACGTTGTAGCCCGGCAGGTCGCGGTCTTCCTTGCTGACATAATCGCGCGTGTAGTCGCCCGACGCATCCGAGTAGATCCTGTGACGCGTCCAGCCGCGCGCTTTTTTCGCCTCGATCAGCCGTGCGATCGGCGAGCGCGCCACGAACACGAACGAGACGCGCCGCTCGATATCGGGCAGCTTCTCCTCCCACGTGCCCATGAACGACGTGCACATCGGACACGGCTTCTCGCGCTGCGGGCCGTACATGTAGCTGTAGATGATGAGCGTCGGCTTGTCGCCGAACAGATCGGCGAGCGAGGCCGCACCGGACTCACCAGTGAACTCATAGGGCCTGGTCACCTCGCCGCCCGGCGGCAATGCGCGGCGCAGTTCGGCGACGCGCTCGATATGCCGGCGCAGCTCGATCTCTTCGACGAGCAATTCCTGGCGGGCGCGGCGATACTCGGCGCTCTCATTGGGAAAGCGCCTGACATTGGTCTTGGCGAGTTCGGCAGCAGGCTTGAGAACGGAACTGGTCATGTTGGAACCTCGCGTGGTTGACGGGCTGTCTGGAAGACGACCCGGACCCGGACGATCCGACACTTAACGGCGAGAGTTTTACTGCAGTTCCGGCGGCGGGGAACGGTCGAGGACCTCGCCCTTTGCGCCCTCCAGCAGGTCGAGCGCGTAGGTCTCGATGGTCAACGGCCCCCGCACGCGCTTGGCCTCGGCCACCGTTTCGACACGGGCGAAATTGTCGCGCAGCGAGGCCGGCATCGCCTGCTCGACCTCGTGCACATAGAGCAGCTTGCCGGACAGCTGCTCAGGGCTCGGCTCCGGCATGTTAACCCAGCGAATGCGCTGGCCCTGCTGGGCGACGCAGGTGCCCTTGGGCAGATAGAAGGCGAGCCAGCCGGTGGTGCCGTAGTCCGCAGCCAGTACGCAGCTCGCGCCGGTCCGCACGCGCGCCGCTTCGATCTCGTCCGCCAGCTCCTGCCAGCCGACACCGACGCTGCGCACGGTGGCGTCGCGGCGGTAGCCCGAGAGCAAACCGGTGTTGGCCTGCACGATCAGCAGCGCGAACAGCACGACGCCGACGGGCGCGGCCCAGCGCCGGCAGAAATCGATGGTGCGCTGCTCGCGCGGCGCCCACTGCACCTGGACTGCCGCGACCGCGGCCGCCACCGCAAAGGCGGGATAGACCGGCGCGAACCAGTTGGCCTCGACCCGCGCATGCAATGCGTGCCAGGTGAAGTAGACCACGATGGTCCAGAACATCGC
>NZ_SMYJ01000023.1:0-38115 GCF_009720285.1 Bradyrhizobium sp. BR2003
TCGCCCCTCGCCTACTCGGCGGCCTGCAGCTGCTGCGGCGGATTTTCCTTCGCCACCATGCGGTCAATGACGCGCCGCGCCCACATTGCGCCAGCGTCGATGTTGAGATTGTAGAACACCCGGTCCGGATTCTCGTCCATCGCGCGCTGCTGCGCTTCCAGGATGATCTCATCCTCATGGAAGATCCCCGCGACGCCGTCGCGGATTTCCGAGGTCAGCCGCTGCTCGGTGATGCGGTGATTACGGACGAAGGCCCAGAAATAATGGCAGGTCTTCTCGGTCTCGGGCGTGATCGTGTTCAGCACGTAGCCGTTGACGCCCTGCGAACGATCGCCCTCCGGCGCGCCCGAACCAGCCGGCGCGACGCCGACGTCGATGTTGACGGTGCACGGCGCTTCGAAGCGGATGATCTGCCAGCGATCGACCGGGCCCGGCCTCTGCAGCTGCCTGGCCCAGAACGGCGGCGCCTCGATGCCCTTCATCCAGCGCGTCACGGTGACCGTCTTCTCGCCATGGGTAACGTCGAACGGCGCCTCGGCGACCGCATCATTGCCGATGCTCGAGCCGTGCACGAAGGTCTCGTGCGTCAGGTCCATCAGATTGTCGACGACGAGGCGATAGTCGCATTTGACGTGAATGGTCTTGCCGTCGCCGGCCCAGGCCGGATCGTGGTTCCAGTGCATGTCGGGCACCAGCGCGGGATCGGCTAGCGCGGGATCGCCCATCCAGAGCCAGATGAAGCGGTGGCGCTCGACGACGGGATAGGCGCGCACGCAGGCCGACGGATTGATCGTCTCCTGCGAGGGCATGAAAGTGCAGCGGCCCTGCGCGTTGTATTTCAGGCCGTGATAGCCGCAGACCACGGCATCGCCGTCGAGCCGGCCCTTGGAGAGCGGCACGAGGCGATGCCAGCAGGCATCCTCCAGCGCCACCACCTCGCCGTCGCCCTTGCGGTACATCACGACATGCTTGCCGCAGATCGTCCGCGGCAACAGCGCGTGCTTGATCTCGGCATCCCAACCGGCCGCGTACCACGCGTTCATTGGAAAGGGTTTTGGCATTGGTCCGCCTTCTCAGCATCTATGGATACGTTATGTATACGCTTGGTGCGTGAAATCAGCAAGTGAGAGGTATCTAGGTAATTTTGCTTGAGTTGTGGTATACACAAATGCATCAGATGGCCGCCTCCAGGAGAACTAGCGACAGCGTGGCGCGCGATTTTCCGAGATGATGGGAGAAGCAGCTAGGCCGCGCTGGAGGCGGTCAGCGGATCGAAGGCTGGACTCTTCAAGAGCCTGCGCAATTTGTCGGAGGCGCCGGCGGTCGGCTTATGAGTTCGACGCCGCGCGGGTCGAGGCCGACTGGACATCCTTGATGTTGATGACGACGGCGATGCGCTTGACCATGCCGCTGCGGTAGGCCTGCAGGAACTTGTCGTAGTGCTTGACCGAGATGCAGCCGTTGGAGTCGCCGTTCGGCCCGAGCATGTAGCTGTGGACCAAGAGGCCAACGCGCCCGAACGTGTCGCTGCCATCGACCGGGGTCATGCGCAACGCGGGTACGCCGTGGAACAGCTTCTCGCGCGGCTTCATCTCATAGATGCCGGGCGGCGTCGCACCGGCGTTGCGGGCGTTCACATGCGCGGGATCGTCGAGCAGATTGCCGAGGCCTGAATGCGCCTCGAACTTGGTACCGTCGGGCATGTACACGATGCGGCCGGTGATGTCGTAGACGGCCGTGGTGCTGTCATAGCCGAGCTTGCCGAGATCGGGACTCGGACCGGACAACAATCCGTCATTCGGATCGAGCGAGGCCAGTTGCAGCTTGCCCGGCATCATGTCGGCAATCTTCTGCAGGAAGGTCCGGTTGTCGCCCTGCTGCACCGGCGCCTGCGGCGGTGGCGGCTGATCGTTCCGTGCAAGCAGATTGGCCTCGGCCGGCCGCGACCGCGGCATCGGCACGGTGGACGTCGTCGCGGTGGTCGTGGCAGCGACGGACGCCGTCGCCGACTGGCTGGTCGGCAGTTCGGTCTGCGTGTCGCGCAGCTGGCCGGCCAGCGCGTCCTCGATCTGGCCGAACTCGGAATTGAAATCGCCGCGGCTCGAACGGAACCCGCGGCGCAGTGGATAATAGAGTGAGGCCGAATTGATCGTGGAGCGCGAGCCGAAGCGATCGTCGAAGTTCAGCGAGGCGGTGGTGTTGGCGAGCGCCGGACCGTGAAGCCATGCGGTGGGGTCGATGCCGACCGTCCAGGCGGCAAGGCCAGACGACAGGGCAAGCGCGCTCACGGCAAATGCCGTGCTGCCCACCAGAGACATGCCGCGGCTCGACTTACGCCGGGCAGGTTTCGTCGTTCGTTGACCCATCAATCCCCAAGTTCGGTGCTCTGGGGCCTGTTACCCGGCCCACCGGGATTCACCGATCACTCATCATATCAGGGAATTAGAGTAAGGCATAATCGAGACGAAGCCGACAACGAGAGGTTTTTTAAACGTTTTTCGGATGGAAAGTGCCAGAGAATCAGCCTTGGGCGGGCTGAATTGACCGAAAAGGTCCCGATTCGGGACGATTTCGACGGCTCAGGCGATCTTTTCTTCCCAGAGGGTGAGCACCGGAACCGGCCTTCCGATGGCATAACCCTGGGCGTAGTCGACCCCGATCTGGCGCAGTTCGTCCAGGATCGCGAGGTTCTCGACGAATTCCGCGACCACCTGCTTCTGCATGATCTTCGCGGTCTTGGTGATCATCTCGACCATCGCCCGATCGACCTTGCTGTTCAGGATCTCTTTCACGAACGAACCGTCGATCTTGATGATGTCGACCGGCAGGTGCTTCAGATAGGCGATCGAGGACATGCCGGTGCCGAAATCGTCGAGCGAGAAGCTGCAGCCGATCTCGCGCAGCCGCGCGATGAACTTCTGCGCCTCGTCGAGGTTCGAGATTGCGCTGGTCTCGGTGATCTCGAAACACACCGATGCCGGCGAAACGTCGAGTTGTGCGAACAGCCCGGCGACGAAGTCGACGAAGTCGCTGTCGCCGATGGTGGCGCCGGACAGATTGATGGCGTAGCTGGCAATCTTGCGCGGCTGGTGCTTGCGCTCGGCGATGATCTCGAAGGCGCGGCGAACCACCCAGCGGTCGATCAGCGGCATCAGCCCGTAGCGTTCGGCGGCGGGCAGGAAACTGCCGGGCGGCACCAGCGCGCCGCTCTCGTCGCGCAGGCGCAGCAAGAACTCGCGCCGGTCGTTGCCTTTCAGCGCGCCGTTCACCGGGCGGATCTCCTGCTCGTAGAGGCAGAAGCGCTCCTCGTCCAATCCCTTGCGAATGCGATTGACCCAGCTCATCTCGGCAGCCCGCACGGCCATGCCGGTGTCGGACGGGCGGTGCTCCTGGACGCGGTTGCGTCCCTTGTCCTTGGCAAGGAAGCAGGCGACGTCGGCAAGCCGCAGCGCGTCCTGCACGCCGGCGCTGTCGGCCAGCCCGACCAGGCCGATGCTCGCGCTGATCCGGAAGCTCGACCCCTCATAAACGAAGTTCGACTGCTCGATCACCGCCCTGATCCGCTCGGCAACGTCGGCAGCGACGTCGTGCGTCGCGGAGCCGTCCTCATGCAGCAGAATGCCGAACTCGTCGCCGCCAAGACGCGCGACAAGGCCGCTGCTGCCGACTTCGGCCGCAAGCAGCCTCGCCACCTGCTTCAGCAACCGGTCGCCCGCCATGTGGCCGCAGGTGTCGTTGACGATCTTGAACTGATCGAGATCGATCAGCATCAGGTCGGCGCCCATGGCCGGCGAGCCCGACATCGCCTTGTGCAGTTCGAACTCGAACTGCCGCCGGTTGGCAAGGCCGGTGAGCGCGTCATGCGAGGCAGCCCACGCCAATTCCTCGACCAGCCGCCGCTCGGCGGTCATGTCGTGAATGATCATGACGCGGCCCGCCGGTTCTCCGGCATGCACGATCGGGGTCTCGACCACCGAGACCGGCACGCTGGAATGGTCCGGCCGCACCAGGAGCTGCGGCCGGCTTTCGTCGTCGGCGTCGGCCGTCTGGAACGATCCGCGCACCGGCTGCTCGGCAATGTTGAACAGCGACGCCAGCGGCCGTCCCGTCACCTCCTGCCCTGCCGCGATGAGCCGCTGCGCGGCGGCATTCATGTAGTCGACCCGATCGTCCTGCGTCGTCACGATGACGGCGTCGCCGATCGATGCCAGGGTGAGCTGGGCGCGCTCCTTCTCGACCGCGAGCGCGGTCTCGGCAAGCCAGCGCCGCCACAGCATCCGCCGCGTGTGCACCAGCACGATGCCGGCCAGGCAGGCCGCGATCACGAGGTTGACCAGCAGCAGCAGCGCGGAGACTTGGCGCGACGCCTTGCCCAGATGATCGGAGAAATCGACCGCAAGCGTGCTCAGCGCGGCGTCCACCGCACCGATCCGCTCGGCCCAGTGCCTGATGGTCGCAGCCGACGGATCGTGCAGCGCGACGTCGTTCGCAGCCTCGTTCCGGATTTCGATCAGCTGATCGAGCAACGCATCCGAATTGCGCCATGCCGTCACCGCGCCGGCCACGTGGTGCATCTTGCGGAAATATTTGAACAGCCAGATCAGGCCGCCGATGTCGTCATCATGATTGCCTGCCCTGGCGAAGCCGGCCCTCGCCACGGCGTCATTGTTGCCGGGCGCTTCCAGGGCGCGCCGCGCCGCACGATCGGCCAGCGGCACCGCGATCGCGGCGTCGAACTTCTGCAGATAGAGCGGCGCACCGGTGCTGACATAGGTCTGCAGGTCGTGAATGGCATCCTTCTGTCCCTTCGACCACATGCTTTCGCCGGCCACATAGGCCCTGACCGCAGACATCACCTGCAGGCTGCCGGCAGACAGGCCGCCCAGCAGCAGCACGATGGCCAGCAGAGGTCCAACCACCCGCCACAATGACCAGCTTCGAAACGAAAAGAACATGCCCAATGCGCCCGACCCCTGAAATTATCGGGCGAGCCTAGGAACCGTGACTTAACCTCACGTTGCAAAACGCGATGAGTTTGAAACGACTTGGCGGCAGCACAATTGCGTCAAACTTTACGCAACGGCCGCGACGCTCAGGGACGCAGCGTCGGCGATGTGTTCGGCGCCGGCGCCTGCTCCATCTCGGCCTCTTCGGGTAGCTTGTCGGCATGGACGGCGAGCGGCGTGCCGATCCACAGCGGATCGTCGTGGTGGTCGCGGCGCGGATTGGTGGTGTTGGGATGGACCAGGATGCTCAGGCTGCCGTGGTTCAGCATCAGCCACGGCACCAGGGTCGGAAACAGCTCGGCCGCAAACGCCACCTGATACATCGCCTGATCGTGCGGGCCGACCTTGACGTCGTGCCAGCGTCCGAGCGTGACCAGGAAGCGCTCGCCGATCCAGTTGCGCAGCCGTTCCGCCTCGCCGCGGCTGGTCGCGGGGTCGTAATAGACATGGGCGTGATAGCTGGCGATCTCGCCGATCGTCCGTGGCGCGTCCGTCATCTCACCCCTCCCTCTGCGGCCGGTCATTTGCGCCGCAGCACACTGAACTGGAACGACTGCGTCGCGCCCCAAGGCGTGACGTGCCGATGCGGCTGCTCGGCGACCAACTCGAACGCCGGACCGATGGTCCTGCTGAGCGTTGCGGGATCATAGCGCTGCACCGGCAGGCCGCTGCACTTCTCCGGGCCATCCAGCGCGAAGGTGCCGATCACGGCGTGACCGCCTGCTTTCACGCCGCGATGCAGCCGGTCGAGATAGGCCGCGCGGTCTGGTTCCTCGACCAGGAAGTGGAACGCCGCACGATCGTGCCAGATGTCGAAGGCCTGCTGCGGCTGCCAGACCGTCGCGTCACCCAGGATCCAGCGCACCGGGTCACCTGCTGCGCCGATCCGCTGCCGCGCGCTGGCCAGCGCCGCTTCGGAGAGATCGAGCAGGGTCACATCATGAAAGCCGCTCGCCAGCAGCGCATCGACAAGTCGCGAGGCTCCGCTGCCGATGTCGACGATCAAGGCGTCGCGGCCGGGCGCAACCGATTCGATCAGGCGCAGCGACGGCTGCGGATCGGCTTGCGACCAGCTCACCTGCTGCTCGCCCTTGGTCAGATAAACGGCCTGCCAATGCGATTGCCGATCAGAAGCGGTCATGGCGATAGGTCCCGAAAGCGGCAACAACCTGCGTTGCGCGCCATTAACCATCAGCTAGGCGCGGCGGTCTCTCGCGTCAACCGGCAGCGGCGGGCACGCACGGCGGCGCAGCGGCAAATGCCGCATTTGCTTCGCCGCATTTTCCAACTAACCTGATGGCCGGGTTGAGATCGGGGCGTCCGGGGATGGCCAATTTCGGCTGGACACGCGGCAACAAGCCTGCACAAGCGGAGGACGCCGCCAGCGATTTGCGCGGCCTCAGCGATCCGGCGGCGTTTCTCGCCGCGCTCGACAAGGTGGTCCCGCGCTATCTCGATCTCGCCGACAATGGCGTGCTGGTCTATCCGGCCTGCAAACGCAAGTCCGGCGATCTGCTCGGCAACATCGGTGCGATCTGGGAGCACACGCGGCTTGAAGCGATGCGCTATGTTCCGATGGTGCCGCGGCAGGACATCTCGCTGCTGGTCGATCCGGCCCGCCAGGCGGAGATGATCGATGCTTTCCTGCGCCAGCGCGCGCACGACAAAACCGTCGTCGATTTCACCGGCACCGCGATCGAGGATTACGGGATTGCGATCTACGCTGGCCTGAACTGGCTGAACCATTGCGGCGCCCTCGTGGGCGCCGATCCGCAAAAGTTTTCCGGCACGCTGCGGAACTTCCGCAGGGTCATGGTGGTCGCCCAACAGTGGTGGGCGATCGACGGCGCGGCCGAGCGTTGCCGGCAACTGCTCGAAGCGCGCGAACGGCCGCCGCTGGTATTCTTCCTGCTGTGGGCCGAATGCACCAATTTGGCGCGCGAAATCGCAATCGCGGCGGCCGGTCCAAATGCAACCGAGGACACTATCTCGCGGATGCGCGCGGCGGAAGATCCGGAACAGCTGACCTAAAGCATGATCCGGAAAAGTGCGAAGCGGTTTTCCCTCGCGACAAACGCGGGACGCGTTTGTGCGGAGATCATGCTCAAACAAAGAGCTAAAGCGCGATGACGATTCAACCTAATCACATCGCGCTTTAGAGAAGCCGGCGGAGCCCACCCGTCAGGCGACAGGGTCCGCATCGGCGGACGCCAGTAGCAATTCCTTTGACTTGCGCGAGATCAGGCGGGCCAGCTCGCTCTGCCTGTAGGTCTCGACGAACTTGACGGCGAAGCCGTTCGGCAAATGCCGGACCACCCGCCCGACGCAGGCGCCGATCGCAAGCGGCATGCCGACCGGCGGCTGCGCCTCGGAGGAGACCGCCGCGCCCGACAGCGACATGTCGATGATGAAGCAGCTCTGGATGGTGCCGTCCGCCAGCGTCAACATGGCGTGCGGCGCGACCGGAACGAAGCGCGGATTATTGCGCGCCTCGCGGATACTCGGATCCTTTTGCTTCTTCTCGATCCAGGTCAGCTTGTCGGCGAACTTCTCACGCATGGCATGCGTCATCTCGAGTTCGAGCAGGAAGCTGCCGCTCATGGTGTCGGTGATGCAGCCGTCGAACTTGCCGAACTCCTCGAAATACGAGGTCAGCCGGTCGCCGACCTTGCCGACGACGGGCACGTCCACGATCATCCGGAACGGCGAGACGCGCGTGGTGCGGCAGGCGAAGGTGCGCAATCTGCCCTGGGCATCGTACCAGTTCGGCAACGTGTAGCTGCCGTTGACGGCGATCTTGACCGCGCGTTGCTTGAGAAATTTTTCGACGGACACGACTGAACCTCGCCCGAGGCGATGGGAGTGCACGGAGGGCTGGATTGACCGGCTTCACTGCCGGTCCGGTGGTGGGGAAGTCCGCTACCGACGCGATGGCGGCGGGGAGCCGCGGCACGCATCCCAGCGCGTGGCGGAATGGTCCTGGCGCGCAGGTGCGTACATCCATACCGTCGAAAAACTAGCAAAAAGTTAAACCGGGACGGAGCGCCGGCGGCGCACTCTAAGGCGCAACCGTTGCGCGTCCGTTTATTTTGCGAACCGTACAACTACCGGGAGAGTTACCGCCCTGCAATGCAATCGCGCCGTGCTCCAAACCGCCTGCCCCGGCTGTCGGCCGGGTGCTAGCGTTCGCCGAAATCAGACCGGACCCCTCATATGCCAAACATGTCGAACAAATCGCTTGCCGACGGCAAGATCCTGCAAGACGTCGTCGACGGCGTCGGCGTCATCACCTTCAACAATCCCGACAAGCGCAATGCGATGTCGCTGGAGATGTGGGAGGGGCTCGGCGAGGCGCTGAGGGCGTTGCGCGACGATCCGGCCGTCCGCGTCGTGATCCTGGTCGGCGCCGGCGACAAGGCCTTCGTATCGGGTGCCGATATCAGCCAGTTCGAGAAGACCAGGCACAACGCCGAGGCCTCCGAGGAATATTCACGGCGCAGCGCCGCCCAGCGCGCCCTGCTCGCCGACTATCCGAAGCCGACCATCGCCTGCATCCGCGGCTTCTGCCTCGGCGGCGGCATGCAGGTCGCGATGCTGACCGATATCCGCATCTCAGGCGCCAGCGGCCAGTTCGGCATTCCCGCCGCCAAGCTCGGCATCGCCTATGGCTATGACGGGCTGCGCCACCTGGTGTCGCTGGTCGGCCCGTCCTGGGCGCGGCTGATCATGTATACCGGCATGCGGATCGACTCCGCCGAGGCGCTGCGGATCGGCCTCGTCGATCGCGTGCTGCCGGACGCCGAGCTCTGGGACGCGACCATGGAGATCGCGCGCACCATTTCGGGCAACGCGCCGCTGGCGATCAAGGCCGCCAAGATCACCATAGCGCAGGTGCTGAAGGATCCCGCCGATCGCGACATGGCCGCGATCAGGCAGATCGGCATCGAATGCATGGACAGCGCGGACTTCCGCGAAGGCCGCAGCGCCTTCATGGAGAAGCGCAAGCCGCAGTTCAAGGGCCGGTAGCGGCGTCCTCATCCGCACCTGTCATCGCCCGATTCGATCCGGGACGATCCAGTACGCCGCGGCCCATCGGCTCAAGCATGATCACCTCTGGAATACCGGATCACCCGCATGCGCATGCGCGAGTGATGACACCGGGTGGTCACTGAGTTATTTCCGTATAACGGAATATTACCCGCCGATTTGCCCGACGCGTCAAGTTGCCCGGTCGAACCCCCGCCGCCGCCGGCTACTTTGCATGGGGTTGTTTTCGATATTTTGGCAGTGCGCTCGCGATTGACCTGCCCGCTACTTTTTCTCGCTGACGGGCACCGTGTAGTTCAGGATCAACCGACCGCCGTCGGGATAGATGGTCTGGCCGGTGATATAGGAGGCATCGTCGCTGGCCAGGAATGCCACAACGGAGGCGACCTCGCTCGGCTCGCCGCAGCGGCCGGCCGGCGTGCGCGACAGCACGCTGCGCCGCGCATCCTCGGACGAGAAGATCGCCGTCGCCACCATCTCGGTCAGGATCGTGCCGGGTCCGACCGCCACGACGCGAATGCCGTGCGGCGCCAGCGCCACGGCGGCGACCGAGGTAAGCTGCTTCATCGCGCCCTTGGACATCGCATAGGTCGCGAGCGAGGGGATCGCGAGCAGCGCGTTGACCGAGGACATGTTGACGACGACGCCGCCACCGCCCTGCGCGATCATCTGGCGCGCGGCGGCCTGGACGCCGAAGAAGGCGCCCTTGAGATTGATCCCCATGACGTCGTCGAATTCGGCTTCGCTGATATCGAGGAAGTCGCGGTTGCGCGCGACGCCGGCATTGTTGACCATGACGTCGAGCCGGCCGAACTCCTTCACCGCGGTCGCGACAATGCGATCGACATCGGCGCGCTTGCTGACGTCGGCCTCGACCGCCCGCAGCTGATCGATATGTCCGAGTTCCTGGGCGGTGTGGACGAGCCCTGCAGCGTCGACATCCGAGATGACGACCCTGGCGCCGTCGGACAGGAAGCGCGCCGCGCAGGCCTTGCCGATGCCGCGTGCCGCGCCGGTGATGGCGACGACCTTGCCGGAATTCTTCATGGGAGTGCCTCCAGAACAACCTGTTCACCGAGCAATAGCGCATTGCGCGTCGGCAGGGAACGCGGCGGATTCTCCGGACGAGACCTCAGGACTTCATGCGCGCGAGAATCCGGTCGGCCTCGGTACGCCAGTCGTCGGCGCTGCGGGCGAAGTCCGGCGTTCCTCTGGGTTCGAACACGCCCTCATCGGCAAGGTCGGCGATCCAGCCCTGCCGCTCGGCAGTGCCGGAGGCAGACCAAGGCGTCAGCCCGGCCTCGCGCACGGTCTCGGCCACCTCTCGATCACCATGGCCTCCAGCCCCGAGATTGTCATCAGTTCAGGTCCCGTGTTGTGTCGTCGAACAGTTCGTCGACCGTGACGCGCCGGGGGACCAACGCCTGCTGCACGCAATAGTCGATCATCAGTTCGAGCGGCTTGCGGTTTGCCGCGACGCGCGCATCCATGCCCCGGTCGTGGTCGTGAACGAGCGGATGCCGACCCGCTTGCCTTCGAGTTCGGCGGGCACGAGCGTGCCGCGGTCGGCGCGACACAGCGCGTGGCCGTGCTGGAAGCGGCCGACCATCGTCGCCGGCAGCAGCACCAGCGGTTTGCCGTGCGCCCTTGCCATCAGATAGGTCACAATCGCCATCTCGCAGACGTCGAATGCCTGCTCGCGCACCATCGGCTTGAACGCGGCGTTGGTCGGCGTGAATTCGGTGAAGTCGAGATCGAACAGGTCGGAGCGAAGCTCACCGTTCTTCACCGCCCGGATGTGCGGATGATTGCCGAGCACGGCGCGTAGCCGAAGTTTCGCCATCGCGACAGGCTCCGGACGCTCAGGTCACCACTCGCCCTGGATTTGCGCCCGGCGCCATGCGCGGCGCGGGCGCCCCTGCGTCGAGCGGCGCGGCCTGCAACGCGGCGACGGTGGCACGCACCAGTTCCTCTATGGCGTGGCCAGCATCGGTGCCGTCGGCGCTGCCGCGCGACAGCCGCGAGACGCGCTCCGGCGTCACCAGCGTGTAGTAGAGCGCGCCGAGCAGGAAGTGGCTGCGCCAGACCAGATCGGTACGCGGAATATGCGGCAGGCTTTCATGGATCGCGTCGATGAAGGCATGGCTGGTGTCGTCGAAGGTCTGCGCGATGATCTTGCGCACGACCTCATTGCCCTCGGCCGACATGATCGCACGCAACCGCGTGAACCGCGTTCCGCCGCCGGCAAGATCGCTGCCGGACGTAAAGGCCGGCAGCACATAGGCGCGCACGATCGCCTCGAGCCGGTCCTGCAGATCGCGCACCCGCCGCGCCGCCGCCAAAAGCTCGGAGCGCCGGCGGTTCATCGGGCCGCAATGGCGCCGATAGATTTCCAGCAACAGGCCGTCCTTGGTCCTGAAATGATAGGTCACGCTGCCTGGATTGGCGCCGGCGGCCTGCGCGATATCGCGCACCGAGACGGCGTTGAAGCCGTAGGTCGAGAACAATTCCTCCGCCGCGGCGAGGATCGCCTCGCGCATGTTCGGCTTGCGGGTGCCGGCGGCGGCCTTCACGCCAGACCTGGCAGGTTTGCGGACCATATTTGTACTATCGTCCAAATAATCCGGTCGCGTCAACAACGCCGCGCGGCGCGCATCCGTCAGGATAGTTTGACGTCAGGCTCGGCACGACCGCGCGCGGCGGCCTCGAGCAGGAACGTCCGGCCATGCTCGGGATCGGCCGCACGCTGCGCCTCATCCATGTCCTGCCAGGCCGAGGTGACCAGCACGCGCGAGAAGTCGCGGCCGACGAATGCCGGGCAGCTCGATTGCCTCGCCGGTACGCGCAGCGAACGCAGATGCCGGCCGGCGGGATCGTAAACGTCGACGCAACCGCCGCCCCAGCGCGCGTTCCAGATCATCCCGTCGGCATCGATGATCGCGCCGTCGAGCCCGCCACGGCCTCGATGCCTGATCAATTCGGCGGCCTCGCCGACCGGCAGTCCTGTTGATGGATCGAGCGGCACGCGATGCAGCACGTTGGTCGCGGTATCGGCGAAATAGCCGATGTCGCCCGCGGGCGAAAAGCAGATCGCATTGGGGATGGTGATCCCGCGATACAGCCGCACGATGCGGCTGCGGTGCAGCGCATAGATCGCACCGGCGCCCTGCTCGGCATAGCGCCCCATGGTGCCGAGCCAGAACGTGCCCGACGGATGCACACGCGCGTCGTTGGAGCGCGTCAGCGGATTGTCGGCCTCCAGCGCGGCGAACAGCTCCAGGCGGCCGTCGGCAATGTACCGTACATAAAGTCCATCCTCGGTGAGGATCAGCTGCCGCTCGCCGTCGATCCGCGCCAGCGCGCTCGCCATTTTCGGCAACTCATGGATCATAGTGCTGCCACATGTAAATCGATGCTCGAACAGGCGGCGCTCGCGGATGTCGAACCACCAGGCGGTGTCGGTCGCCGCATCATAGGTCGGGCCTTCGCCGAGATGGCAACGCTCCGCCGACAGCACCGATGTCGGCACCTCTTCCATCAGCGGCCCGGCGGCACGGTCGGTCATGGCGTCACTCACGCGGTTGAGAAGCGGTAGACGATGCTGCGCCGATAGAGCTGCCCCGGATCGAGCCGCGCCGACGGGAAGTCGGGCCGGTTCGGCGTATCAGGCCAGGCATGCGGCTCCAGACAGAGCGCGTCGGATTGCCGGTACAGACGACCGCCCTTGCCGGCGGTCGAGCCGTCGAGGAAATTGCCGGAATAGAACTGCAATCCCGGCTGATCGGTGAACAACTCCATCACGCGGCCGCTGTGCGGCGCCTCAAGGCGCGCAGCAAGGCGAAGGTCCATCCCCGAGGCCAGGCAGAAATTGTGGTCATAGCCGCGCCCGAGCCGCAGCTGCTCGTCATTCATCCTGATCCGCGCACCAATGGCCGTGGGCTCGCGGAAGTCGAACGGCGTACCGTCGACCTGCCGCGGCGGCTCGTGGAGCGGGATCGCCGTGGCGTCCACCGCGAGGAAATGGTCGGAGACGATCGTCAGGCGATGATCGAGGATCTGCATGCCCGAGCGCGCACCCTCGAGATTGAAGAAGCTGTGATTGGTGAGGTTGAGGCAGGTCGGCCGGTCGGTCGTCGCCTCGTAGGTGACCGAGAGCTCCATCGGGTTGCGCACGCTGTAGGTCACCCGCGTCTGAAGGTTGCCGGGATAGCCCTCCTCGCCATGCGGGCTCTCGCGCGCCAGCACCAGCACCGGCCCCGGATCGTCCGATAGTTCGACGATCCGCCACAGCTTGCGATCAAAGCCCTGCAGGCCGCCGTGCAGCGCGTTTGGACCGTTGTTGGCGTCGAGCTGCACGGTCTCGCCATCGAGCACGAAGCGCGCGCCGGCGATCCGGTTGGCGTAACGGCCGACCGTCGCACCGAAGAACTTGCGCTGTGCGAGATAGCCCTCGAGCTCATCGTGGCCAAGCACGATGTCGTCGCAATCCCCCTCACGATCCGGCGCAAGCAGCGCCTGCAGTGTGGCGCCGAAGGGAAGGATGGCGGCCTCAAAACCGTGTTCGCCGCGCAAGATCACGCGCTCGACCACGGTGCCGTCGTGCAACGTGCCGAAGGGGGCGCGACCGATGCTGGCTGATGTCATTGTCAGTCCTCGAACGCCTCGACGAGGCGCCGTCGCCCCAGCATGAAGCTATCGGCGACAAGCCGCAAGGGTGCGAGATCGACATCGGATTTTCCTTCCGAGGCCAGCGCGACGAAACGGCGGTACAGCGCGGGATATTCGTCATCCGGCGCATCGACCACCAGCCTGTTGCCATCGCGCAGCTGCCTTCCACCTTTCGACAGCGTCACAGGTCCGGCATCAGTCTCGCACAGGATGTCCCAGCTCGGCGATCCGGTCTGGCGGAAATCGAATTCGGCATGGATTGGCAAGCCGCTCGCGTCGGAGAGTTCGATCTCTGCCGCAATCGGCGCCTCGCGATTGGAGGGAAAGTCCAACGTCGCGCTTCTGATGAAGACCGCACGCGGCAGGATCTCGGTCAGGATCGACAGCGCGTTGATGCCGGGATCGAACACGCCGAAGCCACCCGCCTCGAAGATCCAGGCCTGGCCCGGGTGCCAGACGCGCACGTCTTCCTTCCAGATGATGGTCACCTTGTTGATGGTGCGACTCGCGAGCAATTGCCGCGCAGGGCCGACCGCGGCCGCATAGCGCGAATGCCATGTGGCAAACAATGTCCGGCCCGCCTCCTGCGCGGTCGCGATCAGCGGCGTGAGTTCGCTTACCGTCGTGCCCGGCGGCTTCTCCAGCAGCACGTGCTTGCCCGACGCGAGCGCGGCGGAGGCCTGCGCGTGGCGCATCTGCGCTGGCGTACACAGCGCGACCGCGTCGATCTCCGGCCCGTCGCACAACAGCTCCTGCAAATCGCGGAAATGCGGCAAGCCGGGCGGGGTCTTGACGGGATCAGCCACCGCAACGAGAGCCACGCTTGACGCCTTCGCGATCGCAGGCACGTGCTGCCGGCACGCGATCTCGCCATAACCGACGATGGCGATGCGAAGCAGGTCACTCATGGCCGTCCTCGCGTTGCGGTCCACCTGGCCGGCTGAAGCCGCCAGGCAGAATCATAAGCCAGCGCCGAATACCAACGGCATGATGTGATTTTGGTTGCGGACACGCAAGTCCACGACGCTCTGTTGCGGCCTCGCGGCCGAGGCATCGGCTTTTATCAATCAAGGTCGATGCGCCAGATTCCCGTTTTGACGGGCGTTCTTCAGGCGGACCGGTCACCGCTTCGCCCGAAATTGCGCTAGCGTGCGGCCTCAAACCCGCCGAGCACTGCCGTCAGATTGGCGCCGAGGATGTCGGAGAGATAGCCGCCCTCCTGCACCAGCACCGTCGGCAGCCCGAAGCGGGCCAGCCCCTCGCCGATGCGGCGGAAGCCGTCGGTGGTGACGGCGAGACCGGCAAGCGGGTCCTTCTCGGAGGCGTCGAGACCGAGCGCGACCACGAGCGCGGTCGGGGCGAAGGAGCGGATCGCCTTCTCCGCCGCTGCGAGCGCCTTCATGTAGTCGTCGTCACCGGTGCCCTTGGCGAGGGGAATGTTGAGATTGGTGCCGAGGCCGCCTCCGGCGCCGCGCTCATGCGCATAGCCCCAGACGAAGGGGTAGAAGAACGACGGATCGGCGTGGATCGAGACGGTGAAGACATCCGGCCGCTCATAGAAGATGCCTTGCGTGCCATTGCCGTGATGCACGTCGACGTCGAGGATCGCGACGCGCTCATGCTTCTGGCGCAGATGTTCGGCCGCAATCGCGCTGTTGTTGAGGAAGCAGAAGCCGCCGGCGAGGTCGCGATAGGCGTGATGGCCGGGCGGACGGCACAGCGCGTAGACGGCGTCCTCGCCGTCCAGCACCATCTGCGCGGCGGTGGCCGCGACGTCGCTCGCGGCGCAGGCGCCGGCCCAGGTGCCGGGACCGATCGGGGCCGCGGTGTCCATCGTATGCCAGCCGAGCTTGCCGACGATATGAACTGGGTACGTGCCGGCAGTGCGCACCGGGTGAATGTTCGCGATCATCTCGGGTCCGGCATTGCCGAGCGCCGACCATTCGTCCCAGGCGCCCGCGAGAAAGCTCAGATATTCCGGACTGTGCACGCGCGCCCGCGGCCCCTGCCCGAATCTGGTCGGCTCGATCAGCGTGTGATTGCCGGCCTTCAGGCCCGCCAGCAGGCGGTCGGCGCGTTCGGGCTGTTCGGTGGTACGCTGGACCACACCGCGGACCAGGAAGAATTGTGGATCATGGCTGCGGTGCAGATCACTGTAGACGGCCTTCACGGGGACACTCCTGTTTGATCGGCGGCTGAGCTGGACAGAGCGAGGGCAATGTGCCGCACGCAAGCTTTGGCTTGCGCGTTGTACACTATCAGCGACGGCGACGATCTGAAACCGAGCGCGATTTCATGCTATGCCCGCATGCAGCGCAATGATTGAAAGACGCAGGACGCGAAGTCCGGCCATGGCCAGCGGCAAGACGGAGACGGAGGAAGCGGCAACCGGGCGGCGCGGGCGGCCGCGCTCCGCCGCGACCACGGCCGCGATCCTGGAAGGCGCCTATCAGCTGATGGCGACGACCGGCCTCGCCGCGACCACCATCGACGCGATCGCCAGGCATTCCAACGTCTCGAAGATGACGATCTACAAATGGTGGCCGTCGCGCGAAGCGTTGCTGATCGATGCCTTCCTCGACCAGGCCTCGCGGGCCGTGCCGCTGCCCGAAACCGGCAGTCCGGTGGCCCGCGTCCGCCGCCACGTCGCAACCTATGTCGAGGCGTTGCAGGGCGAGTTCGGTCGGGTGCAGCTCGCCGTGATCTCGGAATGCATCTCGAAGACCGGCACCGCGGAGCTGTTCTACGAGCGTTACCTCGGCCTGCGCCGCAGCAAGATGCTGGAGATCATCGCCGCCGGCCAGAAGGACGGCAGCATCGGCGCGCCGGGCGTCCCCGCCGACATCTATGACGCGATCTATGGCAGCCTGTTCTACCGCTACGTCTTCGGCATCAAGCCGTTGACGCAGCCCTACGCCCGCAATCTCGTCAATCTGGTGCTGCGGCCACGCGCGGACGCTTGACTATCAAGCAGAGCGCTCGCGCTGACGGCGGAACCAGGCCCAGGTCTCGCGCGTGACGGCCCGGTAACTGCTGCCGCGATACACGATGTGGCCATCGACGATCGCGTTCAGCTTCGGCAGTGCATGGAACGGCACCGTGGGATAGGCGTGGTGCTCGACATGGTAAGGCATGTTCCATGCGAACCATTTCATGATCCTGCCGGTCATCGTGGTGCGCGTGTTCTCGAACGCGCTCCGCGTCCGCTCGCAACCGGTGTGCTCGGCATAGAGATAGGGGCGCAGGATAAGCTGACCGGCCAGGAGCGGCACGATCCACACCCAGAGCAGGATCGCACTGTGAAGCGCGAAAGATGCCGCGAGCAACAGCAGGTAGCCGGCGAGATAGAGCCTCGCCTCCAGCACAATCGCGGCGCGCTTGTGTTCCGGGATCCACGGCACGGTCACCTGTCCGGTGAGTGCATGCCAAAGCATCAGGCGGATGCGAACCAACACCTGCAGCAGTCCCGAATAGGCGACCGCGAGCTGGGTGTCCGACGCGGGCTTGGGGCCGACGATCAGCTCCGGGTCTTTCTCGGGATCCTGCGTGTAGCGGTGATGATCCCAGTGAAACAGGCAGTAATACTGGTAGGGCAGTCCGATCATGAAGGCGGACAGATTGCCGACGACAAGATTGAGCGCCGGACTGCGGAACGCCGTCTTGTGCGCGGTCTCATGCACCACCATGAACAGGAACGCGACGAAGTAGCCCTGCACGGCCATCAGCGGCAGCGCCCATGGCAGGCCGTGGCGCGACGAGACCAGGAAGATCAGCGCGCCGACGATGACGATCATCCCGTAGTGGCTTGCCGCACGCACCGTGCCGGCAAGATTCGACTTGATCGACAAATCGCGCAAGGTCAGCGGGCTGAGCGGCTTCAGGCGGGGTCCGGCGTCACTGGTCTCTGCGGTGCTCATGGTCGTCTCACCTGTCAATGTTGCAGCAACGCCGAGATTTCGGCGTTGATGAAGGCGCGGTCGTCGGCGTTGTTGGCGGGATTGCCGGCCCGGTGCCCGTGGATCGACGGGATCGCGTGCAGCGCGGCCGAGCGCGCGTTGACCAGGCGGCCGAGTTCATCCTTGTTGTCGCGCGGGTCGAAATAGCGATCAGTACGCCCCGGCATCAGCAGGATATGCGCCTTGATCGCGGCCAGCGCCCGGTCGAAGTCGCCGCCGAATTGATCGCAACGGCTGATATCGCCGGCCTGCCAGATCGCGATCTGCGCCAGCAGATCATTCGCATCGCGCCGCGCGAAGGCACCGTCCCAGGATCCCGCGAGGTACTGCTCGAGCGATTCAAATCCGGCCTCGCGCCAGACTTCCTCGCGATAGAACTCATGCGACATCGCCCAGCCGGCGTAGACGCGCCCCATCGCACGAAGGCCCGCCGCGGGCTTGGTGGCGAAGCGGCCGTCCCGGTAGGCCGGGTCGGCGGTCAGCGCGGCCTTCACTCCTTCGAGGAACACATGATTATACGGCGAGCACCGCGCGCTGCCGCAAACCACGGCTGCGCGCTCGACCATGTCGGGATATCGCGCGGCCCAATGATAGGCCTGCATGCCGCCCATCGACCAGCCATAGACCAGCGCGAGCCTGGTCACGCCGAACCGCTCGACCAGCAGCCGCCGCTGGATCGCGACCGCGTCATGGTAGGTGAAGGCGGGAAACGGCGCGCCGCCGAGCACCTCGGCCGAATTCGACGGCGAGGAGGACAGGCCATTGCCGAACAGATTCGCGATGACGATGAAGTAGCGCTTGGGATCGAGCGCCCCGCCCGGCTGCACCAGCCATTCGATGTCGGTGTGCTGTGCGGCAAACGACGTCGGATACAGGATGACGTTGTCCCGCGCCGCGCTCGGCGTGCCGTAGGTCTTGTAAGCGAGCCTCAGTTGCGGAAACACGGCACCGCCCTGCAGCGTCACATCACCGGCCTCGAACACCTCATAGTCGCGCGGCGTGGTCATCGGCATTCGACCTCAAGCAGCCGGGCGCAGCGCTGCGCCCAAAATTACTGTACTAATAGTACAGTAAATACGAAGCCCTGGCAATAGCGGCGAAGGTGGAATGACACCAAGGCCGATCCATTCAAAATCGGTATGGATCAATACCCGTTTCGGCTTGGACCCATTGTCGTCATCTCTCTAGGACAGACCCCGAGGAAATTTTCGAGGAGGCGCTAATGAGCGCAATTGTGTCCGCCGCAGACACGCGGCGATCCCGCGTCCGGCTCTTGATCGTGACGATGCTGTTTCTCGTCACCACCGTGAACTATGCCGATCGCGCCACGCTCTCGATCGCCGGCCCCGCCCTTTCCAAGGAACTGCATCTCGATCCCGTCGCGATGGGCTACGTGTTCTCGGCGTTCGGCTGGTCCTATGTGGTCGCGCAGGTGCCGTGCGGCTGGCTGCTCGACCGCTTCGGCTCCAAATGGGTGTATGCGATCAGCATCATCGTCTGGTCGATATTCACCGCGATGCAAGGCCTGGTCGGGTTCCTCTCCGCCGGCGCGGCCGTGGTCCTGCTGTTCGCCCTGCGCTTTCTGGTCGGTATCGCCGAGGCACCGTCATTTCCGGCCAATGCCCGCATCGTCGCCTCCTGGTTCCCCGGCAATGAGCGCGGCACCGCCTCGGCCTTCTTCAATTCGGGGCAGTATTTCGCCACCGTGATCTTCGCGCCGCTGATGGGCTGGATCGCCCATGAGTATGGCTGGCGCCATGTGTTCTACGTGATGGGTGCGCTCGGCATCGTCATGGGCATTGCCTGGATCAAGACCATCTACGAGCCGAAGGAGCACCCCGCGATCAACGAGACCGAGTTCGACTACATCAAGCAGGGTGGCGCGCTGGTCGACATGGACGCGACGAAGGACGGCAAGGCCCATGACAGCGGCCCGCGCTGGGACCACATCCGCCAGCTGCTCGCCAACCGGATGATGCTCGGCGTCTATATCGGCCAGTACTGCATCAACACGCTGACCTACTTCTTCCTGACCTGGTTCCCGGTCTATCTGGTGAAGGAGCGCGGGCTCTCGATCCTGCAGGCCGGCTTCGTCGCGACCTTGCCGGCGCTGTGCGGCTTCATCGGCGGTGTGCTCGGCGGCGTGATCTCGGACTACATCCTGCGCCGCACCGGCTCGCTGACCATGGCGCGCAAGATCCCGATCGTCGGCGGCATGCTGTTGTCGATGTCGATCATCGCCTGCAACTATGTCGACGGCCAGGCACTGGTGGTCGGCTTCATGGCGCTCGCCTTCTTCGGCAAGGGCATCGGCGCGCTCGGCTGGGCGGTTGTCTCCGACACCTCGCCGAAGGAAGCCGGCGGGGTCTCCGGCGGTCTGTTCAACACCTTCGGCAACCTGTCCTCGATCACCACGCCGATCATCATCGGCTACATCCTCGCCGCCACCGGCTCGTTCAACGGCGCGCTGGTGTTCGTCGGTGCCAACGCGCTGGTCGCGGCGATCGCCTATCTGTTCATCGTCGGCGAGATCAAGCGGGTGCAGCTGAAGGCGGCCTGAGCCAGGCCTGAACGCGCTTCACCTCCCCCCCTTCCGCGGGGAGAGGTCGAAATTCGCACAGCGAATTTCGGGTGAGGGGCGAAGCAACACATCTCCGCAAAGACAGTCCTTCCGACTCGTTCGGATCAGGCCTGCAAATTGACGCGGCCGTTACGCAGAGAGAGCCCCTCCCCCCAACCCTCTCCCCGTAAGAACGGGGAGAGGGAGTAGAAAACCAAACGGCGGCTTCGGCCGCCGTCTTTGTCCGATTGTTTGTCTGCTTTTTGTCTTCTTGGCCAGTGGGAGGCATCGATGCTAGAACGTACAAATCCCCGCGCGATCCATTCCGGGCTTGCATCGATGTTCGACCTGAGCCAGCTCCGCTGCTTTGTCACGGTGGCCGAGGAATTGCATTTCGGCCGCGCCGCGGCGCGGCTCAACATGACGCAACCGCCGCTGAGCCGGCAGATCCAGGTGCTCGAGCACATCATCGACGCGCCGCTGTTGGAACGCACCAGCCGCTCGGTGCGGCTGACGCCGGCCGGACGCAGCTTCCTGCCCGAGGCGCGGCGCATCCTCAAGCTCGCGGAATCCGCTTCGCAGGTTGCCCGCCGCATCGCGCTCGGCAAGACCGGCTCGCTCAAGATCGGCTTCACCGCCGCGGCCGCCTATGGCTTCCTGCCCGACCTGATCGCGGCCTGCCGCTCGCGCCTGCCCGAGGTCGATTTTTCCCTGAAGGAAATGGTCTCCGGCGATCAGTTCGAGGCGCTCACCACCGGGCAGATCGATGCCGGCCTGCTGCGCCCGCCGATCGCGCGGCCGGAATTCGCCAGCCGGCGCGTCGTGGCCGAGCCGTTGCTCGCCGCGATCCCGAAGAAGCATCCGCTCGCCGCGGCCGAGACCGTCAGCATCAAGGATTTCGACGACCAGCCTTTCGTGATGTATTCGCCCTATGAGGCGCGCTACTTCCACGATTTGCTGGTGTCGATGTTCACGCGCGCCGACGTGCTGCCGCGCTATGTGCAGCATCTCAGCCAGATCCATTCGATCCTCGCCATGGTGCGCGCCGGGCTCGGCGTTGCGATCGTGCCGGAAGCAGCCGCCAGCCTGAAGATCGCGGAGGTCAAGCTGAAGCCGCTGAAGCTCCGATCACCCGTGCCGGTCGAGCTGTTCATGGTGTGGCGGCGCGATCACGAGAACCAGTTGCTGCCGTCACTGATCGAGATCGCAACCGAAATTGCAGCGCCGCATCTGCGCGGCGATTGATGCAGAGTTAGCATCGCTCGATACCGCGTTTGGCTTGGACGCGCATCGAACCATCTCCTAGAGACTCCGTCATGGACGCGCGCTGCTCGCGCATCCCGTTCCCAGAAACATTCAAGGAGTGGCGCCATGAGCAAGATGACCCCTCAGGAGATGGCCGCCAGAATCGGTGGCGGCCTCCTGTCCTTCCCCGTGACCCCGTTCAACGCGGACTATTCGTTCGACGAGACGACCTATCGCGCCAACATGGACTGGCTGTGCGGCTATGACGTTGCCGGCCTGTTCGCAGCCGGCGGTACCGGCGAGTTCTTCTCGCTGACGCCGAGCGAAGTTCCCCACGTCGTGAAGATCGCGGTCGACGAGACCAAGGGCCGCGTTCCCGTGCTGGCCGGCACCGGCTACGGCACCGCGATCGCGCGCGAGATCGCGGTTGGCGCAGAGAAGGCCGGCGCCGACGGTCTGCTCTTGCTGCCGCCCTATCTCACGCAGGCCGAGCAGGACGGCCTCGCCGCGCATGTCGAGGCGGTGTGCGCGTCGGTCAAGATCGGCGTCATCGTCTACAACCGCGACAATGCGATCCTGCAGCCCGATACGCTGGCGCGCCTCTGCGAGCGCTGCCCGAACCTCGTCGGCTACAAGGACGGCATCGGCGACATCGAGCTGATGACTCGCGTCTATACCCGGCTCGGCGATCGCCTGACCTATATCGGCGGCCTGCCGACCGCGGAGACCTTTGCCCTGCCCTATCTCGACATGGGCGTGACCACCTATTCGTCGGCGGTGTTCAACTTCGTGCCGGAATTCGCCACCAAATTCTACGCCGCCGTGCGCCGGCGCGATCATCAGACCATCCATGCAGGGTTGAAGGATTTCATCCTGCCGCTGATCGCGATACGCAACCGCAAGAAGGGTTATGCGGTGTCGATCATCAAGGCCGGCATGAAGGTGATCGGCCGCTACTCCGGCCCGGTGCGGCCGCCGCTAACTGATCTCACCGCGCAGGAGATCGCCGAGCTCGCGGCATTGGTGGCCAAGCTGCCGCAGGCCGCGGTGCGGCAAGCGGCAGAATAGGCGGAACCGCCAAGACGACAGCGAAGGACGAAGGGAGGAGCAGATGATCCAGGACACGATCCGCACCGGCTTTGCCGGCGCACCTGTTGTCACGGCGATGGAGGTGATCCCGGTCGCCGGCCGCGACGGCATGCTGCTCAATCTGAGCGGCGCGCATGCGCCGTTCTTCACCCGCAACCTCGTTATCCTCACCGACAACTCCGGCCACACCGGCGTCGGCGAGGTGCCGGGCGGCGAGAAGATCAAGAAGACGCTCGAGGACGCCCACGACCTCGTCGTCGGCCAGACCATCGGCGCCTGCAACAACATCCTGGCCTCGATGCGCCAGGCCTTCGCCGATCGCGACGCCGGCGGCCGTGGCAAGCAGACCTTCGACCTCCGCGTCACCATCCATGCGGTCACCGCGGTCGAATCCGCGCTGCTCGATCTGCTCGGCCAGCATCTCAATCTCCCGGTCGCAGCGCTGCTCGGCGAAGGCCAGCAACGCACCAGCGTCGAGACGCTCGGCTATCTCTTCTTTGTCGGCGATCGCCGGAAGACCAGCCTTCCTTACGTCGAGGGCGAGACCGGCAAGCCCGACTGGTTCGATCTGCGCCACCAGGTGGCGATGACGCCGGAGGCGATCGTGCGTCTCGCCGAAGCGACGCAGGCGCATTACGGCTTTGCCGATTTCAAGCTCAAGGGCGGCGTGCTCAGGGGCGAAGAGGAGATCGAGGCCGTCACCGCAATCGCTAAACGCTTTCCGAAGGCGCGCGTGACGCTCGACCCGAACGGCGCCTGGTCGCTCGACGAGGCGATCCGGCTATGCAGCAACATGCATGGCGTGCTCGCCTATGCCGAGGACCCCTGCGGCGCCGAGGCCGGCTTCTCCGGCCGTGAAATCATGGCCGAGTTCCGCCGCGCCACCGGGATGCCGACCGCGACCAACATGATCGCGACCGACTGGCGCCAGCTCTCGCACGCATTGCGGCTTGGCGCGGTCGACATTCCGCTCGCCGATCCGCATTTCTGGACCATGCAGGGCTCGGTGCGGGTGGCGCAGACCTGCCGCGACAACGGCCTGACCTGGGGTTCGCACTCCAACAACCATTTCGATATTTCGCTGGCGATGTTCACCCATGTCGGCGCCGCCGCGCCCGGCAAGGTGACCGCGATCGACACCCACTGGATCTGGCAGGACGGCCAGGCGTTGACGCGCCAGCCGCTGCAGATCAAGGGCGGCAAGATCGCGATCCCGGATCGGCCGGGCCTAGGCATCGAGCTCGATCGCGGTGCCATCGAGGCCGCGAACGCGCTATACAAGCAGCATGGTCTCGGCGCCCGCGACGACGCGCTGGCCATGCAGTTCCTGATCCAGGGGTGGACCTTCGACGACAAGCGTCCCTGCCTCGTGCGCTAAAAAAGAAAGGTTGGAAACATGACCGCTCACCAGAAGAACTTCATCGCCGGCGAATGGGTCGACGGAACAGGCATCACGCGGGACATCAACCCCTCCAACACCAAGGATGTGGTCGGCGAATACGCCAAAGCCGACAAGGCGCAGACCGAAAAGGCGATCGCCGCGGCGAAGACCGCATTCCCGGCCTGGGCGCGCTCGACGCCGCAGGAGCGCTTCGACGCGCTGACCAAGATTTCCGTCGAAATCCTCGCCCGCAAGGAAGAGCTTGGCCGCCTGCTCGCCCGCGAGGAGGGCAAGACGCTCCCCGAGGGTATCGGCGAGGTGGCGCGCGCCGGGCAGATCTTTGCGTTCTTCGCCGGCGAAGCGCTGCGGCTGATGGGCGAGAAAGGCGCATCGGTGCGCCCCGGCCTCGACGTCGAGATCACTCGCGAGCCGGTCGGCGTCGTCGGTATGATCACGCCGTGGAACTTCCCGATTGCGATCCCGGCCTGGAAGATCGCGCCGGCGCTCTGCTACGGCAACGCCGTCGTGTTCAAGCCGGCCGAGCTGGTGCCGGGCTCGGCGCACGCGCTGTCCGAGATCATCGCGCGTTCCGGCATTCCCTCCGGCGTGTTCAACCTCGTGGTCGGCTCGGGGTCGGTGGTCGGCCAGACCCTGCTCGATCATCCCGACGTCGCCGCGATCTCCTTCACCGGCTCGGTTCAGACCGGCCGCAAGATCGCGCAGGCCTGCGTGCTCTCCGACCCCATGAAGAAGTTCCAGCTCGAGATGGGCGGCAAGAACCCGCTAGTCGTGCTCGACGACGCCGACGTGAAGGTCGCGGTCGAGGTCGCGGTCAACGGCGCCTATTTCTCGACCGGCCAGCGCTGCACGGCGTCCTCGCGCCTGATCGTCACCGCGGGAATTCACGACCGCTTCGTCGCCGCGATGACCGAGCGCATGAAGGGGCTTTCGGTGGATGACGCGCTGAAGAGCGGGGTGCATGTCGGCCCGGTCGTCGACCAGAGCCAGCTCGACCAGGACCTGCGCTACATCAAGATCGGCCAGGACGAAGGCGCCCGCCTGCACTGGGGCGGCGAGTTGCTCAACCGCGAGACGCCGGGCTTCTATCTGCAGCCGGCGCTGTTCACCGAGACGACCAACCAGATGCGCATCGCGCGCGAGGAGATCTTTGGCCCGGTCGCCTGCGTGATCCGCGCCAAGGATTATGAAGAGGCGCTGGCGATCTCCAACGACACCGAGTTCGGCCTCGCCTCGGGCATCTGCACCACCAGTCTGAAATACGCCTCGCACTACAAGCGCAACAGCGAGGCCGGCATGGTGATGGTCAACCTGCCGACCGCCGGCGTCGACTACCACGTCCCGTTCGGCGGCCGCAAAGGCTCGAGCTACGGCGCACGCGAACAGGGCGCCTATGCCCGCGAGTTCTACACCACGGTGAAGACGGCTTACACCTTCCCGGGTTGAGAGCGTTGAAACGAGTTGCAGCCGCGCAAGCGCTGCGCCCCCTCTCCCGCTTGCGGGGGAGGGTCGGGGTGGGCTCTCTCCACGAGTCATTCGGTGGAGAGAGCCCCCACCCGTCACGCTCCGGACGACGCTTCGCGTCGCTCGTCGCGTGCCGCCCCCCGCAAGCGGGAGAGGTAACGCAAAGTCAGGAGAAGCCTCATGGACCAGTCGATCGGCGCGCAGGAGCAGCCCCGCTATATCAAGCTCAACGAGCGCGACAACGTCGCGATCGTCGTGAATGATTTCGGCCTGCCCGCCGGCTCGCGCTTCGCTTCGGGCCTGACGCTGCGCGCCTTCGTGCCGCAGGGCCACAAGACCGCGCTGGAAGACATCGCCGAGGGTGCACCCATTATCCGCTATGGCGAGGTGATCGGCACGGCGCTGTCGCCGATCCTGGCCGGCGAGTGGGTCGACGAGGCACGCATCCGCATGCCCGACGCGCCGCCGCTCGATCAGCTCGAGATCGCGACCGCCGTGCCGCCGGCGCTGCCGCCGCTCGAAGGCTTCACCTTCGAGGGCTATCGCAATCCCGACGGCTCGGTCGGCACCAAGAACATCCTCGGCATCTCCTCCTCCGTGCAATGCGTCAAGGGCACGATGGAATATGCGGTCAAGCGCATCCGCGCCGAGCTCTTGCCGAAATATCCCAATGTCGACGACGTCGTGCCGCTGACCCACGCCTATGGCTGCGGCGTCGCGATCACGGCGCCCGACGCCGTGGTGCCGATCCGCACCCTGCAAAATCTCGCGCTCAACCCGAATTTCGGCGGCGAGATCCTCGTCGTCGGCCTCGGCTGCGAGAAGCTCGCGCCGGAACGGCTGGTGCCCGAGGGCGTCGGCGATGCCATCGTGCGGATGCAGGACGAGGCTTTCGACGGCTTCGGCGCCATCGTCGATGCCATCATGACCCAGGCCGAAGCCCGGCTGAAGGTGCTCAACGCCCGCAAGCGCGAGACCTGCCCGGCCGCTGACCTCGTGATCGGCCTGCAATGCGGCGGCAGCGACGCGTTCTCCGGCGTGACCGCGAACCCCGCGGTGGGCTTTGCCGCCGATCTTTTGGTGCGCGCCGGTGCGACCGTGATGTTCTCGGAAGTCACCGAAGTGCGCGACGCGATCCAGCTGCTGACCCGCCGCGCCATCAACGAGGATGTCGGCCGCGCGCTGATCCGCGAGATGGAATGGTATGACGCCTATCTCGCCCGCGGCGGCGCCGACCGCAGCGCCAACACCACGCCGGGCAACAAGAAGGGCGGCCTTGCCAACATCGTCGAGAAGTCGCTGGGCTCGATCGTCAAGTCCGGCTCCGGCCCGATCGCGGGCGTGCTGTCGCCGGGCGAGAAGGCGCGGCAGAAGGGCATGCTGTTTGCGGCGACGCCCGCCAGCGACTTCATCTGCGGCACGCTGCAGCTCGCCTCCGGCATGACCTTGCAGGTGTTCACCACCGGCCGCGGCACGCCCTATGGCCTAGCCGCCGCGCCGGTCATCAAGGTCGCGACCCGCAGCGAGCTGGCGCGGCGCTGGAAGGACCTGATCGATTTCGACGCCGGCTGCATCGCCACCGGCGAGAGGACCATCGAGGAAACCGGCTGGGACCTGTTCCGCTTGATCCTCGACGTCGCGAGCGGGCGCACCAAGCCGTGGTCGGACCGCTGGGGCATCCACAACGATCTGACGCTGTTCAACCCGGCGCCGGTGACCTGAGCATCCGCGGCTCCTTAACCACCCGTTAGCCACGTCCTGACTCGCCGGGGAACGTCGCAATTCGATTCAAATTGTCTGGGCATGGAGGCACACATGACCCGGACAACCGATGATCTCAGAGATCAGGCCGACCGCGCCGAGCGGCTGGCACGCACCGGCATGGACTTGTTGACGGTCGAGCGCCTGCGTGCCTACGCGGAGGAATGTCGCAGCCAGATCGCAGCCGCCGAGCGAGAGAGGCAATCGGGGGCATCACCAGCGGCATAGATGCCCGGAGTTCGCCACCAGACGCTTGTCAAAATTTTTCGAGTCCTCGCACTTCCTTGGCGGCGACCTTGATCAGCGGCTTGACCGCCTGTTCCTCGCGGCCAAGCACAACGCCCGAGGCAAAGGCGCTGGCGCGCTCCTTCCGATGCGGGGCCTTCAGCGCCGCATCGACCGCCAGCTTGCGGTGCGCGACAAAATCGTTGAGCGAGCCGAGCGCATCCTGGACCCGCTTCAGGTGCCTGGACAGCCGCGCGAGCTGCTTGCGCTCACCCTTGCGCGGAAACAGGCTTTCGAAGAAGTCGATCGCGTATCTGAGCTTCTTGGCCCTAATGCGCACCTTGTGCCGCTCCCGGGCCGACAGTTCGTCGAGACGCCGGCCATCCCTGCGCAGCTTCCTGATGCGGCGATGCAGCAGCGCGGCGGCGAATTCCTCGATCGGACCGCCTTCGTCCTCCGCGGCAATGGTCTGCCTTGCCTCGACCCATTGCAACGTGTCGATCAGCATCGACCGATAGCGCCGCGAATTGACCGCCTGCCGCGCGCCGGCGAATGCACGGTCGCGGCGGTCGGAGAATTCCTGCCGGATCGCTTTGCCGCCTCGCTGCAGCAGCGCGTCATGCGATGCAGGCTCGATATCTTCCTTGACGAACACATCAAGCTCGCGCGCCGGCGCGAGCGCGTTGCTGAGCCACTTCAGTTGCGTCTTGATGTCTTCCGTCGGGGCTACGGTGAGAATCTTCGAGAACAGCGAGATCGCGGCGCGCAGCCGCCGCAACCCAACCCGCATCTGGTGAATGCCTTCCGCCTCGCCCTCGCGGACAGCGTCGGCATTCGACGAGAAGTGACGAAGCGCGGCGCGCGCGATCACCCGGAACGCCGCGCCGGCGGTAAGCCCGGCGTCGATCACGATGCTCGCGGCGGAGACCACGACTTGCTCGCCACCACCCGCGAGCTCATAGCCATGTTCGGCTTTCGAGCGTAGATCGAGCTCTGCCGCCGCCTTCTGCTCCAGCGCCCTGGCGACCCGGAACAGGTCGAGCGGGCGGCCGCTCTTGAGTTCGAGTTCGACCTCGTCGATTCGGCGCGAACGGTGCCCGGCCGTGGTGTAGCCGCGATCGATCGCCAGCTCGATCTCGCTGCGTTTCGTCCGCAGCGGCACGGTAATGCGCCGGACTGACGTCGCGAACACCGGCTTCAGCTTGTGACGCAGCCTGTCAGACGCGAGCTTTTCGAGCGGTGTACCTTCGGCCTTGTCGAGGTCGAGGTGTCCATCCGCAACGTCGGTCTCCCATTCGCCCCGTTCAAACTGTGGGCCCGCCCCGGACTTGATGGTCTGAACATAGTTGGCGCCATCCCGCCGCACACGCAGCGTCAGTCCGTGCCGCCTGAGCTTGTGCTTCGCCGTGTCGAAATAGGTCGAGACGAGATCGCTCACGGATGGTGCGCCGCTTTTGCTGCCGGCGATCCGCGGTTTCGTCAGTCCCTTGAGCTTGCGCGCGGGAACGCGGAATTTGAGCTCCGTCTCAGCCGCCATCGTCGCTCCGTGGCCTGGGGCACCAAGCAAACGTCCGCCGTGACGAGGTCAGCGGCGGACGTTCATGCTAACACAAGATCGTCTGAGTTGGCGCCAATCGTCGTCGTTGTGGATCACGGTCGTGCTGCGATTGCCGAACTCGTCCTGCTTCTTGATGACCGTGGTCCGGTCACGGCGCGGCTCACGCTCCCTGATCACGGTGGTGCGATCACGATCGCGATACTCAGGCGTCCGACCAACCGTTACGCCCGCGCGACGGGGCCAACGCGGACACCGACATCATCGGCGAACACAGACGATGCGATCGCGGTCACCATGGCCGCAGCCAACAGATACGTCCTCACGCCAACGTCGCGTGCGACCTACCGTTCCTGTACCGACCGTGCTGCAGTTGCTCACGCGCCTGTGCAAAACATCGCGCGGGGAACTCGCTGAACAGGCATTCATCTGTGTGGCGAAATCCCCATGTTCCACGCGTTGAATAGCCTGAATTGATGTCCCACGTCCTTAACTAACAGGAGGACGTTCCATGAAACAGTCACAGCACTTCCTCGACAATGCGGAGAACTGCGCGCAGCTTGCCGAGCGTGCCGACGACGAGCCGACCCACAAGCGCTTCAAGCGAATGGAAGCGGCCTGGCGCGCGCTGGCAAAGGAACAGGATTGGCTCGACGGTGAGACTTCGCCAGCGGAAAATGCAGCCTAGATCCAGCCCGGCCGTGGCGACAAATACGACGTCGCCACGGCCCGCGGCCTACTCGGTGCTGCGCTGCCGCTGCCAGCGCAACAGATAGGCCTGCAACCGCCAGATAATCGCCGACAGCACCACACCGACCAGCATCAGCACCACGACAGCAACCATCATGCCCGAGGCCTCGCCGCGCGCCTCCGATTCGATGATGAGGCGGCCGATGCCGCGCTCGGCGCCGATGAACTCGCCGACGATCACGCCGATCAGTGCGAAGGAGATCGCAGGCGTCAGCGAGGCGAACACCCAGGCCATCGTCGAGGGGATCACCACCGTCCGCGTGATCTGCCATTCGCTGGCGCCGAGCAGCCGCGCGGCATTGGTGAAGCCCTCGTCGATCGAGCGCGCGCCCTCGAAGGTGTTGAAGAACACCAGGAATACGACGACGATCCAGGACGTCACGATCTTCGACATGTCGCCGATCCCGAATGCCAGCACGATGATCGGCGCCAGCGCGATCCGCGGGATCGAGTTCACCGCGGTGATGAAGGGCTGAAAGATCGCGCTCAGCCGGTCGGATCGTCCCAGGATCAGCCCGGCGACGAAGCCGCTGACCACGCCGGTGACGAAGCCGAAGAAGGTATTCTTCAGGGTGATGGCGGTCGCGGCCCAGAGGTTGTTCTCGTTGCGCGCCAGACACTTTCCGAAGTCGCCGTTGAACCAGCTGTTGAAGACGCCGAGCTTCGAGATCAGACAGCTCTGGATCAGGAAGTTGTCGAAGATCATCGACGGCTTCGAGATGAAGTAGGGATCGAGCAGGTCGGGCACCAGCCAGGGCAGTCTGGTGCGGAGGTCGTAGCCCCATTGCCAGACCGACAGCACCACGGCGCAGATCAGGACCTGCCAGCCGACCGTGCCGAGCGTGCCGTACCTCTTCATGCGCTGCGGCCCTTGACGAATTCCTCGCCCAGCGAATGCCAGATGTGCTGGAACAGCTCGGCATAATGCGGGGTCTCGCGCACCTTCACCGCATCGCGCGGGCGGGCGAAGTCGACCTCGAACATGTCCTTGATGCGGCCCGGCCGCGCCGAGAACAGGATGATGCGGTCGGCCAATGTCAACGCCTCGCCGAGATCATGGGTCACGAACAGCACGGTTTGCTGCTCGCGCTCCCAGATCCGAAGCAGCACCTCGTGCATGTCGATCTTGGTGTGGGTGTCGAGCGCACCGAACGGCTCGTCCATCAGGAGGATCTGCGGCTCGACGATCAAAGTGCGCATCAACGCCGCGCGCTGGCGCATGCCGCCCGACAGCGCCGACGGATAGGCGTTCTCGAATCCCTTCAGGCCCGCTTGCGCGACGCATTCGGCGATGCGCTCCTTCCGTTCGTGAGCCGGCACGCCTGACAGCTCCAGCCCGTAGCCGATATTGTCGCCGACGGTCCGCCATGGAAACAGCGTGTCGCGCTGGAAGACATAGCCGACATCGGGCGTCGCCTTGCCGGCGACGACGCGCTTGCCGTCGATCAGGATCTCGCCGCCGGTGGGGCGGATCAGCGAGGCAATCATGTTGAGCACCGTGCTCTTGCCGGAGCCCGACGGCCCGAGCAGCGCGACGAATTCGCCGCGGCGCACGTCGAAGGTCACGTCACGCACCGCCTCGATTGTGGTTTTGGCAAGCTGGAACGACTTGCTCAGGCCCTTGACCTCGACGCGGCGATCGGCCGGGGCGCGCGGCGACACGGTTGCGCTTGTCTCGAGCGCGCTCAACCCGGATAGGCCTTTCGCGCCGCTTCGATCAGGTTGGAGTTGACCACGTCGGCGATCTTGAGCGGCTTGATGCCGGTCATCTCGCGGAACCAGACTTTCTCGCCGCGCGCGAAGCTTGCGGTATCGATCGTGCCCTCATAGTCCGCGACCTTCTGGATCGACGTGATCTCCAGCAGATTGGCCTCGCGCGAGGTGCTGCCGACATAGGGCTCGATGGCGTCGTAGACCTCGGTCGGCTTGTGGGTCTTGATCCACTGCGACGCGCGCCACAGCGCGGTGACGTAGGCCTGCATCTTGGCCGGGTCCTTGTCGATGGTGGCCTGCAGCGTGAAATGCGCGGTCACCGGCACCTTGCCGCCGATATGCTTGTTCCAGATCGCCTCGTCGGTGCCGTCGAACAGCAATTCGCCCCAGCCCTGCTGCTGCGCCTCGTTCAACAGCGACAGCGAACTGACGAGGATATCGACCTGCTTCGACTTCAGCGATCCCAGCATGGTGTCGACATTGCCGGTGCCGATCCAGGTCACCTTGTCGTCGAGTCCCATGGTTTCCATGTAGTAGGACGACCAGACATGGTTGGTGCCGCCGAGCGAGGAGACCGAGACGATCGGCTTGCGGCCGTCGGGCCGCTTCCATTGCGTGAAAGCCTCCAGCGAGTTGATGCCCTGGTCCTTCAGATCCTTGCGCAGGATGAACATCACCGAGTTCGATCGCGTGTCGACCGGCAACAGCACGCGCGCGGCGCGGCCGTGATTGGTCAGCTGCATCGGATGGGTGACGTCGCCGATGCCGATATCGCCCTGCGACGAGGCGATGATTTCGCGGGTCTTCACACCGCTGCCACCTTGCACCAGCTTGCAGTCGAGCCCGGCCTCCTTGAAGTAGCCGATACGGTCGGCAACAAATTGCGTTTGATAGACCGGCACCGCGACCGGATAGATTGCGCGACCCGTGGCCGCCTGCGCCAACGCACGCCCGGTCGCCAGCGCCGCGCCACCGGCGGCGATCACCGTCAGCGCCGATCGCCGCGAAATGTGGGGCATGGTGAGGCGCGCCATCACGCGTGCTCCGTGGCCGAGATCTTGTCGAGCGCGCCGAGCACCGCATCGCCCATCTGGACAGTCGACAGCTTTTTTGCCCCGGCCTCGGCGATATCGGCCGTGCGCGCGCCAGAGGCAAGCGCGGTCTGCACCGCCTTCTCCAGCAGGTCGGCGTCCTCAGGCCGATTCAGCGTCAGGCGCAGCAGCATCGCGACGCTGAGGATCGAGCCGAGCGGATTGGCGATGCCCTTGCCCGCGATGTCGGGCGCGCTGCCATGCACCGGCTCATAGAGCGCCTTGCGCCGGCCGAAGCGATCGACCGGGCCGAGCGATGCCGACGGCAGCATGCCGAGCGAGCCCGAAGCCATCGCCGCGCAGTCCGACAGGATGTCGCCGAAGATGTTGCCGGTCACCATGACGTCGAACTGCCGCGGCTCGCGCACGATCTGCATCGCGGCGTTATCGACATAGAGATGGGTCAGCTCCACGTCGGAGAATTCCTCCTTGTGCAGCTTGATCACCTCTTCGCGCCAGACCACGCTGGTCTCCAGTACATTGGCCTTGTCGACCGAGCAGACCTTGTTGCGCCGGGTCCGCGCCAGCTCGAAGGCCGAGCGCGCCACGCGGCGGATCTGGTTCGTGGTGTATTGCTCGGTGTTGAAGCCGCGGCGCTGGCCGTCGGGCAGTGTCTCGATGCCGCGCGGCTCGCCGAAATAGATACCGCTGGTCAGTTCGCGGATGATGACGAAATCGACGCCGTCGAGCACCTCGGCCTTGAGCGGCGCCGAGGCCGACAGTGCCGGGCTCGCTACGATCGGCCGCAGATTGGCGTAGAGATCGTATTTGCTGCGCAGGCCCAGCAAGCTGCCGGCCTTGCGTGCGGCGGCCGGCACCTCGGTGGTCTCCGGTCCGCCAGTCGCACCCCACAGGATCGCGTCGGCCTCGTCCATCGCCTCGGCGGTGTCCTCGGGCAGCACCTTGCCGGTCGCAAGATACGGGATCAGGCCGTACTGCGCCTCGCGCAGCGTCATCGGAACGCCGCGCTTCGCCGCGAACCAGTCGAGCACGCGGCGCGACTGCGCGGTGACCTCGGGGCCGATGCCCTCACCGCCGACGACGGCGACCTTGACCATGTTGGATTGCGTGCTCATGCCGGTGTCCTTGAAGCGGGTGTCGTTGTCGAATGAATCCATGGCCGCGCCGCGCAGTCGGAGGCCTGGAATGCGTGGATCTCGTCGTCGCGTTGCAGCGTCAACGCCACCTCGTCGAGCCCCTTCAGCAGCCCCTCGCGCCGCCGGGGGTCGATCTCGAACGAATGCCGCGCGCCCGACGGCGAGACGATGGTCTGGGCCTCGAGGTCGATGGAAACCTTGCCCGCGCCCTGCGTCGCCTCGATGTCGGCGGCCAGCTGATCGACCACCGCCTTGTCGACGATGACGGGCAGGATTCCGTTCTGGAAGCAGTTGGCGAAGAAGATGTCGCCGAAGCCGGAGCCGATGATGGCGCGGATGCCGCGCTCCTGCAGCGACCACACCGCGCCCTCGCGCGAGGAGCCGCAGCCGAAATTCGGCCCGGTCACCAAAATCTCCGCCTCGCGATACGGCTCGCGGTTCAGGATGAACTCCGGATTCTCCGAGCCGTCGGGCAGGTAGCGCAGCGAGCCGAACGCCCATTTGCCGAGCGTGCCGCGGATCGAGTTGCCGACCAGGCGCTCGATGCGGATGATGACGTCGGTATCGATATTGCCGCGCATGATCGGCGCGGCGGTTGCGGTGAGCTTGTCGAACGGTTTTGGCATGCTCTAGCGTCCCATCATCCTGACATCGGCGATCGCGCCGGCAATGGCGGATGCCGCGGCACTCGCGGGGCTCGCCAGATGCGTCCGCGCGCGCGGCCCTTGCCGGCCGACGAAATTGCGGTTCGAGGTCGAGACCGAGCGCTGCCCGGGCGCCACCACCTCGCCATTGGCGGCAAGGCACATCGAGCAGCCCGGCTCGCGCCACTCGAAACCGGCGTCGATGAAGATCTTGTCGAGCCCTTCGGCGACCGCCTCGCGCTTGACGTTCTCCGAGCCCGGCACCACCCAGGCGCGGACCCCGGCCGCGACCTTGCGGCCGCGCGCGATCTCGGCCGCGGCGCGCAGGTCGCTGAGCCGGCTGTTGGTGCAGGAGCCGATGAACACCCAATCGACCGGCGTGCCCGCGATCGGCGCGCCGCCCTGCAGGCCCATATACTCCAGCGCGGTCTCGATCGCGGCGCGCCGCAACGGATCGTCGACCGCCTTCGGATCGGGAATGACACCGTCGACGCCGACGACGTGCTCGGGACTGATGCCCCAGGTCACTTGCGGAATGATCTTCTTGACGTCGATCACGACCTCGCGATCGAACACCGCGTCGGGATCGCTCGGCAGTTCGCGCCACGCTTTCACCGCGAGATCCCACATCGCGCCTTGCGGCGCATAGGGACGGCCGCGCAGGAATTCGAACGTCTTCTCGTCCGGCGCCACCATGCCCATCTTGGCGCCGAGCTCGATCGAGAGGTTGCAGATCGTGAGCCGGCCCTCGATCGGCAGCGCGCGGATCGCACTGCCGGCATATTCGACCGCATAGCCGGTGCCGCCGGCGGCGCCGATATGGCCGATCAGCGCCAGGATCATGTCCTTGGCGGTGACGCCGAGCGGCAGCTTGCCCTCGAAGCGCGCGCGCATCGTCTTCGGACGGCGCTGGATCAGCGCCTGAGTCGCCAGCACATGGGTGAGCTCGCTCGACCCTATGCCGAAGGCGAGCGCCCCCAAGCCGCCATGGGTGCAGGTGTGGCTGTCGCCGCAGACGATCGTGGCGCCCGGCAGGCTCAAGCCGAGTTCCGGACCGATGACGTGGACGATGCCCTGGCCGGGCTGATCGACATCGAACAGCGTGATGCCGCTCGCCGAGGTCTCGACCCGCAGCGCCGCCAGCAATTCCATTCCGATCTTACTGGTTCCGGCGCGGCCGGGCGCCGTCGACAGCGCGTGATCCGGCGTTGCAAAGGTCAGTTCGGGATTGTGGACCTTGAGGCCCCGGCTCTTGAGATCGAGCAGACCGCGCGACCCGCCGAGATCGTGCAGCAGATGGCGGTCGATATGAAGGAGGTCAGTGTCCTCGCTGAGGCGAGCAATGACGTGCTGGTCCCAGATCTTCTCGAGCAAACTTCGGCCGGGCATCCGCCTTCCCCTGCTCTGTGCGTTTCCATGCGGCTTGATCTTATTGACGCCAATCTGGGCCAAAGTTGTCGTCAAGTGAAGCAGTTTTGCCCTAACATCACATATGTGATGGAGGTGAGGTACTTGACCCGCCGAGGAGCCAGCCATGCCGAATCCGAACAAGACGGCCATCGTCAAATCGGCCATGCGGACGTTCGCAGTTCTGGAGTTCTTTCGGAAAACAAAGCGGGCTGCTTCCGTGACCGAAATATCGTCCGCGTTGGAGATGCCCCAATCGAGCACGTCGGTGTTGCTTCGATGTCTCGTCGAATTGAACTACCTGGAATACGAGCGAAAGACCCGGCTTTTCATCCCGAGCTACCGGGTCAATCTGCTGGGTGACTGGATCCGTCGTTCCCCGTTCCGTGATACCAAGCTCACCGATCTGATGGAGGAACTCTGGACCGCGACGGGCGGCGAAACCGTCATGCTCGGACAACAGGCCGGCGCCGCCGGGATGCAATATCTGCACGTTGTCCCCGGCGGCTCTCAGCTTCAGTACACGGCACAAGCCGGTCAAATACGACCGATGGTGCGGACAGCGCTCGGACATGTGCTACTGAGCCAAATGCCGAACACCAAAATTCGTGGCATTATCCGGCGCAACAATGCCGAGGAGCCGAGTCAGTCGGCGCGCGTTCGCGAATCCGCCTTTCTCGAAGAGGTCGAGCGCATTCGCCGCCGCGGCTTTTCCGAGACAGGCGGCCGCACGACGCCGGGCGCAAACACAATAGGCATGCTCGTTCCCCTGCCGAAGCGACGCGCTCCGCTCGCGATCGGCATCGGCGGCCCGATCGAACGAATCGCGGCAAAGCGCGCGCACATCATTGAAGTGATGCAGAGCCGGCTGAAGGAGCTGACAGACGCAGCCGGGCCAAAATTCGTTTGAGAAAAGACCTCTCAGGACGCGTAGCGCGTGTCGTGCGAATGACGGAGCCGTAGCCCGGATGAAGCGGAGCGCAATCCGGGGACTTGTGCAGCGGCGAGACTGAACTGCACCCCTGATGTGAGACACGATAATCAGGGACAGGTGCCGAGCGCCTGAGGCGGCGGGGCGGGTTGATGGGTTAGGGCCGCATGGCGGGGCTGCTGCGCAGCAGCCCCGCCATGCGGTAGATTTGTTTCGAACTCGGCTGGCGGCCGGTAAGCCAAAGCCGAGTGCAGCCGCTGACGATTGTATACCTGTTCGATGAAGGCGCCGATCGCATTTCTCGCCTGCTGCGCATCGCGATAGGTCTGGCCGTTGACCTCCTCTTGCTTGAGGGTCTTCATGAAGCTCTCCGCTCTGGCGTTGTCGTAGGGATTGCCGACCCGGCTCATGCTCGGGGCGACGTCGTGCTGCTGGAGCAATTCGGTGTAGTCGCTACAGGCGTATTGGATACCCCGGTCGGAGTGATGGATCAGGCTGCCGGGCCTCGGTTGGCGCGCCGCCAGCGCCATGGAGAGTGCCGCGATCGCCAGGCGCGCCTCTAGGTGCGTCTCCAAGGCCCAGCCGACGACACGCCGGCTGAAGGCATCGAGCACGATGGCGAGATAGGCGAACTCCTCCTGCAGGCGGATGTAGGTGATGTCCGCCACCCAGAGCTGATCGAGGCCACTCGGCACCATACCGCGGGCCAGGTTCGGTACCACCCGCCACGGGTGGCGCGAGTCGGTCGTAACAGGCACGAACGGCTGCTGCCGCAGGCACAGCAGATTATCCTCTCTCATCAGGCGAAGCACGCGCTTGCGGTTGACCACAAAGCCTTCGCGGCGCAGCTGCGCGGCGATCCGGCGATAGCCGTAATGCCTATAGGCAAGCGCCAGCCGCTGGATTGCGTCCCGCACGCCGGTTTCCTCGGCACGTGGGGCGCAAGCCGCCCAATGTCGGTAGTAACCGGCCCGGCTGACGCCAGCCAGGGCGCACATCCGTTCGATCGTCAGTTCGCCTTGCCGCGGGGGGATCGTCATCGCCTGGATGACCTCGTAGACCCCGTCACGCCAGGCCCGCTGCTCGGCCGGCGTGCTTCCTTGACCCGCCGCAAGGCTTGCCGAAAAAAATCCAGTTCAATCTGCTGCTGGCCGATCTTGCGCTCGAGTTCGGCAATCCGCTCCGGCGCGCCCGGGTCGGCCGCCGCAATATCGCGCGCACGCTTCCTCACTGCTGCTGGAACAACCGCTTCGCCCTTGCGGGGGCGACCCAGCGGCCGCAGCGCTGCCGCCCCGCCTGCACGAAACAGATCGCGCCAAGCGTAGAGATCCTTGCGCAGCACCTTCAGCTCGTCTGAAAGCGCCCTTATCCGCTCGCCCGCCAGAATGCGGCGAACCGCCTCAAGCTTGAACTCTCGGCTGAAAACACGGGGTGATTTGTTGGGCATTCGTTCTCCGTTAGAGAACTGTCCCTAATTTCCCGTGTCTCACTTTTGGGGGGCACTCCA
>NZ_SMYJ01000024.1:0-305671 GCF_009720285.1 Bradyrhizobium sp. BR2003
TTGACCAGCGCGCGCGCCTCCATCGCGCCGGCGCGGCGCCGATACAGCGCGTAGAGACCCATCACGCCGAGGATGAACACCAATGGCGTTGCGAACGCAAACTGGGTCGGAATCAGCTCGGCGATGTAGGTCGGCCGGAAATCCTCGATCCGCGCGCGGCCCATCTGCTTGATGAACGACACCCAGTGGTGATCGGCGTTCCAGCGGATGACCGGCGCAAACAGGCCGAGCGCGACCAGACCGCCGAGATAGAGCCAGGGCGAGAGAAACCAGCGCCGCAGCTTCGGCACCATCGCAAGCCAGATCAGGATCGCCGGACCAAAGAACAGCGCGGTGTATTTCGACAGCAGCGCCGCGCCGGCGCCGGCGCCGACCGCAAGCCACCAGGCGCCGCGACCGCTCTCCAGTACCTTTGCGAGCGCGTACAGCAGGAGGCTGGCAGCGACCAGCAGCGGCGCATCCGGCGTCACGATCAGCGTGCCGACGGCGGCCATCAGCGTCACATTGAGCAGGATCGTTGCGCTCGCGGCGATGCGCCGGCCGCCGAACAGGATCTCGGCCGCCCGGTAGATCGCCCAGCTCATCGGCAGTGCGAGCAGGATCGACACCAGCCGCACGCCGAACGGCGTGTCGCCCGCAATCATGGTGCCGAGCCGGATCACCATCGCCACCATCGGCGGATGGTCGTAATAGCCGCCGGCGAGCGCCTTCGACCACATCCAGTAATAGGCTTCGTCGAAGGTCAGCGGCGTCCATGCCGCGGCGGCCAGTCGCAACACGACCAGCGCGCACACCGCAAGCGCGGTGTTTCGGGCAAGCCGCGCCTCGTTCGCGTTCATGCCACCGTCATCGCTTGCGCCAGACGAACAGCCCGGACATCGCGTAATTCCACACCACGCCCATCAGTGCGCCGGCCGCGCCCGCCAGCCACCAGATCGGCTCCTGGTCGTAGACCGAGAACGCGACGCCGACATTGGCGAGCAGGCCGACGCTGCAGACCAGATAGAACAGCAGCAGGCCGCGCAGGATGCCAAAGCCCTTCAGCCGCTGGTCGCGGTAGGTCAGGAAATTGTTGAGGATGAAGTTGCTGGTCATGGCGACGATCGCACCGGTGGCCTGGGCCTCCGGGAATGGCGCCTTGAACAGTTCGAGCGCGATGAACAGCACGGTGAGGTGCACCACCAGACCGAGCCCGCCGACGGCTGCGAACAGAATGAAGCGCAGCGAGATCAGATCATTGGTCAGCTTCGCCAGCACCAGGCCGAGGAAGTCGAGCGCGACCATCGAGTCGAGCTTGCTCTCGCCATGCTGGCGCGCGCCGAAGGTGTAGGGAATTTCGACCGCGCGCAGCTTGCCTTCCGCCGTCGCCACCACGTCGAGCAGGATCTTGAAGCCTTGCGTAGACAGCTGCGGCGCGAGCTGCTCGAACCGGTCGCGGCGGATCATGAAGAAGCCGCTCATGGGGTCGGCGATCTCGACCTTCAGTGCGCGTCGGGCGATCTCGGTGGCAAAGGCGCTGGCGCCGGCGCGCTGCTTGTTGAAGCCGTCGGCCTTGTAGCCCTCGATGTAGCGGCTGCCGACCACGAGCTCGGCCTCGCCGCTCTGCAGCAGCGCCACCATCTTCGGCAGCTGGCTCTCGTCATGCTGCAGGTCGGCGTCCATGACAGCGGCATAGGGTGCGCTCGACGCCAGGATGCCCTCGATGCAGGCGCCGGACAGGCCGCGCCGGCCGATCCGGCGGATGCAGCGCACGCGGGAATCCTTCCGCGCCAGCGCGCGCACCACGTCCCAGGTTCCGTCGGGCGAATTGTCGTCGACGAAGATGACTTCCCAGGACACGTCCTTCAGCGTCGCGTCGAGCCGGCGATACAGCACCGTGACATTGTCACGTTCGTTGAAGGTCGGGACGACCACCGAAAGCTGCGGCAAACTTGCCGCCTGCGATGAGGTTTCGGGGCCCGGCTTGATGGCTTCGTTCATGAGCGCCAGCGTATAGCCGCAGCCTCACCCGCTGCCAAGGCAGGCCGACCCAAACGCACGCTCGGAAAGCGGGAAAACGGGACAAAACACCCCTCAAAATGCCAACGACCACGAACAAGGGGCGCGCGTACATCCGGCGCAGCCATCAATGTCGTGGTCGTTCCAGCGCCGGAGCCCTGAAGCTGCAACGTCGCCGTTGGATGCAAGATAGGAAGCCCCCGGGCGATCCGCAAGGGGCGCAGGAGGTGCTAGTTGTTCGGGACTTCCCGGATCACCGGGCCGCGTGGCGCCGGGGCCGCCGGCGCGGCCTCGGCGGCGGGAGCCGCCTGCGGCTGCGCGGCCGACCGGGTCGGGTTACGGAGCTGGGTCGGCGACGGCCCGTAAATGAACGCCGCCGCCAGCGCGATGGCTGCGACCAATGCGCCCAAAAAGCCTGCCGTCGATTGTGAGCTCATGCCGATCATCCCCTCGCCTGCGCGGATTGATATCAAAAATCGGCCGGCCGCAACAGGATTTGGGAACCTATTTCGCCGCGGCCTTGCGCCGGGTGAAGGCGGTCACGATGTCCTTCTGCGCGAGCTCGATCGCGCGGTTGGCGGTGGTCAGATTGGCGTCGGCATCCTGCTTCGGAAATTGCAGCGACAGGAAGTCGATCAGCGACACCCGGAAGTTCTGCCGCTCCGAGGGACAGACATTGGCGATCAGCGAGGTGAATTCCTGGTCGGACATCGCCTTGTTGCTGTCGCGGGGATATTCGCGGGCGAGACAATTCCAGTAGGCGTCGCGGCCGGTGATCGCGAGCTTGTGCGCATCGTCGACCTCATCGGCCATCGCAGCGGACGATATGGCGTCGGAGGACATGATCAAGAGGGCGGCCGCAACCAGCATGCGCATTTGTTGTTCTCCATTTTGGCGCATCGTAGCGAAGAGCGACGGCGACGATAAGCACGCTGGCAAACTGGCCAATCACGATTATTTTGACTAATCTTGTTTCCTGTTCCCTCCCTCACGATGAGTGCAGTCGTGGCCAAAGCTCCCACCAAGGCGACCAAGACCAAGACAGACGCAGGCAACATCTATATCGGCATCGGCGGCTGGACCTTCGAGCCGTGGCGCGGGGTGTTCTATCCCGAGAAGCTCGCACAATCGAAGGAGCTGTCCTATGCCGCCTCCAAGCTGACCTCGATCGAGATCAACGGCACCTATTACGGCTCGCAGAAGCCGGAGAGCTTTCGCAAATGGGCCAGCGAAGTGCCCGACGGCTTCATCTTCTCGCTGAAGGGACCACGCTTCGCCACCAACCGCCGCGTGCTCGCCGAGGCAGGCGATTCGGTGAAGCGGTTCTATGATTCGGGCGTGCTGGAGCTGAAGGACCGGCTCGGGCCGGTGCTCTGGCAGTTCGCGCCGACCAAGAAATTCGACGGCGCCGATTTCGGCAAGTTCCTCGAGCTGCTGCCGCGCAAGCTCGACGGCCGCGCGCTGCGCCACGTCGTCGAGGTCCGCCACGACAGTTTTTGCGTGCCCGAATTCGTCGCCCTCATTCGCGAGCACGAGGTGCCGGTGGTGTTCGCCGAGCACGGCAAATATCCGGCGATTGCCGATGTCGCGAGCGACTTCGTCTATGCCCGGCTGCAGAAGGGCAATGACGAATTGAAGACCTGCTATCCGCCGAAGCAGCTCGACGCCTGGGCCAAGCGGTTTCAGGACTGGGCCGGCGGCGGCGAGCCCGACGATCTGCCGAAGGTCGACAAGGCCGCGCCCAAGAAGGCGCCGCGCGACGTGTTCGCCTATGTGATCCACGAAGGCAAGGTCCGCGCGCCCGCTGGCGCGATGGAATTGATCGAACGGGTGAAGTGAGGGAGAACCGATGGCGAAGGCGAAAAGGCTGTTCACCATCGGCTACGAGCAGACGCCGTCGAAGGCGGTGCTCGACGAGCTCCAGCAGGCCGGCGTCAAGCTGCTGGTCGACGTCCGCGCGGTCGCGTCCTCGCGCCGGCCCGGCTTCTCCAAGACCCAGCTCGCCGCCGGTCTCGACGAGCGCGGCATCGGCTACGTCCATCTGCGCGGCCTCGGCACGCCGAAAAGCGGCCGGGAGGCGGCGCGCAGCGGGCAATATGCGCTGCTGCACAAGATCTATTCGGCGCATCTGAAGACGGCGCAGGCCAAGGAAGAGCTCGACGAGCTGTCGGCTCTGGTGAAGAAGTCCGGCCCGGTCTGCATCCTCTGCTACGAGCGCGACCACGAACACTGCCACCGTCGCTGGATCGCCGAGATCATCGAGGAGCGCGACGGCGTCAGGATCGAGAACCTGGCGGCGCCGCAGGTCTAGCCTGCCTCGCCCGGCACATTCAGCGTCCCCTCCATCATCTTCACGCAGCCGCCGCCGACATGCACTGATATGATCGCGCCGGCTTGCTTGCGCACGCGCGTCAGCAACAGGCTCGGCCGGCCCATATCGACGCCCTGCCCGATCCGCAGCCGCAACTCGCCGTCGCGCGCGGGATCGATATCGGCCAGCAGCGCCGCGCAGGCCGCGGTCGCGCTGCCGGTCGCGGGATCCTCGGACAGGCCGCTGGCGCCCGGATGGAACATGCGCGCTTGCAGGTCGAGCGGCTGCTCGCTCGCCGGCACGTCGCTTGTGTAGAAATAGACGACGTCGCGGCCGATCTCGGCCAGCGTCCTGGCGAACGCCGCCGCATCCGGCCGGGCGCGCCTCAGCGCCTCGCGCGAGGCGATCTCCACCACCAGGAACGGCAGGCCGACCGAGACCACCTGCGGCACATGCCGATCGGTCTTCACGTCAGCCGCCGACAGCGACAGGCACGCGGCGGCGTCGGCCGCGCTCACCTCGTTGGTCCGCTGCAACGGCTGCGGCGCCGTCAGCTCGGCGCCGAGCACCCTGCCGCCGTCGGACAGGATCGCGACCGGCACGAGACCCGCCTTCTCCTCGAACCTCAGCTGCGCCGGCGGCTTCGCTGCCCGGCTCGCCAGCACGAAGGCGGTGCCGACATTGGGATGGCCGGCGAACGGAATTTCCGAGCGCACCGTGAAGATGCGAACCTGGGCGTCGTTGCCCTTGTCCTGCGGCGGCAGCACGAAGGTCGTCTCGGAATAGTTGAACTCGGTGGCGATCGCGTGCATCTGTTCCGTCGACAATCCCTCGGCGTCGAGCACCACGCCGAGCGGGTTGCCGCCGAAGGCGCGGTCGGTGAAAACGTCGACGGTGATATAGCGCCGCTGCATCTTGCTTGTCCTTGTGCTCCGGTCATTCCAACGGCGCTATCGTAACACGGTCGCAACGACGCCCTTCAGAGCACTCGGTACAATCGCGGGCAAGTCAGAAGCAGACAGCTCGCGCGGTTTGCGAGTGTTGACGCCTACCCCAGCTGCCAGACGTGCACCGGCTGCTCGTAACCCCGCACCGGGATCTCGCCGCGCGACACCGCGTCCTTGCAGTCGTCGCCGAGCGCCTCGCGCACCGCAGAGGAAATCAAAAACTGCGAGCCGAGCTCCTTGTTGAGCGCCTCGAGCCGCGCGGCAAAATTCACGGTGTCGCCGATCACCGTGTATTCCTTGCGCCGCGGCGAGCCGATATTGCCGGCGACGACCTCGCCGATGTGGATGCCGATGCCGATGCGCAGCGGCCAGCTCGACGCGGCGTTGGTGCGCTCGTTCGCCGCAAGCATTTCACGCGCAGCGGCGACCGCCTGGTGTGCGGCCTCGCCGGTCTCGAACGGCGCACCGAACAGGGCGAGAAAGCCGTCGCCCAGAAACTTGTTCACGATGCCGCCATGGCGATCGAGGATATCGACCAGCACGGCAAAGGCGCCGTCGAGCCTGTCCACCACCTCCTGCGGCGAGCGGGTGCGCGCGCCGGCCGTGAAGCTGCGGAAATCCACGAACATCACGGCGACGCGCCGGATGTCGCTCCCGGTGCCGGCGCCCTCCGTCATCAGACGTTCGACCACCTGCGGCGAGACGTGCTGGCCGAACAGATTGGTGATGCGATCGCGCGCGGTGGCGGCCGCGATGCTGGCCGCGAACTGCCGGCGCAGCTGCATGCCGACCGCGCCGGCCAGCACGCCGCAGATCAGGATGATCGCGCTCCGCGCGGCGTGATAGTAGAGGCTGGTCTCGGCCGCGCCGCCGCCCGAGGGATGGAAGAACACCGCCATGTAGAACAGCTCGGCCGCCGCGACGAAGCCGGTGAAGGTCGAGAGCCAGAAGTCGAGCCGCAGCGTCGACAGGATGATGAAGACGAAATAGATCAGCGGCGCCACGAAGCCGAGCGCCTCCTGCGGCCCCATGCTGCTCATGTGCAGCGCCAGCACGACGGTCGGCAGCGACGTCTCGACCAGCACGCCGATGTAGCGCCGGACCACCGGCAGGTCGCGCCCCTTGCGCATGTGCCAGCTGATCGCCCCATGCACCCAGAACTCGAACAGGATCAGCGGAATGGTGACGTAGAAGACGTAGACGGGGCTGAGGTTGCCGTGCCAGACGCGGCTGACCGCGTCGGGCGCAAAGAAATACACCAGCAGGCTGATCGCCGCGAGGGTAGCGGCGGTACCGATCAGCACCTTGATGCGGAGCAGCTCGGTGGTCATCACCTCGCGCATCAGGGCGTGATGGAAGTCCGTCGCGACCGCCGCGCCGGCCGCTGTGCCTTCCTTGTCTGGAAATTCCGTCAATCCCTCACCCCCGTCATTCCGGGGCGCGAAGCGAACCCGGAAGCTCGAGATTCCGGGTTCGCCTCCTCGAGACGCCCCGGAATGACGCTCAGTGACAGCCATACTAGCCTCAATCGAGCGTGCGGCGGAAGCGCGTCACCGCGATCGTCATGGCGAACAGCATCAGGGCGACCAGCGCGACGGTGTCGTATTGCAGGTTCGGCATCGCCGCCCCCTTCAGCATGATGGCGCGGACGATGCGCACGAAATGGGTCAGCGGCAACCCCTCGCCGATATATTGCGCCCAGACCGGCATGCCCGCGAACGGAAACATGAAGCCGGACAGCAGGATGCTCGGCAGGAAGAACATCATCGAGAGCTGCATCGCCTGCAGCTGGTTCTGCACGATGGTCGAGAAGGTGTAGCCGATCGACAGATTGGTGGTGATGAACAGCGTGGTGAGCAGTGCCAACAGCGTGAGGCTGCCGAGGACCGGCACGCCGAACAGCACGATGCCGATGGCGATGATCAGCGTGGCCTGGATGAAGCCGACCAGCACATAGGGGATGATCTTGCCGAACATCACCTCGACCGGCTTGATCGGCATCGACAGCAGGCTCTCCATGGTGCCGCGCTCGATCTCGCGCGTGACCGACAGCGCGGTGAAGATCAGCATGGTCATGGTCAGGATGGTCCCGACCAGGCCGGGCACGATGTTGAGGCGCGAGTCCGCCGCCGGGTTGTAGCGGGCGTGGGCGCGGATTTCGAACGGCATGTCCGGGGGATCGCCGACGTGCAGATCATGCGCCAGCGCCGATTGCACCAGCGGCCCGAGTGCGCCGAGCGCCGAGCCCGACGCGACCGGGTCGGTGGCATCGGCCGCGACCAGTAGCGCCGGCCTGTCGCCGCGCCGCACCGCGCGCTCGAAGCCGCGCGGGATCTCGACGCCGAACAGCACCTTGCCGGATTGCAGCAGCTCGTCGAACGCCTCGACGGTGTGGACCTCGCGGACAAAATGGAAATAGGCGGTGTTCTCCATCGCCTTCAGGATCGAACGGCCGAGATCGCTGTCCTCCTGGGTCAGCACCGCGGTCGGCAGATTGCGCGGCGTGGTGTTGATGGCGTAGCCGAACAACGTCAGCTGCATCACCGGCAGCATGATGATCATGGCGAACGAGACGCGGTCGCGGCGAAGCTGGATGAATTCCTTGACCAGCATCGCGTAGCTGCGCCGCCAGAAGCCGAATGCCGGCTCCCTCGTCTCGCCGTGGATCGTATCCGTTGCGCTCATCGGAACCTATCCTTGAAAATTATCCTTGGAAATTATCCTTGGAGCGCCCCATCAGGTCGATGAAGACGTCTTCGAGCGACGGCTCGCTGGCCTGCCAATGCCATTTCGAATTGTCCCGATAGGGCGCGATCGCGGCCGCGAGCGCCGCCTTGTCGCGGCCGGAGACGTGCAGGCTGGTGCCGAACGGCGCCACCATGTCGATGCCGGGCTTGTCGGTGAGCTCGGCCATCAGGCCGTTGAAGTCCTCGCCCGTCACCGTCCAGGTCGACAGCGCGGAGGCGGCGATCACCTCGTCCACCGTGCCATGCGCCAGCAGATGACCGTAGGCGATATAGGCGATCTCGTGACAGCGCTCGGCCTCGTCCATGTAGTGGGTCGAGACCAGCACGGTGAGGCCTTCGGCGGCGAGCGCGTGGATCTCGTTCCAGAAATCGCGCCGTGCCTTGGGGTCGACGCCGGCGGTCGGCTCGTCCAGCAGCAGCAATTGCGGATTGGGCAGCGTGCAGGCGCCGAGCGCCAGCCGCTGCTTCCAGCCGCCGGACAGCTCGCCGGCGAGCTGCTCCTCGCGGCCCTTCAGCCCGATCCGCGCGATCATGTCGGCCGCGGACCCGCGCGCGTCCGGCATGCCATAGAGCCGCGCCACGAATTCGAGATTCTCGCGCACCGACAGATCCTGGTAGAGGCTGAAGCGCTGCGTCATGTAGCCGACCTTGCGCTTGATCTTGTCGGCATCGCGCCGGATGTCGTAGCCGAGGCAGGTGCCCTCGCCGCTGTCGGGCGTCAGCAGGCCGCACAGGATGCGGATGGTCGTGGTCTTGCCGCTGCCGTTGGGACCGAGGAAGCCGTAGATCGAGCCGCGCTTGACCTGCATCGACAAGTCATGAACGACTTCGCGTCCGCCGAACGACTTGGTCAGGCCCTTCACATCGATGGCGATGGAGGGTGCGCTCGACCGCGCGCTGGTGGAGCCGCCGTTCATCTGCGCTCCGCCACCGGCGTCTTGGGATTCAGGTAGATGCTGATCGGCTGGCCGACGCGCAGCACATCGGGCCGGCTCGGCCGCGCCTGGATCAGATAGACCAGCTTGTTGCGCTCATCGAGGCTGTAGATGACCGGCGGCGTGTACTCCGCCGTGGTGGCGATGAAGTAGATCTTTGCGGTGAGGTCGGCGGCGCAATTGTCGCAGGTCACCCTCACCTCGTCGCCGAGCGCGAGCTTCGGCAGCTCGGTCTCCGGCACGAAGAAGCGCAGCTTCATATTGCCCGGCGGCATGATCGACAGCACCGGGCGCTGCGCCTGCACCATCTCGCCCTCGCGGAAGTAGATCTGCTGGATCGAGCCCGCGATCGGCGCAAAGCCCTTGCGACGGTCGAGCCGGGTCTGCGAGGTGTTGACCCGCGCCTCCGCGACGCGCAGCGCCGAGACCGCGGAATCCAGATTGGCCTGGGTGCCGGCGCCGGTGCCGCGCAGCGAGGCTGCGCGGTCATAGCTTTGCCGCGCGTTGGCGAGGGTCGCGTTGTTCTGGTTGAGATCGGCGCGCTGCAGATCGTCGTCGACCGAATAAAGCAGATCGCCGGGCTTGACCTCGTCGCCCTCGCGCACATTGAGCTTGATGACGCGGCCGGATTCATCCGGGCTGACGAAGATCATGTCGGCCTCGACCCAGCCCTGGAAGCCGGGATCCCGCTTCTCCTGGCAACCGGCCAGCGTCGCCGCCAGCACGACTGCCGTGACAAGCTTCATCATGCGCGAGCCGGTCATGTCTTGCTCCGTTCGCCGAAGATCAGATCGAGATGAACCTTGAACATCGCGAGGGCATCGAGCGGCGCGTGCCGCGCAAACAGGCTCTGCCAGATCACCGCGACGATCGCGGGCGCCACGACGAGCTGGGGAAACTGCGCGAGCTGGCGCTGCCTGATCTCGCCGCGCGTGATCGCGAGCTGGATCAGCGCCTGCATCGCGGCCATCCCCTTCGACACCACCTCGCGGAAATAGAAGTCGGCGATCGCCGGAAAGCGCGGCCCTTCGGAGACGATCAGGCGGACGATGTCGCCGCGCCGGGTCGACACGATCTCGCGGATGAAGGTCTCGGCAAATCTCTCCACCGCATCGCGCACCGGGCCGGTGATGGTGGGCGGCGCGGCCATGCGATTGACCAAAGGCACGACGGCGGTGCGGATCAGCTCCTCGAACATCGACTCCTTGTCCTTGAAGTACAGATAGAGCGTGCCCTTGGCGACGCCCGCCCGCTTGGCGACATCATCGAGCCGCGTCGCGGCAAAGCCGCGCGCGATGAACTCGTCCATCGCCGCCGCGACGATCGCAGCCCGCCGCTCCGCCGATTTCTCGGCGCGGTTCCCAGCCGGCTTCGGCTCGGGCGGCTTCGCCGAGGCCACCTTCGGGATCCTCGCCGCCGCAGCCCGGATCGTGGTGGTCCGGCGCTTGGCAGGCCGGCAGCCGGTCGATTGTTCGATGCGCTTTGTCATGGCCTCAATATGACTGACCAGTCAGTCATTGTCAATGCGTTCAGGGAAAACGTCTGCCGGCCGGAAGCGTTCCTGTCGGCCTTCGCGGCTTCTTCGGGTGCGCATCGGTTCGCGATCTCGCGCCGCAAATGCCCGAGTTTGCTGCTTTATTTTCATCCCTTGGGGAACAGAGGGCGCAGGGAAAACCGGATGCCGGTCGCACCCATGGGCCCTGCAACAAAAAGCACAGGATCAGGACCACAGGCGTAACCGGCGCAATCCGGCCTGCCCTGCGCGATGGGCTACGGCTTACTTCGTGCTCTCCCCGGCGAGACCGCGCTTGTTTGTCGTCGCCCCCCGCAAAAACGCTCGCGGGTTTTGCGGGGAGACACCTGCGACCAGCGCGTCAGGACCACACGACTTCACCGTCCGCTTCGCTTGCTGTCGTCGATCGCGCACTCGGCGTCCACCGCATCTCGTCCCACATTCGCGACGACCGCGAAACGCCCCTTGCTGAGTTGCCTGTCGGGCTCTTTTGTCGCACCAATGGCCTAGCAAGGTCATGGCGAACGACCCGGGCGGCACGTGATCATCCGGTGCAGCGGGAGTTGATACGAGCGATCGGCTGGGGGGAAACACCTATGAGCGATTGGTTACACAACCTTTCTGTGCCGTGGATGGCCTTCATCGTCTTCGGCTTCACCTATCTTGTTGCCATTCTCATTTTCGCAGGCGTTGCGATCCTGTCGACCAAGGAGCGCGCAACGTCCTTCAAATCGATTTCTCCCGGCATGTGCCGGTGCTCGGCATCCTTTTCGGCCTGTTTGTCGCGTTCACCGCGGCACAGGTCTGGAGTGACAGCGATCGCGCCACCGCGGCGGTGAGCCGCGAGGCCAGTTCGCTGCGCGCGGTCATCTTGCTCGCCGGCGGCCTGCCGCCGGAGCAGGAGGCGCGCCTGCGCGGTCTCGTTCGCGACTATGTCGAGGAAACGGTCGCCGTGGAATGGCCGATGATGGCGCGCCAGGCCGCATCGCTCAAGGCAGCGCCTCCCGCGCTGACCGCGGCGTTGCGGCTTGTCGTGTCAACGCCCGCGCAAAACCCGGGCCAGCAGACGACGCAGCACGAGATCATCACCAATCTGAATTCGGCACTCGATGCGCGACGGCAACGGATCATCGTCAGCCAGACGGAGGTCGATTCGATCAAATGGTGGTGCCTCTACCTTCAGGCCATCTGCGAGCTATTGGTCATCGCCCTTGTTCACTGCGACAACCGTTTGGGATCCGCCATCGCGATGGGACTGTTCGCGACCGGCGTGGCCACATCGGTTCTGCTGATCGCCGCGCACGATCGACCATTCACCGGCCAGATATCGATTGCGCCGACGCCGTTGCTGCAGATCATGCCGGACAAGGAGGCGAGCCGATAAGCGCCGGACCGCACTACGCTCGCTGTCCGCTACGTGTGAAACTTCAGCCCGTCGAGGATCTTGTCGACCACCTTGCGCTCGGCACGAATGGCGAGGCCGACCAGATTGAGCTCGCTGCGCGCGACCGCCTTCACCACCTCGCGGTTGGCGGCGTCATGCGTGGTCCTGAACATGTCCTCGGTGTAAAGCGCCGGCTGCACGTTGCGCGCCAGCGCGCGCTCCAGGGCCCGCGACAGCGCAGGCCCGTCGGCGCCGTAGATCAGGATCGGCTGGCCGATCAGGGAGAGATATCTGGTCCCCGAGCCGTCCTCGTAATTCTCCCCGATGCATTCGGGAAAGGAAGCGGCGATGCCGCCGGCAAGAAACGACGCCACGTTGAGCTTCTGCCAGACTTCCAGGTCGGTGCGGATCACGACCGCGATCTTGGTGTCGAACTGCATGGCGATAAATCTATCCGCAGGTTGACGACAAATGCCAGTTCTGACCGCGCATCCCTCGTCTGCCCGCCAGGCGCTGGCGTTAGTTTCTTAAGCAGCCCACGGGCGGACCCTGCCCGCCTGAAGGGCGACATCGCGGCCGGCGAAGCTGATATCGCTGCGGCGAAGAAGCTCAACCCACACGTCGACCGCTAGCCGTGCGACGTCGCAAAGGCTCCGCCAGTGCCTGGACGGAAAGCGATAGTCAGGTCCTGCGCCGCGTAGTAGGCTTCGGGCGTTCGATTACCATCAGCATATTTCACGGCATTGCATCATGATCAGCAAGGCCGATGTTGTTGTTATTGGTTCGGGCGGATTGGGCGCGGCCACAGCCTATTACCTGAGCAAGCGCGGAGGTCTCAGCGTCGCCCTTGTCGACAAGCATGAGATCGGATCGCAAACCTCCCCCCGCGCGGCAGGCATGGTGAGTTGCGCGCGCAAGAGCGACTTGATGATTGGCCTCATCAAGGACGCATGCCGCAAGATCGAGGCGTTCACGGAGGAAACCGGCCAGCCGCTCGACTGGGTACATTCCGGCAGCCTCAAGATTGCGCGTCGGCCGCAGGATGCCGACGTGATCGAGGACGACTTCGAGCGCGGACGCCGCACCGGCCTCGATGTCGAGCTGATCTCTCCGGAACAGGCGAGCGGCCTCAATCCGTTCTTGCAGCCGGCGGGCGTCGTCGCGGCGATGCGGATCGGCGACGACCGGTATTTCGACCCGGCGCAGGTTGCCGTCGGTTTCGCCAAAGCCGCGGCGGCCAATGGTGCAACCTTGCTGCCGAAGATCGACGTGCGCGCCGTCAACATCGTCGGCGGCATCGTGATCGGCGTGACCACCGCGAACGGCGTCATTGAAAGTCCGGTTGTCGTCGATGCGGCCGGCGCGTGGACGCGGCAGGTCGCGGAGGCGAGCGGGATTCGCGTGCCGCTGGTGCCGATCCGGCAGCAATTGATCGTCACCGAGCCTTTGGATGGCGCGCGTGCCGACCTGCCGATGATCCGCATCATGGATGCCGCGGTGTATGGGCGGTTTCCTGTGGGGCGTCTACGAGGAAACGCCGCGCTTCTTCGACATGCAATCGCTTGGGGCAGGCTTCGACATCAAGGACATGCCGCTCGACATCGGCGTGCTTCATGCAGCCGCCGATGAGGTGAAGAACCAGCTTCCGTTCCTGCAAACCGCCAAGGTGCGGGAATTTCGCGGCGGCATTCCGACCATGACCGCCGACGGCCATCATATTCTTGGCCCGGCCGCCGGCGTGACCGGTTTCTATTTTGCGAGCGGGTGCAACGTCGCCGGTCTGTCGATCTCGCCGGCCGTCGGCGAGGCGCTTGCGGCCTGGATCGTGGACGGCAAGCCGCCCGTCGATCTATCGCCGATGTCGGCCATGCGGTTCAAAGACCAATCGTGGTCTGAAGACCAATTGGAGCGCGACGCCGCCTGGCAATACCGACACTTCTATGGTGCCGTCTGAGCGCCGCTCGGACCGAGGGCTGTCAGCGCGCCTTGCCAGCCAAGCGGACCTTGCGGATCGGCCGCCGCCCTACCCCTTGGCGTCGCAGGCCCAGGCGCGGATCACGCATTCCTTGCCGCCATAGTCGTAGCACTTCTTGGTCGCGGCATTGAGCGAGCTCGAGATCTTCGGCGCCACCGCATAGCCATGGGCGCCGCAAGGATTTTTCATGTCGATCGAGAGCGCGGCACAGGCGCGCTTCATGGTCACGGTGGTGCAATCGCCCTTGCACTGCTTCAGCGCCGCAGCGCGCGCCGCGCCTTCCGCCGCATAGTCGTAGGCCTGGCCGTAGGCTCCGCACTTGCCGACTGCGAACGCGCCGGCCGCGCGCGCCTTGGGCACGAAGGTTTCCACGGAGAAACGCGTGGCGCCGAGCAGCAACGTTAGAACAAGAATCGTCAGCGCGCGACGCTGCGCGGCGGCGGTCGAAATGATCAAGCGGAAATCCCCCAAAGTCCGGCGCGGACTGTACGCAGGGGTCGTTTCCAGATGGTGAATGACGGGTTGAGGGCGCCGATGCTCCATCCACTCGTCGTCCCAGCGAAAGCCGTTGTGGGCGAGGCAGCGGCCCCAGCCTCGCAAGACAATCGGCATTTGTGGTAACGGGCCCCGGCTTTCGCCGGGACGACGGCGATAGAGCTAACCGCGTCTTGCCGCTTCCAGCGCCTGCGGCGTGTCGATGTCGAGGAAGGCGCTGTCGCCTTCGACCGGGACCTCGGCGACCACCTCGGCATGCTTGGTGATCAAATGGCGCGCGCCGATGTCGCCGTCGAGCGTCATCAGCTCCTTGAAGAAGCGCCGCGACCACAGCACCGGATTGCCGCGCCGACCCTCGCTGACCGGGACCGCGATCAGATGGCCGCGGTCCGGCGCGAAGGTCTCGATCAGGCGGTCGATCAGCTTCGCATCGATCAGCGGCATGTCGCCGAGGCAGACGACCGCGCCGTCAATGCTGTCGGACACCGCCGCAATGCCCGCCTTGACCGAGCTGGCGAGACCGCCGGCGAAATCCGGGTTGCGGACGAACTTGACTTTGAGGCCATCGAGCGCCTGCTCGACCAGCTCGGCCTGATGCCCGGTGACGACGATCACCTCGGAAGCCTTCGACGCCAGCGCCTGCTCGGCGACGATGCGCGCGAGCTTCTTGCCGTCGAGCTCGGCGAGCAGCTTGTTCGGGCCGCCCATCCGGGTCGAGCGGCCGGCGGCGAGCACGATCGCCGCGACGTTGCGGTTGCCTTCGGTGTCCGGGACGGTGCGCGGCTGCGGCCGCGTCACGATCTCCATCAGCAGGCCGCCGACGCCCATGCCGGTGAGATCCGACCGCGTCACCTTGATGCCGGCGAGCAGCCGCATCAGCACCCAGTCAAAACCGTTCTCGACCGGCGAACGCGCGCAGCCCGGCGCGCCCAGCACCGGCACGCCGCCGGCGCTGCCGATCAGCAGCAGATTGCCCGGATCGACCGGCATGCCGAAATGCTCGACCGCGCCGCCGATCTCGGTGATCGCAGCCGGGATCACGTCGCGGCGGTCGGCGATCGCGGACGCCCCGAACACGATGACGAGCTCGGCCCCGAGCTCGAGCAATTCCTTGATCGAGGCGGCGAGCACGGTTTCGTCATGCGGCACGCGGCGCTCGGCGATGATGGTGGCGCCGGCCGGCGCGAGCCGTTCGGCGGTGACGCGCAGCGTCTTGTCGATCACCTTCGGCGCGAGGCCCGGCAGCAGCGTCGAGACCACGCCGACCTTCCGGATCACATAGGGCGCGATCCGCAGCGTATCCTTGCCGGCGACCGCGACGGCGGCATCGCGTAAGCGCCCCTCGACGCCGAACGGGATCAGCTTGACGGTCGCAATCATCTCGCCTTCGACCACCGGCTTGAACGCGGCAAGGGTTGCGAAGGTGATGGCCTCGTCGACGTCGTTGATGCGGTCGACCGCGGCGCGATCGATCACCAGCACGCCGGGGCGCGCCGCGAACAGATTGGCGCGGCCGGTGAAGGCGCGCTCGACATTGACACCCTCGCCCGCCACCGCCTGCGCGATGCTGGCGGCCGCGGCGTCCTCGGAAACGTCACCTTCGTCGAGCCGCACCACGACGATCTCGTCGACGCCGGCCTTGGTCAGCGCCTCGACCTCGGCGGGGCCGATCGTGGTGCCCTTCTTGAGCACCAGCGCGCCCTGGCGGAGGGTGTGAACGGTGACGCCGCCAATCGCGTCGGCCGGACTGGCGGGACCGAATTTCATGCCGCTTCTTCTTTTTGCTTGGAGCTTTCTTTGGGAGGCAAACGCAGCTGCGCGGTGATCTCGGCCATGATCGCAACCGCGATCTCCGACGGCGACACCGCGCCGATGTCAAGGCCGATCGGCGCGTGGATGCGCGCGATGTCGCTGTCTCGCGCGCCTAGCGCGCGCAGCCGCTCGGCGCGCTTGGCGTGGGTCTTCCGCGAGCCGAGCGCGCCGATATAGAAGCAGTCGCGGTCGAAGGCGTGCAGCAGCGCCGGATCGTCGATCTTCGGATCGTGCGTCACCGCGACGAAGGCGGTGTAGTGATCGACATTGAGCGGCGGCAGCGCGACGTCGGGCCATTCGGCGACCAGCGGCACGTCGGGGAAGCGCTCCGGGCTCGCAAACGCGGTGCGCGGATCGACCACCGTGACGTCATAGTCGAGCGAGCGCGCCAGCGGCGCCAGCGCCTGGCTGATATGGACCGCGCCGATGATCACGAGCTTTGCGGTCGGCGCGTAGACGTTGAGAAACAGCTTCTTGGCCCCGACCTCGACATTGCCGCTCTTGCCCATCCGCAGCTGCTTTGACAGCTCGGCACGCAGGGGATCGGCGGCGATGTCCGCGGCCTTGACCAGGCGCTGCTCGCCATTGGAGGTGTCGGTGACGACGATCACCGGGCGGCGCGCGGCGCGCTCGGCGTTCAGTTCTTTCAGGATCTCGAGCTTCACGGCAAGTGCCCCGTTTCCGAAGTTCGTACCTCTCTCGCGGCGCCCTCTCGTACGAACTTCGGAAACAAGAGGGGCACTTGCAACTCAACGATTGTAGTGCCGCTTATCGATTTGAAGTTCCTGAACCGCACGCGCGGCATATACTACAGGAACTTCAAATCGGCGACACTACCCGACCTTCTCGACGAACACGCGGATGGTACCGCCGCAGGACAGGCCGACATTCCAGGCCGTCTCGTCGGCGACGCCGAATTCGAGCATTTTTGGCTGCCCGCTCGCGATCACATCCAGTGCCTCGGTGACCACGGCGCCCTCGACGCAGCCGCCGGAGACCGAGCCGAGAAACGTGCCGTCGTCATTGATGACGAGGCTCGAGCCGGCCGGGCGCGGCGCCGAGCCCCAGGTCTCGACCACGGTGGCAAGCGCCACGCCATGGCCCTCTTTCTGCCAGGTCTCGGCGGCCTGCAGGATGTCTTCGTCGCGGTTGAGCATGTGAACCTCCCTAGGCCACGGAGCGGATCAGGCTGCGGTGGTGCGCCGGCGGCGGGGACGAGAGAGCCCCGATCAAGCCCTTGATGGACGTCAAGTTATGCACCGGGCGAAATTCGTCAACGTGGGGCAACATCATTTTGATGCCCTGCGCCTTGGCCTCGAAGCCGGAGTAGCGCAGCAGCGGATTGAGCCAGATCAGGCGGCGGCAGGAACGGTGCAATCGGTCCATCTCGAAGGCCAGTTTGGCATCGGCCTCCCGTTCTAGTCCATCGGATATAAGGAGGACGATGGCACCCTGCCCGAGCACCCGGCGGGCCCAGAGCTGGTTGAAGCTGTGCAGCGAGGTCGCGATCCGCGTCCCGCCGGCCCAGTCCTCGACCGAAGACGAGCAGCTCGCCAGCGCCTCGTCGGGGTCACGCGCCCGTAACGCCCGCGTCACATTGGTCAGGCGGGTGCCGAACAGGAACACCGAGACCCGCTTGCGGGCGTCGGTGATGGCATGCAGGAAATGCAGGAACAGGCGGGTGTACTCGCTCATCGAGCCCGAGATATCGAGCAGCGCCACGATCGGCGCCGGCTTCTCGATCCGGCCGAGCTTTCTGATATCGATGATCTCGCCGCCGGTGCGCAGCGAATTGCGCACGGTTCGGCGCATGTCGAGCCGGAGACCCCGCGCGTCCGGCTGGTAGCGGCGGGTCACGAGCTCGGCCTGCGGCAGCCGCATCTTGGCGATCTCGCGCGTCACCTCGGCGATCTCCGCCGCGGTCATCTGCGCAAAATCCTTCTTCTGCAGCACCTCCTTGTCGGAGACCGAGAGCTTGAGCTCCTGCTCCTGGGCCTGCGGACGCTCCTCGCTCCGCGCCGGCTGGGCCATCGCCTCCTGGACGCGGCGCGAGGCCGGCGGCGGCTTCTTCCTGGCGTGGTCGGGCAGCGGCACCGAATCCAGCATGCTCTTCCACTCCTCGGCGGCGCGGAAGAACAGCTCGAAGGCCTGACGGAAGATCAGCGCGTGCTCATGGCGCTTGACGAAGATCGCTTCCAGCGTGGCGTAGAAATCGGAGCGATGCCCGACCTCGATCAGCTGCAGCGCATCGAGCGCATCGATCACCGAACCCGGCCCGACCGGGAGCCCGGCCGCCCGCAGCGCGCGGGCAAAGCCGATCACGTTGTCGGCCATGTGGCCGGTCGGGGGCGCGAGGTGGTTGATCGCCATCGTAATCCATTTCCCGTCGTTCCGGGGCGCGCGCGAAGCGAGCGAACCCCGAACCTCGAGATTCCGGGTTCGCTGCTGACGCATCGCCCCGGAATGACGGACGTTGTCATGACGCGCGACTTACGTCTCGCTCGTCGCTTCCTTCAATGTCTTCTGCAGCGCATCGCCCTGCATGCGCGCGATGTCGTCCTGATACTTCAAGAGCGCGCCCAGCGTGTCGCCGACCACCTGCGGGGTCAGCGAGCGGGCATCGAGCTCGGACAGCGCGGTAGCCCAGTCGATGGTCTCGGCGACGCCCGGCGACTTGTAGAAGTCCTGGTTGCGCAGCGCCTGCACGAAGCGGACGACCTGCTGCGACAGCTTTGCGGAAATGTTCGGCACCCGCGACTTGACGATCGCGAGCTCTCGTTCGGCGGAGGGATAATCCACCCAGTGATAGAGGCAGCGCCGCTTCAGCGCGTCGTGAATCTCGCGCGTGCGGTTCGAGGTGATGATCACGATCGGCGGCGCCGGTGCCTTCACGGTGCCAAGCTCGGGGATCGTGACCTGGAAGTCGCTGAGGATTTCCAACAGATACGCCTCGAACGCCTCGTCGGCGCGGTCGAGTTCGTCGATCAAGAGCACTGGCGGCCCCGCGACATCGGGCTCGAGCGCCCGCAACAGCGGCCGCTTGATCAGGAAGCGTTCGGCGAAAATGTCGCTCGCGAGCTGGTCGCGATCGGTGTCGCCGGAAGCCTCCGCCAGGCGGATCGCGATCATCTGCGCCGCGCTGCTCCACTCGTAGACCGCGGAGGCGACGTCGAGGCCTTCATAGCATTGCAGGCGGATCAGCTTGCGCCCGAGCGCCGCCGACAACACCTTTGCGATCTCGGTCTTGCCGACGCCGGCTTCGCCTTCGAGGAACAGCGGCCGACCCATCCGCAGCGCAAGATAGGTCACGGTCGCGAGCGACCGCTCGGCGAGATAGCCGCGCGAGGTCAAGAGATCCTCGAGCGCATCGACGGAAGTGGGTAACGCCGATGCACTCATGGAACAGCCAGTCTTCGAACGAGAGTGAGCAAAGTCACGCCTTGGTACTTAGTCCTTGGCGTTCGCGGTTTCCACCGCCCTGCGCGTCAAAACGCCGATCAGATGCGCGCGGTATTCCGCACTGCCGTGCAGGTCGCTGTTCAGCCCGTCGGCCGAAACCGCGATGCCGTCGAGCACCTTGTGCGAGAAGCGCTTCTTCAGAGCGTCCTCGAACGCGGTGACGCGGAATACGCCGTCGGAGCCCGCGCCGGTGACCGCGACGCGCACGTCGGACGGACGCTTGGCCACGAACACGCCGACCAGCGCATAACGCGAGGCCTGGTTGCGGAACTTGACGTAGGCCGCCTTCTTCGGCAGCGGGAACATCACCTTGGTGATGATTTCGTCGGCCTCCAGCGCGGTCGAGAACAGGCCCTGGAAAAACTCCTCGGCCTTGAGGCGGCGCTTGTTGGTGACGATCGTCGCGCCCAGCGCCAGCACCGCGGCCGGATAGTCGGCGGTCGGGTCGTTGTTGGCGAGCGAGCCGCCGATGGTACCGCGGTGGCGCACGGCGGGATCGCCGATCAGGCCGGCCAGCTCGGCCAGCGCCGGGATCGCCTCGCCCACGACCGCGGAGTTCGCGACCTCGGCGTGCTTGGCGGTGGCGCCGATGACCAGCGAGCGGCCCTTCATCTCGATGGTATCGAGACCTTCGATATGGGAGAGGTCGACCAGATGCGGCGGGCTGGCGAGCCGCTGTTTCATGACCGGCACCAGCGTGTGACCGCCGGCGATCAGCTTGGCGTCCTCGTTCTTCACCAGCAGGTTGGCGGCCTGCCGCACGGTGCCGGGACGGTGATATTTGAATTCGTACATTGGAATGTCCTGATCGCGGTCGCGATGAATTGCTGATTACGCGAGGCCCGGCTTGTTAGGCCAAGTCTGATTAAGCCAAGTCCGACTTCGCCATCGCCTTGGCGCCGGCGGCGATCGAAGCGACGATGTTCTGGTAGCCGGTGCAGCGGCACAGATTGCCTTCCAGCTCCTCGCGGATCACTTCGTCGGAGAGCTCGTGGCCCTTGCGATGGACCAGGTCGACCGCGGTCATGATCATGCCCGGCGTGCAGAAGCCGCACTGCAGGCCGTGATGCTCGCGGAAGGCCTCCTGCATCGGATGCAGCGGCGCGCCGTCAGCCGCCAGCCCTTCGATGGTCTTGACCTCATGACCGTCGGCCATCACCGCAAGCGTCGTGCAGGACTTCACCGCCTTGCCGTCCAGATGCACGACGCAGGCGCCGCACTGCGAGGTGTCGCAGCCGACATGGGTGCCGGTCAGCCGCAGGTTTTCGCGCAGAAACTGGACCAGAAGGGTACGGGGGTCGACATTCGCGTTCACGGGGTTGCCGTTCACGATCATTGAAATCTTGGCCATCAGCACTCTCTTATCTGCGCCACCGCATATCGGCGAAGCAGGCGGTTTTAAATCATTCCAGACGGCATAATATGGGCGCGCCCCGCGATGGGCAACCTTTCGAGCCACCCATCCAGGACATAACGGCAAGACATGGCCGGACCTGAATAATCCAGCCGAAAGGCGGGGCTAACCCTGCACCGCCTTGGCGAAATTTGCAAAGAATTCATCGGCCAGCTTCTTGGCGGCGCCGTTGATCAGGCGCTGGCCGAGCTGGGCGAGCTTGCCGCCGATCTGCGCCTCGACGTTGTAGCTCAAAAGCGTGCCGCCATCCTTGTCGGCAAGGCCAACGGTGGCGCCGCCCTTGGCAAAGCCGGCCACCCCGCCCTCGCCTTCGCCCGAGATCTTGTAGCCGTTCGGCGGGTCGAGATCGCTCAATGTGACCTTGCCCTTGAAGCGGGCGGAGACCGGGCCGACCTTCATCTTGGCGGTGGCGCGGAAGCCGCCCTCGTCGGTCTTCTCCAGCTCTTCGCAGCCGGGAATGCAGGCCTTCAACACTTCGGGATCGTTGAGCTTGTCCCACACAGCTTGGCGCGGCGCTGCAAGCTGGACTTCGCCGGTCATTGTCATGGCCATGGGGGACCTCCTCGATCGCTAGAACCTTTTCCCCAAGTAAAGCAGCCGGGGCGCAAAGGAAAGGGCACCTTCGGAGGATGAGCGATGCATATTCGCAACCGCAGCAAGCCAAGCCCGCTGTTCACGAAATCGCGCAATCCCCGCTGTTGAAAATGCAGGCAGGCCCGGGGGCATTGGCAGCGACGCGCGGGAGTGGTTAGGTCGCCGGCAATGAGCACAGCCCTCTCTCCCCTGCTTGCGCCGATGCTGTCGAGCGCCGCGATGCGCGCGGTGTGCGACGACGCCGCCACGCTGCAGAACATGCTGGATTTCGAGGCCGCGCTGGCCCGCGCCGAGGCGGCCTGCGGGGTGATTCCCGCAGCTGGCGCAGGACCGATCGCTGCGGCCTGCAAGGCCGAATCGTTCGACCTCGCCGCGCTGGCCGACGCCGCGATGCGGTCCGGTAATCTGGCGATCCCTCTGGTGAAGGCCCTGACCGCCAATGTCGCCAAGGCGGATGCCGAGGCGGCGCGCTACGTGCATTGGGGCGCGACCAGCCAGGACGTCATCGACACCGCGACGATGCTGTCGCTGCGCGCGGGGATCGACGCACTGCTGGCCGATCTCGACCGCGCCGTTGCCGGCTTCGCCGGGCTTGCGCGCGCCCATCGCAACACCGCCGTGGTCGCGCGGACCTGGCTGCAGCACGCGCTGCCGATGCCGTTTGGGCTAAAACTCGCCGAATATGCCGCGGCGCTGCATCGCTCCCGCAAGCGCTTGCTGCGCCTGCGCCGCGAGACGCTGGCGCTGCAATTTGGCGGCGCCGCCGGGACGCTCGCCGCGCTTGGCGACAAGGGCTTAGCGGTCGCCGCGCAGCTTGCGCAAGAGCTCGATCTGCCGCTGCCGGATGCGCCCTGGCACACCCATCGCGACCGCATCGCCGAGGCCGCGTCGGTGTTCGCGATCCTCGCCGGCAGCTGCGGCAAGATCGCGCGCGACGTCTCGCTGATGATGCAGACCGATGTCGGCGAGGCGTTCGAGCCCGCGGGCGCCGGTCGCGGCGGCTCCTCCACCATGCCGCACAAGCGCAATCCGGTCGCGGCCGCGAGCGCGCTAAGCGCTGCGACAATGGCGCCGAACCTTGCCGCCACGATCTTCGCCGCGCAGGTGCAGGACCATGAGCGCAGCGCCGGCCCGTGGCACGCGGAATGGCCGACCTTGCCGGGCCTGATGCTGGTGACCTCGGGCGCGCTTGCCGCCATCGTCGATCTCGCCGAAGGGCTCGAGGTTGATGCGGCGCGGATGCGCGTCAATCTCGATGCGACTCAAGGGTTGATCATGGCGGAAGCCATCACCTTTGCGCTCGCCGACAAGATCGGCAAGAGCGACGCCCATCATCTGATCGAGGCCGCCAGCAAGCGCGCCGTCGTGGAGAAGAAGCATCTGCGCGAGGTGCTGTCCGCGGACGCCAAGGTCATCACACATCTCGACGCGACACGAATCGCGGAGCTGTTCGAGCCGATGGCCTATCAGGGCGCCTCGCAAGCGCTGATCGACCGCCTGCTGGCTTCGCTGAGCAAATGAGATTGCCAACGAGCTTCTCCGATGTCATTGCCGGGCTTGACCCGGCAATCCATCATCGCAGAAGACTCTTTCTTGATGGATGCGCGGGTCAAGCCCGCGCATGACACGGGAGGTTTGGACCGATGCCGATGATCAACGCCGACGGGTGCCTGCTCAACGTCCAGGTGGACGGCCGCGACGGCGGACCGACCTTGATGCTATCGAACTCTCTCGGCTGCACCTTGCAGATGTGGGAGCCGCAGATGCGGGCACTGACGCAGCTGTTCCGCGTCATCCGCTACGACCGCCGGGGTCACGGCAAATCCAGCGTGCCGGCGGGCCCCTACTCCATGGAGCGCTTCGGCCGCGACGTGTTGGCGATCCTCGACGACCTCAACATCGAGAAAGTGCATTGGTGCGGGCTGTCGATGGGCGGCATGGTCGGACAGTGGCTGGGAGCGAATGCCCCGGAACGATTCGGCAAGATCATCCTGGCCAACACCGCCTGCTACTATCCCGATCCGACCAACTGGCTGAACCGCATCAAGGCGGTGAAGGAAGGCGGCATCGCCGCCGTCGCCGACACCGTGATCGCCGGCTGGCTGACCGCCGATTTCCGCGAGCGCGAGCCGGAGACCGCGGCGCGCATGAAGGCGATGCTGGTGGCCTCGCCTGTCGAAGGCTATCTCGCCTGCTGCGAGGCGCTGTCGACGCTCGACCAGCGCGCCCTGCTGCCCAGGATCAAGAGCCCGACCCTGGTGATCGCAGGCAAGCAGGACATGGCGACTCCAGTGTCGGCGGGTGAGATGATCCGCAGCGGCATTCCCGGCGCCAGCATGACGCTGCTCGATGCCGCGCACATTTCCAACGTCGAGCAGTCGCATGCCTTCACCGAAGCCGTGGTCGGCTTCCTGACGCAGCGGTAACGGTCATCGTCATTCCGAGCCGATGCGAAGCATCGAACCCGGAATGACGAAATCAGCACGTAGCCCGGATGCAGCGAAGCGAAATCCGGGACAAGTCTTTCGGCCAACGCTGAAGCCCCGGATTGCGCTGCGCGCCATTCGGGCTACGATTTCATGAGGAGACATCCATGGACGACAATCAGCGCCGTGACGACGGCATGACGCAGCGCCGCAAGGTGCTCGGCAACGAATGGGTCGACAAGTCGATCAAGAACCGCAACGCGTTCAACGCCGACTTCCAGGACCTGATCACGCGCTATGCGTGGGCCGACATCTGGACCCGGCCGCATTTCGATCACCGCACCCGCCGCGTGCTGGTGATCGGCACCATGGTCGCGCTCGGCCAGTGGGACGAATTCCGCCTGCATGTGCGCGCGGCGCTCGCCGAGGGCGGCTTCACGCCCGACGACATCAAGGAAATCCTGCTGCAGCAGGCGATCTATTGCGGCGTGCCGGCGGCCAATCACGCCGTCAAGGAAGCCGGCGCGATCATTGCCGAATTAGGGTTGCTGAACGGATAGCTGGCCGGCGGGCGTTTCGGTGGTCGTTGCCGCGTCGGCAGATGCTTGAACTCGCTTCGGCGAGGTCTCGAACAGCATCACGATCGCGGTCCCGAGCAGCATCAGAAGCTCGGACGCATGCATGCGCATCGCTTCGATCTCGCCGACCTTGGAGGCCATCATCATGCTGGCGAAGCTCAGCACGCTGCCGAGGCAGAGCGCCACCGCCAGCGCCTCGTCGGCGCCGCTGCTGCTCTTGCGCAGCGGCGAGAACGCGGCCATCGCGAGGAAGACCGCGAAGAACGCCACCACGGTGATCCGCGCCAGCGCGAGCAGCCATGCGAGCCGCACCGTCGCCATCTTGCCGAGGTGCAGATAGTCGCTGGCATAGAACGCGATCGACACGCTCGGCCGCTCGTAGAGGCCGTGGATCGGTGACACCATGATGCTGAAGGCGATGATGCTCCAGACCGGAATGAAATAGGCCGCAAGCAGCGCGCCGTTGAAGGAGCTGATCCGCCAGTTGTTCGACATTGCCGCTTCCCGTGCTTCCCGCGCCTTATCGGATTGGCGACGATTCAGGGCGCGAGCTAACGCCGATCAATTGCCGGCAGCAATTTAAACCCTTTGTTAAGGTTAAGCGCGATGCGATGGTTCCGGATCTATGCGATCGGCTCCCGTGCCGACCGAAAATTGGGGGTAAAATGACCGAACGAACGCGCGTTTTCGTCGCAACGCCCTGCTACGGCGGCGATCTGAAGATGGCCTATGTGTTGTCCGCCCTGAAGCTTCAGGCTGCGGCCGCGGCCCGGGGCATCGACATCCAGTTCCATCTGATCGGAAACGAATCGCTGATCGTGCGCGCCCGGAACGAACTGGCCCACCAATTCCTTGCATCCGGAGCCAGCCATCTCCTGTTCATCGATGCCGATATCGGGTTCGAACCCGAGTCCGTCTTCCGGCTGCTGGATTGCGGCACCGATGTTTCGGCCGCGGCCTATCCGCTCAAGCACATCGATTGGGCCAAGGTGCAGCGGGCTGCGGACGCCAAGCGCAAGAACCTCGCGTCATCCTCGCTGGACTATGTCGTCACATGGGAGGGCGACCAGATCGCGGCGCGCGGCGACGGCTTCGCCAAGGTCCGATATACCGGAACCGGCTTTCTCATGATGACGCGATCCGCCCTCGTCAGGCTGTGCGACGCCCATCCCGAACTCAAATATCGGGCGAACCACAAGAGCAACGACTTGAACACCGGCGACCTGGTTCGCGCCGACCTCGACCGCGTCTCGCTGTTCGAATGCATGATCGACAAGACGACCGGCGAGTATTTGTCCGAAGATTACGCGTTCTGCCGGCGCTGGATCGATCTCGGCGGCGAAATCTGGCTCGACCTTCGAAGCGAGCTCACGCATTTCGGTTCATACGCCTTCCGCGGCCGCTTCGCCGATCAGTTGGCCTGAACCAGACAGGCCGTAGCTCAAGCTGGAAAACCTGAACAAGGAAGGCCTCGCCTTTCGGCGGGGCCTCCTGCTGGTTCGGCTCAATTGTCCGAATTAGCGCTCCGGATTGGACTGCTGGCCCTGCCGGCCCGGATCCTGCTGTTACTGGCCGGGCTTTTGGCCGCCGCCCTGCTGCTGCTGGCCGGGCTTCTGACTCGGGTTCTGGTTCGGCTGGCCCGGATTCTGATTTGGGTTGCTCATTCAGCTGCTCCCTTTGCTTTCATCAAGCTGGGGGACAACGCGCGCGTCGGAAGCGCGGTTGCTGGGGAAACACGGGTTCCGGCGTGATCATTGCAGGGCAAAGCCATGTCGGCCCTGTGACATCGGAACCGCATCCGCCAAACTAGTTATGTACAAGCCCTTTCTGCTGCTGCCACGCTGTTGCCGCGGCCGGGGTTCCACTGTTAGAAAACAACACGACGCGACGGATCAGGCTGCCGGGGCCCTCGCCGCGTCACCCTCGACGTAGCGTTTTCGAGCGAAGTGGGAACCGGTTCGCGTGAAGAAAACGCGTCCAGATCAACACGAGAGCCTGGTCGGTTCTCAACCGAACAGGCTCTGACGGCAGCGTATGGATTATTTCGCCCAGCAATTGATCAACGGCCTCGTGCTCGGTTCGATCTACGGCCTGATCGCCATCGGCTACACGATGGTCTACGGCATCGTCGGCATGATCAATTTCGCGCATGGCGACATCTTCATGATCGGCGGCTTCATCGCGCTGATCTCGTTCTTGGTGCTGGTGTCGCTCGGCCTCACCGCGATCCCCCTGATCCTCCTGATCGTGCTGCTGGTCTCGATGGCGATCACCGCGCTCTATGGCTGGACCATCGAGCGCATCGCCTACCGGCCCTTGAGGCATTCGTTCCGCCTCGCGCCGATGCTGTCGGCGATCGGCATGTCGTTCGTGCTGACCAACTTCTCGCAGGTGTCGCAGGGCGCGCGGGTGAAGCCGGTGCCGCCGATCATCACCGGCGGCTACACACTGCATGAAGGCTCCCAGGGCTTTGCCGTGCAGCTCTCCAACATCCAGATCATGGTCGTGCTGGCCACCATCGTCGTGCTGGCGCTGTTCACCTGGCTGGTCTCGCGCACCCGGCTCGGACGCGACATGCGCGCCTGCGAGCAGGACCAGACCATGGCCGCGCTGCTCGGCGTCGACGTCGACCGCACCATCTCGATGACCTTCGTGATCGGCGCCGCGCTCGCCGCGGTCGCAGGCATGATGTATCTCTTGTATTACGGCCTGGTCGATTTCTTCATGGGCTTCGTCGCCGGCATCAAGGCGTTCACCGCCGCCGTGCTCGGCGGCATCGGCTCGCTGCCGGGCGCCATGCTCGGCGGGCTCGCGATCGGCCTGATCGAGACGTTCTGGTCGGCCTATTTCTCGGTGGAGTACAAGGACGTCGCCGCGTTCTCGATCCTGATCGTGGTGCTGATCTTCATGCCGACCGGCCTGCTTGGCCGTCCCGAAGTCGAAAAAGTCTGACAGGCACTTCGTGAGCGCGACCTCAGCCCGCCCCTCGCACGCCGCGCAGCCCTCGGGCAGCGCCTTCATTCTCAAGAAAGCCCTGATCAGCGCCCTTGTCGCGCTGGTGCTGTTCTCGCTGATGATCGGCGTCCGGACCGAGGCCGGCCCGCAGGGCGGCCTGATCTACTGGACACGATTCGGCGACCTCGCAGCCCTCGTCGGCGCGGTGTTCGGCGGCAGCATCGTCGTCGAGCTGCTGCGGCAATGGTGGGGACCGGTCGACAAGGACCGCATCGTGCCGAAGCCAGTGCAATCAGCGATGTCGTTCGCCGGCCGCTGGCTGGCACCGGCGCTCCTGGTCTTCACCTTCCTCGTGCCTGTCATCTTCTACAACCAGCGCTACATTCTCGACCTGTCGATCCTGGTCCTGACCTATGTGATGCTGGGATGGGGATTGAACGTCGTGGTCGGCCTCGCCGGCCTGCTCGACCTCGGCTATGTCGCCTTCTACGCGGTCGGCGCCTATTCCTACGCGTTGCTTGCCACCAATTTCGGATTGTCGTTCTGGGTCTGCCTGCCGCTTGCCGGCATCCTGGCGGCGTTCTGGGGCGTGCTGCTCGGCTTCCCGGTGCTGCGGCTGCGCGGCGACTATCTCGCGATCGTGACGCTCGCCTTCGGCGAGATCATCCGCCTCGTCATCATCAACTGGCAGAGCCTGACCGGCGGCCCCAACGGCGTCTCGGGAATTCCCCGCCCGACCATGTTCGGCATTCCGCTGACGGCGGGTGATGACGGGCTCGCCGCCAAGCTCGGCATCGAATTCTCGCCCACGCACCGCCTTGTCTTCCTGTTCTACCTGATCCTGGCGATGGCGCTGATCACCAACTGGGTGACGATCCGGCTGCGGCGGCTGCCGATCGGCCGCGCCTGGGAGGCGCTGCGCGAGGACGAGGTTGCCTGCCGCGCGCTCGGCATCAACACCACGACCACCAAGCTGACGGCGTTCGCGACCGGCGCGATGTTCGGCGGCCTCGCCGGCGCGTTCTTCGCCACGCGGCAGGGCTTCATCAGTCCGGAATCCTTCACCTTCCAGGAATCGGCGTTGGTGCTGGCGATCGTCGTGCTCGGCGGCATGGGCTCGCAGCTCGGCGTGGCGCTCGCAGCGCTGACCATGATCGGCGGCTTCGAGCTGTTCCGCGGCCTCGATCAATACCGCATGCTGGTGTTCGGCATGGCGATGGTGCTGCTGATGATCTGGCGCCCGCGCGGGCTGATCGGCCATCGCGCACCGACCGTGTTCCTGGAACGCAACCAAGCGATCTCGTCCGACCTCGTCAAGGAGGGCCACGGATGAGCGGCGACCCCATCCTCACCGTCGACCGCTTGATGATGCGCTTCGGCGGCATCGTGGCGGTCAACGAGCTGTCCTTTGCGGCCGAGCGGCGCCAGATCACCGCGCTGATCGGGCCGAACGGCGCCGGCAAGACCACCGTGTTCAACTGCATCACCGGGTTCTACCGGCCGAGCGGGGGCGCGATCCGCCTCGCCCATGACGACGGCCGCACCATCCAGCTCGAGCGGCTGAACGATTTCCGCATCTCCAAGCAGGCCAAGGTGGCGCGCACCTTCCAGAACATCCGGCTGTTTCCCGGCATGACCGCGCTGGAAAACCTGATGGTCGCTCAGCACAACGCGCTGATGCGCGCCTCGGGCTTGACCCTGCTCGGGCTGCTCGGCCTGCCGTCCTGGCGCGAGGCCGAGCAGCGCGCCATCGATCTGGCGCGGACCTGGCTCGCACGCGTCGGCCTGCTCGACCGCGCCGACGATGCCGCGGGCAACCTGCCCTATGGCGACCAGCGCAGGCTCGAGATCGCGCGCGCGATGTGCACTGAACCGGCGCTGCTCTGTCTCGACGAGCCGGCAGCGGGACTGAACGCGCGCGAGAGCGGCGGGCTGAACGAGCTGCTGCTGTCGATCCGCAACGAACAGGGCACCTCGATCCTCCTGATCGAGCACGACATGTCGGTCGTGATGGAGATCTCCGATCACGTCGTGGTCATGGATTACGGCGTCAAGATCGCCGAGGGCACGCCGCAGACGGTGCGCGACGACCCCAAGGTGATCGCCGCCTATCTCGGCGCCGACGAGGAAGAGGCGATCGCCGTGATGGAGAGCGGCACGTGAGCGCGACACAGCCAACGACACCCCTGCTCGCGGTGCGCGGCGTGCGCGCGGCGTATGGCAAGATCGAGGCGCTGAAGGGCGTCGATATCGAGATCAATCGCGGCGAGATCGTCGCCCTGATCGGTGCCAACGGCGCCGGCAAGTCGACGCTGATGATGACGATCTTCGGCCGGCCGCGCGCCCGCGCCGGCGCGATCGAGTTCGACGGCCGTGACATCACCGGCGTGCCGACCCACGAGATCGCACGGCTGCGCATCGCACAATCGCCGGAAGGCCGGCGGATCTTTCCGCGCATGAGCGTCGCGGAAAACCTGCAGATGGGCGCCGATGCCACCGAATGCAGCGAGGCCGAGCGCGCAGCCGGGCTGGAGCGGGTGTTCGCGCTGTTCCCGCGCCTGAAGGAACGAGTAGCACAACGCGGCGGCACGCTGTCGGGCGGCGAGCAGCAGATGCTCGCGATCGGCCGCGCCCTGATGAGCCGGCCCCGCCTGCTGATGCTGGACGAGCCCTCGCTCGGGCTCGCACCGCTGATCGCGCGGCAGATCTTCGACGCCATCCGCACGCTGAACCGGCAGGACGGCCTCACCGTGCTGATCGTGGAGCAGAACGCCAACCATGCGCTGAAGCTCGCCCATCGCGGCTATGTCATGGTCAACGGACTGATCACGCTGGCCGGAACCGGCGCCGAATTGCTGCAGCGCCCGGAAATCCGCGCCGCCTATCTGGAAGGCGGCCGCCGCGGCTAGCTGCGCGTTCCGTGCCGCCACCGCAAGCAGGATGCAGCTGATGCAGCGTCGATTTGCCTGAAAATTGCCGGTGACTTCGCCGCGAAATCAGCTGAGAATGCCCGCGGTTTTGGGGCCCGGCGCGCCGGGCCCTTCCGCAAGAGGCAACGACCACGAGGGACGTCTCATGAAATCACTGAAGCTGATCGGCCTGGCATTGGGCGCTTCGTTCGCATTCTCGGCGAGCGCGTTCGCGCAAGACATCACCATCGCAGTCGCGGGCCCGATGACGGGCTCCGAATCCGCTTTCGGCCGGCAGATGAAGAATGGCGCCGAGCAGGCGGTCGCCGACATCAACGCCGCCGGCGGCGTGCTCGGCAAGAAGCTCGCGCTGGAAGCCGACGACGATGCCTGCGATCCGAAGCAGGCGCGCTCGATCGCGGAAAAGATCGGCTCTTCGAAGATCCCGTTCGTGGCCGGCCATTTCTGCTCGTCGTCCTCGATCCCGGCCTCCGAGGCCTATGCCGACGCCAACGTGCTCCAGATCACCCCGGCCTCGACCAACCCGCTGTTCACCGAGCGCAAGCTCTGGAACGTGGCGCGCGTCTGCGGCCGTGACGACCAGCAGGGCCTGGTCGCCGCCGACTACATCATGAAGAACTACAAGGGCAAGAACGTCGCGATCCTGAACGACAAGACCACCTACGGCAAAGGCCTCGCCGACGAGACCAAGAAGGCGCTGAACAAGGCCGGCTTCCAGGAGAAGATGTTCGAGTCGTACAACAAGGGCGACAAGGACTTCAACTCGATCGTGTCGCGCCTGAAGCGCGACAACATCGATCTGGTCTATGTCGGCGGCTACCATCAGGAGGCCGGCCTGATCCTGCGCCAGATGCGCGACCAGGGCCTGCAGACCGTGCTGATGGCGGGCGACGCCATGAACGACAAGGAGTTCGCCTCGATCACCGGCCCCGCCGCCGAAGGCACGCTGTTCACCTTCGGCCCCGACCCGCGCAACAAGCCGACCGCGAAGGCGATCGTCGAGAAGTTCAAGGCCAAGAATATCGACCCCGAGGGCTACACGCTCTACACCTACGCCGCGATGCAGGTCTGGACGCAGGCCGTCGCCAAGGCCGGCTCGACCGACGCCAAGAAGGTGATGGACACCATCAAGGCCGGCGAGTGGGATACCGTGCTCGGCAAGATGGCCTTCGACGCCAAGGGCGACATCAAGGCGATCGATTACGTCGTCTACAAGTGGGACGCCAAGGGCAACTACACCGAGATCAATCCGAAAGGCTCCTGAGCCGTTCGCGCGTCTGATCCATCAGAGATACGAGAACGCCCCGGTCCGCCGGGGCGTTTTTTTGACCGGATGCCGGCAAGTCTTACCGCACGCCTCCGCCCGCCCGCGCCCGACGGTTGATGCATCCGTCGCGGCTGCTATACCGGATCGATCGGACAGCAGGCGGATGGACCCATCGTGAAAAACCTTCTCACCGATATTGGCGGCGTTGCCGTCGGCCATGCCGACGATCCCACGGTCGCCTCCGGTGTCACGGCCATCCTGTTCGAACGGCCGGCAGTCGCCTCGATCGATGTCCGCGGCGGCGGTCCGGGCACCCGCGAGGAAGCGCTGCTTTCGCCGCACAACGTCGTCGAGGCAATCGACGCCATCGCGCTGTCCGGCGGCTCGGCGCACGGGCTCGATGCCGCCGGCGGCGTGCAGGCCTGGCTCGCCGAGCGCGGCCGTGGCTTCCGCATTCGCGACGCGGTGATCCCGATCGTGCCCGGCGCGATCTGCTTCGACCTGCTCAACGGCGGCAACAAGGCGTGGGGACGCTTTCCGCCCTATCGCGATCTCGGCTACGCGGCGGCCAATGCCGCCTCTGATGCCTTCGAGCTCGGCAGCGTCGGCGCCGGCCTGGGCGCGACCACGGCCAACCTGAAGGGCGGCCTCGGCTCGGCGTCCGACGTGACCGACGACGGCGTGACGGTCGCGGCGCTCGCGGTGGTCAACGCGGTCGGCAGCGTCACGGTCGGCAGCGGCCCCTGGTTCTGGGCGGCGCCGTTCGAGGTCGGCGGCGAGTTCGGCGGGCGCGGCCTGCCGCCCGCGTTCACCCCGGACATGCTGAAGGCGCGGCTGAAGGGCGGCGCCGACGCCAGCGCCGCCGAGAACACCACCCTCGTCGTCGTGGTGACCGACGCGCAGTTGACGAAGCCGCAGGCGCGGCGGCTTGCGATGATCGCGCAGACCGGCATGGCGCGTGCGATCTATCCCGTGCACGCCCCGCTCGACGGCGACGTGGTGTTTGCCGCCGCGACCGGCGCCAAGCCGATCGATCCGCTGTTCGGCCTCACCAGGCTCGGTGCGCTCGCCGCCAACACGGTGGCGCGCGCCATCGCCCGCGGCGTCCATTCAGCGACCGCGCTGCCATTTGCCGGCGCGCTGCCGAGTTGGCGGGACCGGTTCGGCTAGGCGCTAACGGAAACCGAAGCAAAGTCCTGCGCGGAGATCGCCTTCGCCTGGCGCTGGATCAGCTGCTCGACGATATTGTAGGACGAGGCCGCGTTGAGGGTCGCGGAGGACGCGGCTGGCGTCGTCATCGACACCTTCGAGCCGTCGGCATAGGTCGTCGTCGTGGTGGTCGAGCCGTCGCTGTTGGTCACCGACGTCGAGGTCGCGCCGTCCAGCGCCTGCATCAAGGGATCGGAGCTCGATCCGCCCGCGCCGCTGGCGGAGCCGGAACCATCGGTCAAGCCGCTGGCCATGTGATGGCGATGATGGCCGCCCTTGTGGCTCTGCAACGCCTGGGACATCTCGTCGAGGCTGACGCCGCCGTCGCCATTGCTGTCGAGCTTGGAGAACACGTCGTCGGCCTGCGCCGTGTTGGTGCCGCCGGCGCCGAGCGCGTTCTCGAATTCGGACTGGGTGATCTTGCCGTTGCCATCGGCATCGATCTGCGAGAACAGGTCCTTGAGCGCATCCGAGCGGCTGGCCGCCGTCGGGCTGTTTGCAACCGCGGTCTGCGACTGGCTTTGCGCGGAAATCAGCGCGCCCATCGTCAGCGGCGAAATCTGCGCGGAGCCGCTGCCCGAGCCGGTGCCGGTGCTGCTGCCGGTCGACGTCGAGGTACCGGTCGAAGGGGCGAACAGGCCGGTGGTCTGCCTCCCCCGACTGGAGCTGCCGGTCTGCGTCGTCGACTTCGACGACATCAGCGAGCTCAAGAGGTCAATGGCCGACGACGCAGCGCCAAGGGCGAACAGCATGGCAATACTCCAACCGGGCCGCGCCTGGCGGCTCAAACGCTGGTCAGTGGCTGAGCAAACGGCGTGCCATGGCAAAAACCCAGTGAAACCAGGCGTTCCCGCGTCGAAGCGGTTCCGCGCACCCGGCAAGAGCTGCCGCCGGCGGAAGAATTTTCCGGTCACGGAGCGCCGTCGGCTCGCATTGCCCGCCACGCCTGCGCATGTTAGGCGGACTCACCCGTCGCCCCCTGAAGTCTTCCGGAACAGCTGACATGACTCAGTCATTCACCCCGCGTCCCCTCGTTATCGCTCCGTCGATCCTGGCGTCGGATTTCTCAAAGCTCGGCGAGGAGGTCCGCGCCGTCGACCAGGCCGGCGCCGACTGGATCCATCTCGACGTGATGGACGGACACTTCGTGCCGAACATCTCGTATGGGCCTGACGTCATCAAGGCGATGCGGCCCCACACCAGGAAGATCTTCGACGCCCACCTGATGATCTCGCCCTGCGACCCCTATCTGGAGGCGTTCGCCAAGGCGGGCTGCGACCACATCACGGTGCATGCCGAGGCCGGCCCGCATTTGCATCGCTCGCTGCAGGCGATCCGTGCGCTCGGCAAGAAGGCCGGCGTCTCGCTCAATCCGGCAACGCCGGCGAGCGCGATCGAATACGTGCTCGACCTGATCGACCTCGTGCTGGTCATGTCGGTCAATCCCGGCTTCGGCGGCCAGGCCTTCATCCGCTCGGCGATCGGCAAGATCAGCGACGTCAGGGCGATGGTCGCGGGCCGCCCGATCGACATCGAGGTCGACGGCGGCGTTGCGCCCGACGTCGCGGGCCAGCTCGCCGCCGCCGGCGCCAACGCCTTTGTCGCAGGGTCCGCCGTGTTCAAGGGCGGCACCGTCGAAGCCTACAAGACCAACATCGCCGCGATCCGCCATGCGGCGGCCGAAGCGCGCGGCGAAGCGATCTGACGATCCGGAGAAGCTAGAACAACGCGGGCGGCGTGGCCGCGGCATTGGCCGCCTGGTCCGCCGCGCCGTCACCTTCATCGGCATCCGTCGCAGGCGCCAGCCGCGACGGCCGCACCACGGTCACCGTGCACGGCGCTTCCCCCGCGACCCTGGCGGACACGCTGCCGAGCAGCGCGCGTCGCAGCGAGTTCTGCCGCGCGCCGATGATGATGTGGTCGACCAGATTGACCGCGGCGAATTCCAGGATCGCGGCGGCGGGATCGATCGCCTCCAGCACATGCACGGTCAGCCGCCCTTCCTCGAGCCCGAACGGCCGCGCCCAGTGCTGCAGCGCCACCAGGCGGTCGACATGCTTGTTCTGGCCCTGCTCGTCATGGGTGCGGTCGATCGCCAGGCGATTGAGCTTCAGCACGTTGACGCAAGCGAGCCGCGCCGACGGCGAGGTCGACAGCACCCGCTCGGCAGTGACGCGGATGGCGTCGTTCAGCGCCTCGGCTCCCTCGCCGACATCGAGCGCGACGGCGACGATCGGGCTCGCGGCGAGCTGGGCCGCGACATCAGACTTCGGCCGCGGCGGCACCGCGCCGAGATTGAAGCGGCGGCGCCAGACCGTGCCGAGCGGATCGCGGCTCAGCCGCTGCGCCCGCGCCGTCAGCTTCACCTGATCGGGATGGCCGAGATCGAAGGCAAGCTGCGCCGCGGTCGGATAGCGCGCCACGGGGTCGATCTCCAGGCAGCGCAGCACGATCTCCTGCAGCCAGGGCGGATAGTCGGGCTTCAGCTGGCGCGGCGGATAGGGGTCACGCCACAGCCGCCGGCGCATGCCGCGCAGGCTTTCGGTCTCGCCGAACGGGCGGATGCCGGTGGTGAAGAAATAGAGCAGCACGCCGAGCGAAAACAGATCGCTGCGCGGATCGTCGCGTACGCCGAGCAGGCGCTCCGGCGCCATGTAGGGCGCGGTGCCGTAAGGCAGGCGAAACTCCTCCTGCAGCAGGTCGGGCAGATGCCGGTGATGCGAGAGGCCGAAATCGATCAGCACCGCCTCGCCGCGCTCGCGGAACATGATGCTGCTCGGCTTGATGTCGTGATGGATGACGTTCTGCCGGTGCAGGCTGGCGAGCGCGGTCGCGACTTTGCCGCCGATCACCCTCACCGCCTCATACGGCATCGGCAGCTCGCCGAGCCGCTTGTAGAGCGTCTGCCCGGGGATGCGCTCCATCACCACATAGGCCTGGCGTTCGAAGTCGCCGGTGCCGAAACAGGCCGGCACGTGCGGCCCCGACAACCGCGGCAGGATCATCTGCTCCATCTCGAAGCTGACGATCGCGGCCGGATCCTCGCCCTCCGAGGTCAGCGGCACCTTCATCAGTAGCGGCACGGTGATGCCGGGATGGGTGACGCTCCACAGCGTTGCCATACCGCCGCGGTGCACGCGTTCGCCGATGGTGAAGCCATCGATCTCGGCACCCGCCTGCATCGCCAGCGCCGCCATCGGCGTCACCGGCCGAGCGGCAGACGGTCGGCGAGCCAGTGCGGCAGGCCGTTCGCCTTGATCCGCGCCGCCGCGGTCGCGACGTCGTAGGGCACGCGATGATAGGTGATCTCGCGGCTTATGGTGTCGAACATGGCAAACGACGCCGCGGGATCGCCGTCGCGCGGCTGGCCGACCGAGCCGAGCACCGCAAGCCAGCGCCGCCCCGGCAGCAACTGAACAGCGATGCCCGAAGTCGGAACGAAGCTCGTCATCTTGGCGGTCGAGGACATCGAATAGAGGCCGGGACGATGGATGTGGCCGCAGAACGTGATCTGCAGCTCGGTGGCCATCATGCTGCGCGCGGCGTCGGCGGTGTCGCGAACGTAGCGCCATTTCGTGGGCTCCGAAGCTTCGGCGTGCACGTAGAGCCTGTTGTCCTCCTCTCGCGACATAGGAAGCCCAGCGAGGAACTCCTTCTGCTCGCCGCTGAGCCGGCCGCGGGTCCAGTCGATCGCGGCCTGCGCCTCGGCGTTCATGGTGTCGCTCGGCACGCCGATCGCATTGTCATGATTGCCGCGCACCGCGATCGCACCCTTGGCGACGAGGTCGATCACCGTATCGACGGCCCATTCGGGATCGGCGCCGTAGCCGACGATATCGCCGAGGCAGATCAGCCGCTCGGCGCCGCGCGCATGCGCAGCGTCGAGGCAGGCGGCGAAGGCCTGCCGGTTGGCGTGAATATCGGCGAACAGTGCAAGCCGCATCGTGGTCCGCGTTGCTGATCCCTGTCCGATATCAAGCACACGCGGCCCCGGGCTCGCAATCGGGCCAAAGGCATCAGGCGGTCAGAGGATGTCGGCAGAAAGGTCGGTCAGGGCTTGCAGACCCGCAGGCCCTTCAGCAGCAGGGCCAGCAGCGCGTCGATCCGCGACGGGCATTCGGGCTTGGCCCATTCCTCGGCATGCGCCGGGTGATGGTAGCGGACGGTGGCGTCGAACACCGCACGCGCGGTCGCCTTCACATTGTCGATCTCGAACACGCCCTGCGCGACACCGTCGGACAGGATTTTCGCGATCAGATCGACCTGTTTGTCCTTGTAGGCTTCCACCACCTCGCGCGCGTCCTGCGCCAGCGCAAGGTAGGTCGCGAACATCTCGGGATCGTCACAGACCTTCTTCTGCTTGATCGAGAAGGCGGTGCGCAGCCATTGTTCCAGCCGCTCCGGCGCCGGACCATCGCCGGCTGCGATCTTGCACAGCGGCTCATTGGCGCGGTCGAGCCAGCGCTTGGCGACGGCATCGCGCAGCGAGGCTTTGCTGGGGAAGTGACGGTAGACGCTGCCGTGGCTGACATCCAGCGCACGGGCAACGTCGACAACAGTGGCCTTGGTCAGCCCGAAGCGCCTCAAGACATCCTCAGTTGCCTCAAGGATCCGCTCGGGTGTCAAAACCACCGCCTCGTTCATGCGTTTACCGTCTGGTTATCGCTGTCCTGCCCGCGGGTGAACTTGGCGGCTTGGGCGGCCAAGTGGCGGGCGACGCGAAGATTGAGCCACTGTTGAATCTGGGCGGTCAATTGAAAGATTTCTATGGTCATGGAGGTAGTCCTTCGAGGTAGTCAAATTAAGTCCGGCTCCCTGGCCAAACGCCGGAACAGCCACTGGGCGCCCTCCTCCCTTGGGCTCCCGAGTATATACACCATCTCGCTGACAGATTTCAATATCTGTCAGACAATATTTTGTGACATGACAGCCGTGGCCCCCCCCCCGGAACGGTCCACCCCTGGCTTATGGGCGCTACAACGTTCCGTGAGCGGTCGGGGCGATATGCCGGTCCGTGCCTATGTCTCCGCTCAGGGCTAGCCAGGAGAGGTTTGCATGGACCGGCCAATGACCTTGAAGGAGATCGCCAAGATCACCGCGGGCGCGGTGGTCTCGCTCGTCATTGTCGGGTGGCTGATGGTTCTCGCGATCGCATTTCTGACGGTGCTGTAAGCCCGCCCCGCCGCGCCGGCCTCTCACCGGGCCTTGCCGCCGGAATCGAAAGGGGCCGCTTCACGCAGCGGCCCCTTTGCCGGGAAAAATGGCTTGGGGATAAAATCTAGCCCCGGTTAGCCACAAGACTACACACTTCAGGGAATTGAGGAATTCCGGATGATTACTGTCCATCCCGCTGACTGATTATTGCCGATCCCTATTTTTGTGCCACCCTCCCGGGTAGGCATCCCGCTATTGCTGCTCGTCCTTGGGCGGCATCCGGGGCGGCGGCAGCGGCGTGAACACCGACCCTTGCGCGCCGGCCGGCGGAGCCACGAACGTCCCCGTCGTGGAATCACCGCCGGTCGTCTCCACGATCGTCTTCGGCGTGATGTACTCCCTGACGAAGTCCATGATGGTGCCGTCGCCGCCGCCGAAATCCGCCGCCCGCCCGCCTTGCGGATGCCCGGCCTTGATCTCGTTCTCGGCGGTGTGGGTCTGCTCCGCCAACGCCTCGCTATAGGGAATGCGGAAAGCGCGCGGGATCGCGCTCGGCCGGTTGTCCTCGTCAAGCTCCTCGACCCAGAGATAGATCGAGCCCGGGTCGCCCTCGAGCGAATGCGGCTCCACGATGCGCGTCGACAGCAGCTTGAAATTCGCCGGCAGTTTTTCTGCGGACGCCCAGCCAAGCAGACCGCGCATGCCGCCGAAGCTGACGAAGTAGAACGCGCTGGTCACGACGATGACGACGGCCTTCAGCGACCAGTGCAGCCGCGCATAGACCAGCACGATCAAGAGCAGCGCACCGACCACCGCGTATGCGACCGCAAGCGTGAGGATCACTGACTGCAAGCTAATCATTGCGGAGCACCCTGACGCCGGTTTTCGGGACACCGGTTTTCGGATCGAGGTCGCCGCCGTTGCGCCAGCTGCTGCGGAAGGTCTCGAGCAGCGATTTCGGCCGCCGGTCGACGTTGATCACCTTGCCTTCGGCGTCGAGACGAAACCTGACCGCGGTCTTCTCGTCGCCGGTGTGATCGACGGTCAGCTTGTCGTCGAAGATCACCTGCGCCGTCGGATTGAGTTTTTGCACCTTCACATTGGCCTGCACCGGCTCGCCGGTCGTGGCCTGGAAATGCGAGACGTTGACGGTGTATTCGCCGGCAACGACGCCGCGCAGCGTGACGATCTCCTCGCGGATCGGCGAGGCGATCTTCTTGCCGTTGACGATGATGAAGTCGTTGGCGCCGCCGCGGTCGTCGCGATCGAGCGTCAGGAAGCCGGCCTCGCGATGCCGGTACCAGGCGATGTTGCCGGCCGGATCCTGCACGAACAGGTCGAGGTCGTCAGGATGATTGTCCGGCCAGTCCATCGTGATGATGAACTCCGCCTTGGATTCGATCTTGCCTTCCTTGGAGTCCGGCGACACCGCGAGCAGCGCCAGGAAGAACAGGAAGGCGATGACCTGCAGCGCCTTGAACAGCATGACGCCGAGCGGATCGAACGGCTCCTCGCGTGGATAGAGCCCGAACTCATCCATCATGACGGCGCACCAAGGCGACGTTCCAGGGCCGGCGTAACGTGCGTCTCGGTTAGCACGACGGCGTCGGAAAACACCCGCTGGGTCGCGGAATCGAGCATGTAATACTGGATCCGGACCAGGATCGATCCGATCAGCCCGGCCAGCGTCGTGTACATCGCGACCGCCATGCCGTCGCTCATCAGGCCCATCGACGATTTCATCGCGACCTTGTCGGCGGCATCCAGCGAAGCGATCGGCGCCAGCATGATGATGAAGCCGATGATGGTGCCGAGCAGGCCGAGCTTCATCAGCGTGTCGGAGACGAAGGCGCCAAAGCCGTTGGACCCGCGCAGCCGGTCCGCCAGCGTCCGCAGCAGCAGGGTCTGGTCGATGCGTCCCTTGGCCTGCGCCTCGGCCTTCTGCACCAGGCTTTTGATGTGATCGGTGACGAGCCCGCCGGGCAGGCCGCGCGCATCCGATGCAAGCGCCCCCGATGCAAGGATCTTGGCGCCATCCGGCGTGGCGAGGATGGTGCGGCAGGAGCGCGCGACCTCGCCTTCCCGCGCGATCGCCCGCGTCCGCCAGAAGCAATGGATGCAGGTGACGATGTAGAGGACGGCGATGACGCTGGAAATGTAGGTGCGGTCGGAACTGATCATGAGGCGGATCAGCCCGTAGCGCCACAGCAGGAAGGCGGCAAACAGCGAAAGGCCGGTGAAGATCATCCAGAGCAGCAGGGCGCTGCGCTCCGCCGCGTCCGTGCCGGCCGATGCGGCCGCGACGTCGACCTTGGCATCCATGCTGCGTGAGCTCCCTGTGGCGACTGTTCCATGAGGCTCCGCGGGCCTCACTTTCCGTTAGAGCAGAGCCGGCCTGCGCCGTCCAAAGACATCTGCCCAGATTTCGTCGGGCAAATTTCCCGACCTGCGCAGCTTCGCATGCTTGCGATTGGCGGGGAACAGCGCTGCTGTTAGCATCGCATCTCTCGTTTGAGCATGACCACCCGCTTCTCTCCGTTGCGGATCATGCTCTGGCCGTGGAGTGATCGCATGCGCCTCGTGCTTCAACTGGTCGCCCGCCTGCTCGTGATCGTCGCGCTATGCCTCGGCGCAGCCACCGTCTGGGCCACGATCGACGCCTATCGCAGCGTCGATCGCGCCACCCAGGCGTCCGCCGAGCGGGTTTCGCAATCGCTCGAAGCGCTGTACTGGCGCGAATTGCTGCTGCGCAGCAACCGGATGCGCGAGCAATTGCTGCCGGCACCGGACTGGCGCACCATCGAAACCATGGGCCTGATCGCGCCCGGGATCTGCGTGCAGTTCGACCCGGCCGGCGCCTTCGAGAAGCCACTCTGCGGCCAGAGCAAGGGGATCGGCAAGGCGCCGCCGCGCTGGTTCGCGGCCACCGTGCAGATGGTACTCGGCGATCACGCCACCGTGGAGCGGCCGATCAGCGCCCGCGCCGCGACCGCGGGAACCGTCCGCGCCATCGCCGATCCGGACGCCGCCATCGCGCTCGCCTGGCAGCACATTCTCGACAACATCCATGTCGCGCTGTTGATGGCGCTCGCCATCGCGCTGCTCGCCTCGCTTGCGATCGCGCACACGCTGGCGCCCGCCCACTCAATCGTGTCGGCGCTGCGGCGCATGGCCGACGGCGAGTACCGTACGCCGCTGCCGCGCGTCCGCTCGATGGAGCTCGCGATGATCGGGCGCGCCGTCAGCGATCTCGGCGACCGCCTCGCGCTCGCCGAGGAGGAACGCACGGTGCTGACCCGGCGGCTGCTCGAAATCCGCAACGACGAACGCCGCACGCTGGCGCGCGAGCTGCACGATGAGTTCGGCCAGAACCTCACCGCGATCCTCGCCTTCGCCAACACGATCGAGGCAAGCGCCGGGGACAAGTATGCCGCCGGCACCGAAGTTGCGCAGGATGCACGGATGATCTCGCAGGCGACGCGCCGCATCATGGCGTGCCTGCGCGATACACTGAACCGGCTGCGCCATCCGCCGGCCGAAGAGCTCGGGCTGGAGGCAAGCCTGGTCGATCTCGTCGACAGCTGGCGGTCGCGCACGGCGCGACCGATGATCCAGCTCGATTTGCGGGGCGACCTTGCCGACATCAGCGGCACGGTCGCCGCCACCGCCTATCGCGTCGCGCAGGAGTGCCTGACCAATGCGCTGCGCCACAGCTCGGCGCGCGAGATCGTGCTGCGGATCGAGCGGAGAACCGGAAGCGAGAACGCCCTGCTGGTGCGCGTCGAGGACGATGGCGGCGGCGATGCGGCCAAGGTGGCGCAATCCGCGGGCTTCGGCCTCACCGGCGTCAGCGAGCGCGTCACGGCCCTCGGCGGTTCGCTGTCGATCGCGCGCGCCAGCCGCGGCCTGTCGGTCGCCGCCACGATCCCGCTCGCCGCGTGAGATGACAACCGTGACGTCGACGACGGCGGAGATTCGGGGCATCTCGATCCTGCTGGTGGACGATCATCCGGTCGTCCGCCAGGGCTACCGGCGCGTGCTCGAGCATCAGGACGATTTCCGCGTGGTCGCCGAAGCCGACAACGCCGCCAATGCCTATCGCGCGTTCAAGTCGCACCGGCCCGATGTGGTGGTGATGGACATTTCGATGCCGGGTGCCAGCGGACTGGAGGCGATCCGCAACATCCGCGCGCGCGACGCCGACGCGCGCATCCTCGTCTTCAGCATGCACAGCGAGGCGGCCCAGGTGAAGGCGGCATTCGGCGCCGGCGCCAGCGGCTTCGTCACCAAGGGCAGCGAACCGGCCGAGCTGATCGCGGCGATCCGCTCGGTGGCGCGCGGCGAGCATGCGATGAGCGACGACGTTGCGCGCGTGCTGGCGCTGGAGAGCCTGGTGCCAACCCGATCGGCGCTCGACCAGCTCGGCGAGCGGGAGATCGAAATCCTCCGGCAGCTGGCGGCCGGCAGCACCAAGGAGCAGATCGCCGCCAACCTCAACCTCAGCACCAAGACCGTGCAGAACTATCACTACCTCATCAAGGCCAAGACCGGCATGCGGACCGACGCCCAGCTGGTCCGCCTCGCCGTCGAATGCGGGCTGGCAAACCTTTAGACCTCAATAGTCGGCCAGCCCGCGAGCTCTCTGCACCTCTCCCGCTTGCGGGGGAGGTCGGATCGCATCGCGATCCGGGTGGGGGCTCTCTCCACGATGTGACTCGCCGAGAGAGCCCCCACCCCAGCCCTCCCCCGCAAGCGGGAAAGGGAGAGGGTCTCCTTCGCGGCAACGCGTGCGCCGCGGCCGCCACCATAGACCGGTTTCTTCTCCACTCCCCCAACGCAGCGGGTTACGCTACGCTGACCCGCCCTACGAACCGACCTTCCCTCCGACAACAAGAAACGGACCCTCCCATGCCCATCGTCAATCGCGTTGCCGCCCTCTCGGATGAAATGGCCGCCTGGCGCCACGACTTCCATGAGAATCCCGAACTGCTCTACGAAGTCCACCGCACCGCCGGCATCGTCGCCGAGAAGCTGCGCGAGTTCGGCTGCGACGAGGTGGTGACGGGGATCGGGCGCACCGGCGTGGTCGGCGTGATCCGCGGCCGCAAGTCCACTTCAGGAAAAACCATCGGCCTGCGCGCCGACATGGACGCGCTGCCGATCGCGGAGGCTTCGGGCGTCGCCTACGCCTCGAAGATTCCCGGCAAGATGCACGCCTGCGGCCATGACGGCCACACCGCGATGCTGCTCGGCGCCGCCAAATATCTCACCGAGACGCGCAATTTCGACGGCACCGCGGTCGTGATCTTCCAGCCCGCCGAGGAAGGCGGCGCCGGCGGCAAGGCGATGGTCGACGACGGGCTGATGACCCGCTGGGGCATTCAGGAGGTCTACGGCCTGCACAACATGCCGGGCCTGCCCGAGGGTTACTTCGCGACCACGCCGGGACCGATGCTGGCCTCGTCGGACACGTTGAAGATCGTCGTCCACGGCAAGGGCGGTCACGCCGGCGCCGCGCCGCACGAGGCGGTCGACAGCGTGCTGATCGGTGCCCAGATCATCAATGCGCTGCAATCGATCGTATCGCGCAATGTCGACCCGCTGAAATCGGCGGTCATCTCGATCACCATGTTCGAGGCCGGCACCGCGTTCAACGTGATCCCGGAGACCGTGACGCTGGGCGGCACCGTGCGCACGCTCGATCCAGGTGTGCGCGACCTGGTCGAGCGCCGGATCGGCGAGGTCGCCTCCAGCATCGCCAAGGCCTATGGCGGCTCGGCCGAGACGGATTATGGACGCATGTATCCGGTGACGCTGAACCACGCGCGCGAGGCCGGCGTCGCCGCCGAGGTCGCCCGCGACGTGGTCGGCGCCGACCGCGTCAACGACAATCTGGTGCCGGTGATGGGCGCCGAGGATTTTGCGTTCATGCTGGAGGCGCGCCCCGGCGCGTTCGTCTTCCTCGGCATGGGCGACGGTCCGATGTGCCACCACCCCGCCTACAAGTTCAACGACAACATCCTCGGCCACGGCGCCTCCTACTGGGTGCGCCTGGTCGAGAAGCAGATGCCGGCGGGGTAGGTCAGCACGGACGTGGTAGTCACCTCTCCCCGTCGGAAGAGGTAGACTTTGCCTCAAGTCGCGTGATCGGCCGGACTGGCGCGGATCATCCGCGCGGCGACACGGTCGCGCTTGACGAAGTGGTGGAAGGCGACCGCGGCGAGGTGCAGCACGATCAGCGCTAGCAAGACATAGGCGAAGAAGATGTGGCGATGCTCAAAGGCATCCGCCGCCGCCTTGTCGGGCGAGGTGATCTGGGGAACGTGAAACAGGCCGAAGAAGCTCGAATAATCCTGGGCGCGGGCGCCGGAATGCGCCCAGCCCAGCATCGCCACCAGGATGGTGACGGCATAGAGCGCGCCGTGGCTGACCCGGGCGGCAATCCGCTGCCAAGAGGGCATGTCGGCCGGCAGCGCAGGCGTCGGGTTAAGGCCGCGCCAGACCAGCCGCAGCACGGTGAGCAGCAGCACCAGGTAGGCGATATCGGCGTGGATCGAGCGGTAGAAGAACTTGTCCGCCCGCGCCGGGACGTGGTTCATCCACCAGCCATAGGCCAGCATGCCGATGATGGCGATGCCGAGCCCCCAGTGGAACGCGCGGGCGAGCGAGCCCCAGCTCGCTGCGGTATTGCGGATCATGTCGCGTTGCCCCCTTGCGGCCGCATTTTTGGATTTCACACGTCGCAGCAATAGTTTGCCGTGATACTTGCAGCTATCGGTCAAGGCCATGTGAAATTCCCGGCTTCACCGCCTTTTGTCGGCCGAAGCCCCCGGATGGCCAAAGACAACTGAATGGTAACCCTGCTTCGGATAGAATTTTCGCGTGTCCATTCCCCCGACCATCCTTGTGTTCGATTCCGGCCTCGGCGGCCTCACCGTGCTGCGCGAGATCGTCCGCGCCCGGCCCGACGCGCATTACGTCTATGTCGCCGACGACGCTTTCTTCCCCTATGGTCACCACGGCGAGGACGAGATCATCGCCCGCGTGGTGCCACTGATCGGTGAACTGATCACGGCCCGCGCGCCCGACCTCGTCGTGATCGCCTGCAACACGGCATCCACGTTGGTCATGTCGCATTTGCGCGACGCCTATCCTTTGCCCTTCGTCGGCACCGTGCCGGCGATCAAGCCGGCCTGCGCCTCGTCGAAAACGAAGCGGGTGTCGGTGCTCGGCACAAGGGGCACCGTGAAGCGCGAATATACCCGCAAGCTCATCTCGGACTTTGCGCAGGGCTGCGAGGTGACGCTGGTCGGCTCCGGCGAGCTCGCCTCGCTGGCGGAGGCCGCCCTCAGCGGCGAGAGCGTGCGCGACGAGGACATCGCGGCCGAGCTCGCGCCCTGCTTCGTCGGCGATGGCGCCCACGACCCCGCCCGCACCGACACCGTCGTGCTGGCCTGCACGCATTACCCGCTGCTGCTGGAGCGGCTGACCCGGCTCGCGCCCTGGCCGGTCGACTGGATCGATCCGGCGCCGGCGATCGCACGCCGCGTCGCCGACCTGCTCGGCCCGGCCGGCCACGAGAGCGACCAGGCCGGCGCCGAGATGATCTTCACCTCGAAGCGCCCGCACGCGCTGACGGAAGCGCTGACGCCATTCTTCGGCGGCCGCGTCCCGGCCTGATCCTTTTCGCCGTCACAACGCGCTGCTAGCCTCTGCTCTCCTTCGAGGGAGGACCGAATTTGACCGCAGCCCCGCTGACGCCGCTCAATCGCCTGCGCAAGGCGTGGCGCGACAAGCGCCCGACCTTCGGCGCGATCGCGACCATTCCCAGCATCCAGACCGTGCAGATCATGGCGCAGTCGCTGGACTGGATCATCGTCGATCTCGAGCACGGCCCGATCGATCTCGGCACCGCCCATGCGATGATCGTGGCCACCTCGGGCACGCCCTGCGTGCCGATGGTGCGGATCGCCGCCAACGAGCCGCATCTCGCCAAGGCACCGATGGACATCGGCGCGCTCGGCATCAATTTTCCGATGATCTGCAGCGCAAGCGATGCGGTGAAGGCGGTGCGCAGCGTGCGCTATCCGCCGCAAGGCGACCGGCTCTGGGGGCCGTTCCATGCGCCGTTCCGCTGGGGCGTCTCGATGAACGACTACATGGCGACCGCCGACGACGACATGATCTGCATGATCACCATCGAGCATGTCGATGCCGTGAACCGCATCGACGAGATCATGGCGACGCCGGGCATCGACCTCGCGGTGATTGGCCCCGGCGATCTCGCCACCTCGATCAACAAGCGCGGTCTGCCCGACGATCCCGAAGTGGTCGCGCTGATGCAGCGCGCCGAACAAGGCATCATGAAAAGCGGCGTGCCGATCGGCGGCGTGGCGCGCACCGCCGAACAGGCCAATGCGATGATCGAGCGCGGCTACCTCGCGCTCGCGCTGGGCTTCGACTGGTCGCTGTTCCAGCGCGGCATTGCGGCTGCGTTCGCGGGGATCAAGCGGTAAGGCGTCAAACGCGGCCACGCGGCGCTCCGCTCGTTCACAGCTTCCGGGTCGCCGAGACAACTCGTTCGCCTGAGGAGCTCATGAATATGCGGCGCAAACCCGCGGTGTTGGATGAACGAACTAATCCCAATGTCGCAAGTGCACATCACACGTCGCCTGCTTTCCGCCGCGATTCCGCGCTGCTAGAGTTTTGCGGGTTGGGAGGAAAATGCATGTTCAGGAGATTACTGCTTGGTCTCACCGTGATTGCCCTTGCCGGTGCCGGCGCTGCCTTGGCGCAGCAGAGCGGCATCAAGCGGACGCCGCTGCAGAAGGTCGATTTTCCGCCGGGCTACAACACGGTCACCGCGATCGCCGAGGTTCCGGCCGGGGGTGCGTCGGGGCGTCACACCCATCCCGGCGCTGAAACCGGCTATGTGCTCGAAGGCGAGCTCGAGCTTCTGATCGACGGCAAGCCGCCGTTGAAGCTGAAGGCGGGCGATTCCTACCAGATCCCGGAAGGTGCAGTGCACGACGCCAAGACGTCAGGCGACAAGCCGCTCAAGGTGCTCGGCGTCTACGTGGTCAAGGCCGGCGAGCCGTTGGCAATACCAGCGCCGTGAGCAGAACCCCCTGGTCTTCGGCCAGTTGGTTCATCTGAGCTTCAGGTGCGGCGAGCAACCATTTGAGCTCGCCGGGCCTTTTGATTTTTGCCTGTTTGCAAGGGAACTAAACCGAACGGATGCGCGGTAAATTTCGTCAGATTTCATTGCCGCGCCGTCTCGTCGCCGATCTGATGCATGCATCGGCTGGCGTGCCGCTGGTCTCCCTGAAGCGCACCCTGAACGTCCGTGCAATCGTCGAGGCCCGCGCACGTGCGGCGCAGGCACCGGGCTGGGCCGCCATCTTCGTCAAGGCATTCGCGCTGGTCGCCAGGAGCGAGCCGACCCTGCGCACGCTGCACGTCAAATGGCCGTGGCCTTGCCTCTACGAGCTGCCGCGCAGCGTCGGCATGGTGGCGATTGCGCGCGTTGAGAAGGGCGAGGACTGCGTGCTGTTCGAGCGCGTCTGTGCCGCCGACGAGATGCCGCTCGCCGAGGTCGACGCGCTGATCCGCCGCGCCAAGACCGCGCCGCTGCACGAAATCCCCTCGTTCCGCAAAATGCTCTGCGTGACGCGCCTGCCGCTGCCGCTGCGCCGCCTGGCGTGGGCGATCGGGATGAATTTTGGCCGGCAGCGCGCCAATTTCTGCGGCAGTTTTGGCGTGACCTCGGTCGCGGCCTATGGCCCCGGCGAGTTGCATGCGCTAAGCCCGGGGCCATTCCTGTTGAGCTATGGCGTGATCAGGCCGGACCACACTGTCGACGTGGTGCTGCGCTGGGACCATCTGGTCTGCGACGCCGCCCTGATCGCGCAGACCTTGACCCGCCTCGAGCAGGTGCTGGGCGGCGAAATCGCCGCGGAACTGGGCGCGAGCCGGCCGCAAGCCGATGCCCGGCTGGTCCGGGCGGCTGGAAGCCGCCTCTGAGGGACGAAATTGGCCAATTTTGACGCCGATTCGGCCCAAAATGCCCTGCGTTTTGTTTGACAGAACCGGACTTTCTCCTTAAGACCACCCTTGCTCGCGGGCCGGTTTCGGCCCGCGATGCGTTTCGCGACCCGTGGTCCTCCCCGAGCTTTCGAGGCGGACCTGTCGGTACAGGCCTTTTGGCCGGTACACAGGAGGGCGCGTCTCCTCAAACCTGAAACTGACAAACGCCGGCCGCTGGATAGCGACGGCTATGCAAAAGAGGACGCGATGACAAAGCGCAGTGAGGCGAAGTACAAGATCGATCGCCGCATGGGCCAGAATATCTGGGGCCGCCCGAAGAGCCCCGTGAACCGCCGCGAATACGGCCCCGGCCAGCACGGCCAGCGCCGCAAGGGCAAGCTCTCCGACTTCGGCGTGCAGCTGCGCGCCAAGCAGAAGCTCAAGGGCTACTACGCCAACATTTCCGAGCGCCAGTTCCACGGCATCTATGTCGAAGCCAGCCGCCTGAAGGGCGACACCGGCGAGAACCTGATCGGCCTCCTGGAGCGCCGTCTCGACACCGTGGTGTATCGCGCCAAGTTCGTCTCGACGATGTTCGCCGCGCGCCAGTTCATCAACCACGGCCACATCAAGGTGAACGGCCGCAAGGTCAACATCGGCAGCTACAAGCTGAAGGTCGGCGACCTCATCGAGGTCAAGGACTCCTCCAAGCAGCTCACCCCGGTGCTGGAAGCGGCCCAACTCCCCGAGCGCGACGTGCCCGACTTCATCGAGGTCGATCACTCCAAGATGACCGCGAAGTTCGCGCGCACCCCCGGCCTCTCGGACGTGCCGTTCCCGGTGCAGATGGAGCCGCATCTGATCGTCGAATTCTATTCGCGCTGAGCACAGCACGCATGCGAGATCCGAAAGGCCCCGGTTTTGCCGGGGCCTTTTTGTTTGGCTACAGTCAGGGCATATCGACCGAGAGAGAGATCATGCACTACACCCCTGCCCGGCCCGATCCCAAGGCCCCGCCCGTTCGCATCAACCTTCTGTCCGATACGCAGACCAGGCCGACTCCGGCGATGCGCGAGGCGATGGCGAAGGCGGAGGTCGGCGACGAGCAGGTCGGCGACGATCCGACCACCAACGAGCTCTGCGCCCGCGTCGCCGATCTGCTCGGCAAGGAGGCCGCCGTGTTCATGCCGTCGGGCACGATGTGCAACGTCGCGGCGACGCTGGCCTATTGCCGCCCCGGCGACGAGATCCTGGCGCATGCGACCGCGCATATCATCGCGCGCGAGGGCGGCGCCCATGCCGCGCTCGGCGGTTTCCAGATCACGCAGCTGCCGGGCGATGACGGCCAGTTCACGCCGGACACCTTCCAGGCCGCGCTGCATCCGCGCACCCGCTACCAGCCGCCGCAGGTGCTCGTCAGCGTCGAGCAGACCGCCAATATCGGCGGCGGCACGATCTGGGAGAAGGCGGCGCTCGACGAGATCGTGCGCATCGCCAAGACCCACGGCCTTGTCACCCACATGGACGGTGCGCGGCTGCTCAATGCGACCGTGGCGTCCGGCATTTCGCCGCGCGACATGACGGCGGGCTGGGATTCCGCCTGGATCGATTTCTCCAAGGGCCTTGGCGCGCCGATCGGCGGCGTGATCGCCGGCACCAGGGCGTTCATCGACGATGTCTGGCGCTGGAAGCAGCGGCTCGGCGGCTCGATGCGGCAGTCCGGCGTCTGCGCCGCGGCCTGCATCCATGCGCTCGATCACCATGTCGACCGCCTCGCCGACGACCACGCCAATGCGCGGGCGCTGGCGCGCGGCCTGTCGCAGATCAACGGCATCGCGGTACAGGCGCCGGAGACCAACCTCGTCTTCTTCAAGCCCGACGGCGCCGGGGTATCCGGCGACAAGATGGTCGCCGAGCTGCGCAAGCGCGGCGTGACGCTGGCGATGATGGACGGCCGGATCAGGGCCTGCACGCATCTCGACGTCACCGCGGCGATGATCGAGGAAGCGGTCGGGCACGTCAGGGACATCGTGCGCGCGGCGTAGATCCGTAGATGGGGTCACGGGCCGACGGATGGAGCCGGTCGCCGCTACGGCGCAATTGGACAGCGCGCTTGCGACCGGCTTGGCCGAGAGCGGTCGTCCCTCAAACTGATGGTGTCAACGGAGTCGGGCAAGACCCGCTCCAAGCATCATTAAGGGACGACCATGTATCACTATGCAGGAATCGACGTGTCTTTGGAATGCTCTACGATTTGCGTTGTTGATGGCGCGGGCAAGATTTTGCGGGAGGCGAAGGTTGCCAGCGAGCCGGCGGCCCTGATCGCCTGGTTCCGATCGCTGGGCGTGAGCCTCGAGCGGATCGGGCTGGAAGCAGGACCGCTGTCGCAATGGCTCTATGGGGCGCTGCGTGATGCGGGCCTTGCGGTGGAATTGTTGGAGACGCGGCATGTCCGCGACGCCTTCAAGGCGATGCCGGTGAAGTCGGACCGCAATGATGCCCGCGGCATCGCCCAGCTGATGCGGCTGGGCTGGTTCCGGCCGGTGCACTGCAAGTCGATCGAAGCACAGGAGACCCGCGCGATCCTGACGGCGCGCAAGCTGCTGCAGTCGAAACTGCGCGATGTCGAGAACAGCGTGCGCGGCGTGCTGCGAGGCTTTGGCCTGAAGGTAGGCAAGACCACCGAGCGCAGCTTCGCCGGCCGCATCAGGGAGCTCGTCGCCGGCCATCCCGGGCTTGAACTGGTGGCGAAGGCGCTGCTCGAGGCCCATGCCGTGGTGCTGCGCGAGTTCAATGGTCTGGATAAACACACCCAGAAGCTCGCCAGATCGCATCCTCCAGCCCGACTTCTCATGACCACGCCGGCAGTCGGCCCGATCGTGGCTCTCACCTATGCCGCGGCGATCGATGATCCGACCAGGTTCCGCTCATCGAAGGCAACCGGCGCGCATTTTGGGCTGACCCCGAAGAAGTACCAATCAGGACAAACTGACTACAGCGGTCGCATCAGCAAGATCGGCGATGCTTCGGTCCGCGAAGCGCTATACCAGGCCGCTCATGTCATGCTGACCAAACCGCTCAAGGGCTGCTCGGCTCTGAAGAGCTGGGCGATGCGGATCGCCAGGCGCGCAGGCATGAGCAAGGCCAAGGTGGCCCTGGCGCGCAAGCTTGCCGTGATCCTGCATCGCATGCTCACCGACGCAAAACCGTTCAATCCGATGGCCAAGGGTGCCGTCATCTAAGCAAGAAGCATCAGCCGAATCCGGGCGGGCCACAACACCAGGCCTTCCCTGAGCGAAGTCCCTTGCCGGGACGACGGATCCGGTCAGGCCGCCATCCGGGAAGTTGGCTCACAACCACGCTTCCGTAGATTGGCCGGCCGGCTCCTCTCATGCACCCCATCAGGCGACGGCCATCGCGCGCCGATCCCGTACAGAAGCAAGTGCCCGGCAAGCGGATGACGCAAAAAGGGATTGACTAACCCAGGCCCGTGACAGAAGCCCGGATGCAGCCAACGGGTCGCGCGAACGCGCACTCGATGACAGGCTCCGCGAAATCCGGGAGGATCCGCGGGGAACACCGCCCCGGATTGCGTTGCGCTGCATCCGGGCTACGCAACTAGAAGTCTACCGTCCCATCGCCTGGTAGATCAGCGTCTTCAGCTCCTGCTGGATCCGGCCGCGCTGCGACGGCGTCTGCACCATGAAGATTCCGAACAGATCGTCCGCGGGATCGATGAAGAAGAAGGTGCCGCCGACACCATCCCAGCGATACTCGCCCAGCGGCCAGCCTGTGTTCGCCGGCACCGAAGTGCGGACCGCGAAGCCGAGGCCGAAGCCGGAGTTCGGACCGGGATAGTAGTTCTGCTCGCGCACGACGCCGGTCTCCGGACCAATATGGTCCCTCGCCATCAGCGCGATGGTCTCCGGTTTCAGATAGCGCCTGCCCTCATAGCTGCCGCCATTCAGCAGCATCTGCGAGAAGCGCGCATAGTCGCCGATGGTGCCGACCATGCCGCCACCGCCGGATTCCCATCGCAGCGGCTTGCGCGGGTTGCGGACGTCGGCGACCGGACTGATGGTGCGATCCTTCGGCATCGGCTCGGCGATCAGCGGCCATTTCGCCCGATCGGCGACATAGAACGCGGTCTCGTTCATCCCGAGCGGGCCGAGCAGCCGCTCCTTCTCGACCTGAAACAGCGATTTCCCTGTGATCACCTCGATGATGCGGCCGAGCACATCGGTGGAATGGCCGTAGTCCCATTGCGCGCCGGGTTGTTCGGCGAGCGGCAGCGACGTGAGCCGCGCCACGAATTCGGCATTGTCGGGATCGTTGTTGAACAGGCCGGCATCGGCGTAGGTCTTGTTCACGATACCACCGCCGTAATAGCCGTAAGGCAGGCCGGCGGTGTGGCGCATCAGGTCTTCGATGGTGATGGGGCGCCTCAGCGGCTCCAGCGTCATCGCCATCTTGCCCTCATCGCCGCGCTTTTCCACCCCGACCTTCATGTCGGCAAAGGCCGGGATGTATTTCGACACCGGATCGCCGAGGGCGAGCTTGCCTTCCTCGACCAGCATCATCGCGATGACCGTGGTGATCGGCTTCGACATCGAATAGAGGCGGAAGATGGTATCGGCGCTCATCGAGAACTCGGTGGCGACGTCGCGAACCCCGAACTTCTCGTAGTAGACCGGCTTGCCATGCTGCTGCAGCAGCAGGATCGCGCCCGGGATCTTTCCGGTCGCGACCTCGTTCCGGACATAGTCGGAAACCTTGGCGAGGCCCTCCGCCGAGAAGCTGTGCGCGGCCGGCCCCGCGGAGCCGGCCTTCGCAACTGTTGCGACCAACGCGAGCGCGAGTGACGCGACGAGCGCGCGGCCCCCACGCATGCAAGCGCACGAGCCGATCCGCCTGAATCGGATCATGCCGTCATTCCCTTCTTTTCAACACGTTGCTTCACGCGAACCGGTATCCACTTCGCTCGAAAACGCTCTAGTTTTCCATGGCTTCATAAACGAGCTGCTTCAGCGTCCGCTGGATGCGCTGACGCTCGGTCGGCGTCTGCTCCAGCAGAACGAAGAAGAAGTCCTGCTTGCGGTCGATGACATAATAGCAGCCGCTGGCGCCGTCCCATTTCAGCTCGCCGAGATCGCCGGGCGGCGGCGGCTTCGCCGTGCCGGGATCGGTGCGCACCGCGATGCCAAGCCCGAAGCCGAAGCCGTCGCCGGGGAAGTAGAAAAAGTCGCGCTCGACGCCGGAGCCCGGCCCGACGCGGTCGGTCGTCAGCTCCTTGAACGTCTCCGGCTTCAGGATGGTCTTGCCGTCGAAGGTGCCGCCGTTGAGCAGCATCTGCGCGAAGCGCGAATAATCCGCCATGGTCGAGACCATGCCGCCGCTGGCTGACTCCCATTTCTTGACCTTGGTCGGATCGTTGACCCGGCCGACCCGGAAGTCGCTGTCGTTCGGCATCGGCTCGGCCATCAGCTTCTGCTTCTCGGGATCGGTGACGAAGAAGCCGGTGTCCTTCATGCCGAGCGGGCCGAGCAGCCTTTCGTGCTCGATCGTCGAGAGCTTCTCGCCGGTGGCCACCTCCATCACGCGCGCCAGAATGTCGGTGGAATGGCCGTATTGCCAGAGCGCGCCGGGCTGGTTGTGCAGCGGCAGCTTGGCGATCCGCTCGGCGAATTCGGCGAGGTCGAAATCTCCGCCGTAGATATTGGCTTCCTTATAGGCCTTGCGGACCAGGCTGTCGCCATAGAAGCCGTAAGTGATACCCGACGTATGCGTCATCAGGTCGAGGATCGTGATCGGCCGCTTTGGCGGCACCAGCTCGAGCGTCTTGGTGCCGTCCTCGGCCTTCTTCTCGACGCCGACCTTCACGTTGGCAAAGGACGGAATGTACTTGGAGACGGGATCGTCGAGCTTGTATTTCCCCTCCTCCAACAGCTGCATCGACACCACGGCGGTGATCGACTTGGACATCGAAGCCAGCCGGAAGATGGTCTTGTCCGTGATCGGCACCTTGCTGACCACATCCTGCACGCCGAAGGCCTCGTGATACACCGGCTTGCCGTGCTGCTGGATCAGGACGATGGCGCCGGGAATCTTTCCGGTCGCGACCTCGTTCTTGAAGAACTCGCTGATCTTGGCGAGCTTGGCGGGATTGAAATGCGCGCCCGCCGGAATCTCGTAGGTGCCCTCGGTGTGCGAGAACGCCGGCGCAGCCAGCACCACCGCTGCGGCTGCGGCGGCGCACGTCAAACGAAATGAATGCATTTGAACTATCCCTCCCCGGAAATCACGGGGAAGTGTAGCGGCGGTATCATCGGGCACAAGGGCTGCCAAATGCCTCCAGGACCGTCTGATGAAGCTGGCCGCTTTGGGGCGAGAAGCAGCAAAAGATCACCTGCGTGAGGCCGGGTGCGGCGGCCAGGGCATCGACGACGGCCTTGACCGCGATGCCGGCGGCGCGGTCCGGCGGGAAGTGATAGACGCCGGTCGAGATGGCGGGAAATGCAATGGAGCCAAGCTGATTGACGTGGCACAGCTCGATACCGCGACGATAGCAGGATGCGAGCAGCGCATCCTCGCTCTGGGTGCCGCCGTGCCAGATCGGGCCGACGGCGTGGATCACGTACTTGGCCGGGAGCCGATAGCCTTTCGTGACCTTGGCGTCGCCGGTCTCACAGCCGTGCAGGGCGCGGCACTCGGCGAGCAGCTCGGGGCCCGCGGCACGATGGATCGCGCCGTCGACGCCGCCGCCACCGAGCAGCGATGAATTAGCCGCGTTGACGATGGCGTCAACGCGCAGGGTCGTGATGTCGGTAACGATGACTTCGAGCCGCGCCTTGCCGATCTGGCGCGCCGTCAAGGTCAGGCAGCCACGTCGACCGGGATGCCCTTATCGGCAAACAGCTGCTGCAATTCGCCGGCCTGGAACATCTCGCGGATGATGTCGCAACCGCCGACGAACTCGCCCTTCACATAGAGCTGCGGAATCGTCGGCCAGTTCGAATAGACCTTGATGCCGTTGCGCAGCTCGGCGGATTCGAGAACGTTGAGGCCTTTGTAGCCGACGCCGATGTGGTCGAGGATCTGCACGACCTGACCGGAAAACCCGCACTGCGGGAATTGCGGCGTGCCCTTCATGAACAGCACGACGTCGTTCGACTTCACTTCGTTGTCGATGAATTGCTCGATGCTCATTTTCGCTTCCTTCGGGGGCGGCGCTCTCAGGCCTTAACGCGGCCGGCCCGCCCTTCTAACCCGTGACTGACTATATATGTAGCTCAAACCATTGTGCATCCAAAGCAAAATGGCGGAAATCTGGCATGCGCCGGGCACCCAAAAGGGGCCGAGATTATCTGACGGCCCCAATATCATCGCGGGGGGAGGCTTTTTTCCCGTAACGGAGCCCCTATCTAGGACGAACTGTCCGTCGGGAACCAGTTTGCCGAAGCAACGTTCTCTCCCTTGAATCGGAGACCCCTGTGACGAAACCAGCCTCTGCCGCGGCCGCCGTTCCCGCCGCCTCCCCGTCACTGTCCTCCGAATCCGGGCCGCTCGCCCAGCGGCTCGTGGAGGCCTATCGCGCCGTCCGCGACGAGACCGAGCGGCGGGCCGCACCGCTGTCGCCCGAAGACCAGCTGATCCAATCGATGCCAGATGCGAGCCCCGCCAAATGGCACCGCGCCCATACCACCTGGTTCTTCGAGCAGTTTCTGCTCGGCGAGCACGTCAAGGGCTATACGCTATTCCATTCGGACTACGCTTATCTGTTCAATTCCTATTACGTCAGCGCCGGTCCGCGGCACGCCCGTCACCAGCGCGGCCATCTGACCCGCCCGACCGCCGACGACGTCACCGCCTACCGCCGCCATGTCGACGCCGAGGTGGTGAAATTCTTCCAGATAGCCGGAGCCGACAAGCTCGAGGCGCTGGTGCCGCTGGTCGAGGTCGGCCTCAATCACGAGCAGCAGCATCAGGAGCTGATGTACACCGACATCCTGCATGCCTTCGCGCAGAACCCGATCCCGCCGGCCTACGATCCGACGTGGCGCTTCCCGGCGTCGCATCGCGGGCCTGAGGAATGGGTGACGCTCAACGAAGGCATCCACACCGTCGGCCACGCCGACGACAGCTTCCATTTCGACAACGAGAAGCCCGCGCATCGCGCGCTGATCGGCCCGGTCAAGCTCGCGAAGAACCTCGTCACCAATGCCGACTGGCTCGCCTTCATGAAGGACGGCGGCTATTCCACCGCCACGCTGTGGCTGATGGATGGCTTCGGCACCGTGAGCAACGAGGGCTGGCAGGCACCCGGCCACTGGCGCGAGATCGACGGCGAATGGAGGATCATGACGCTGGGCGGCCTGCAGCCGATCGATCCGTCAGCGCCGGTTTGCCACGTCAGCTATTACGAGGCCGACGCCTTCGCCCGCTGGGCCGGCAAGCACCTGCCGACCGAGATGGAATGGGAGGTCGCCGCGCGCGCCGGCCTGCTCAACGACGCCTATGGCATCGTCTGGCAATGGACCCGCAGCTCCTATTCGCCCTACCCGGGCTACCGCGCGATCGAAGGCGCGCTTGGTGAGTACAACGGCAAGTTCATGGTCAACCAGCTCGTGCTGCGTGGCTCGTCGCTGGCGACGCCCGCAGGTCACAGCCGTGTCACCTACCGCAACTTCTTCTATCCGCACCATCGCTGGCAATTCACGGGGTTACGCCTCGCCGACTATGCCTGATCAAGCACTGTCGACATCAATGGCGCGCCGGTAAGCGCGTTCGGGAGAGTATCATGAATGTGCATGCCGCCGCTTTGGCCAAAGCGTATCCGTTCGACGAAGCGACATCAGTGTTCGCCGGCGACGTGATCGGCGATCTCGCCCGTCACCCGAAGCGGCTGTCGCCGAAATATTTCTACGACGCCACCGGCTCCGAGCTGTTCGAGCAGATCACGGTGCTGCCGGAATATTATCCGACGCGCACCGAGCTTGGCATCCTGCACGACCGCGGCGACGAGATCGCCGCGATCATCCCTGACGGCGCGGCGCTGGTCGAGTTCGGCGCCGGCGCGACCACCAAGGTGCGCCTGTTGCTCGAGCATTGCGAATTCGCAGCCTACGTGCCGGTCGATATCTCGGGCGATTTCCTCAAAGCCCAGGCCGACGGGTTGCGGAAGGATTTCCCCGGTCTCGGCATCTACCCGGTCGCGGCCGATTTCACCACGCCGTTCACGCTGCCCGAAGCCGTCGCCGCGATGCCGAAGGTCGGCTTCTTCCCCGGCTCGACGCTCGGCAATTTCGAGCCGAGCGAGGCCTTGGCCTTCCTGCGCAGCGCGCGCAATATCCTAGGCCACGGCGCGCAGATGATCATCGGCGTCGACCTCGAGAAGGACGAGCGCGTGCTGTACGACGCCTATAACGACGCGGCCGGCGTCACCGCGCGGTTCAACCTCAATGTGCTGGTTCGCATCAACCGCGAGCTCGGCGGCAATTTCGATCTGTCGGGCTTCACGCACCGCTCGATCTACAACCGCGACCGCCATCGCATCGAGATGCACCTGATCAGCCGCAAGGCGCAGACCGTGCGCATCCTCGGCAATACCTTCGCGTTCCGGCCCGGCGAGAGCATTCACACCGAGAACAGCTACAAGTACTCGCTCGAGCGTTTCACCGCGCTCGCCCGCAGCGGGGGCTGGACGGTGCGCGAGAGCTGGACCGACGCCAACACGATGTTCTCGGTGCACGCGCTGGTCGCGGACTAGCACTCAAACCAAGGGGACGGGGCATGGGCCGGCGTGCGCTGCAGATCGCAACGGCCTTGCTCGCCCTGGTCCCGATCCTCACCGGCATCATCACCATGCTCGGCGTCAGCGATCCGCTCTACGCCTCCTCGGGCGTTCCGGCGCTGCCGGTGCTCGACAGCAATCTGCGCTTCTTCGGCGGGGTCTGGCTCGGTCCCGGCCTCGCGCTGCTCTGGCTGGTGCCGCGCATCGAGAGCGAAGGCGTGCTGTTTCGGGTGGTATGGGGCGGCATCTTCCTCGGCGGCATCGGCAGACTGCTGTCGATGGTGATGGTCGGCTTGCCGCCGCTGCCCTTCGTGGGCTTCACCGCGCTCGAAGTGATCGGCGCACCACTGTTCGTCTATTGGCAGCACCTGGTCGCAAAGGCCGGCCGCAAGTAACGGCGGCCGCTATTCCTCCCCCGTCGACCGCAGCGAGATCGACTCCCACGCCGCGACCACGATCATGATCGCGGTGGTAACGATCGAGAGTACCAGCGGCGATATCTCGCGCGCGAAATAGGCCGTGATCGCCAGCGCGACGATGCCGACGCCGTGCGACAGCTGCAGGAAGTTGCGGATCACATATTTGAACAGGATGGTCCCGACCAGGAACAGCATGGGCCCGCCGATCGAGCTGACGATCGTCTTCAGATCGGAATGGCCGGACGGGTGCTTCAGCACCAGTTCGTCGGCGACCGCGGTGAGGATGATGCCGCCGACGATCGGCATGTGCAGATAGGTATAGGCGATCCGCGCCACGCGGCCGGATTCCTCGGACTTGGAGATCATGTCCGAGCCGGCCTCGGCGCCCTTGTGGAAATAGATCCACCACATCGCGATGCTGCCGACCAGCGCCGAGATGAACGCCGCCATGTTCTCCGGCGTCCAGGTCAGCTCGGCAAAGGTTGCGCCGTCGACCACGATGGCCTCGCCGAGCGCGATGATGACGAACAGGGAGCAGCGCTCGGCCATGTGGCCGCCCTCGACCGACCACGCCTCGATCGAGGAAAAGCCGAGCCCCGGGGTCCAGAACCGCGCGGCCGGCGCGATATATTCGATGGTCAGCGCCGCGATCCAGAACCACATCCGCGTCTCGTGCTCGGCGAAGCCGCCGAGAATCCACAGCACGGCCGAGCAGGAGAGCCAGGTCAGGATGCGGATCGCGTTGTGGCGCACCGCCGTCCGGCGCCGCGGCGTCGCCAGCAGCCAGAACGCGGTGCGGCCGATCTGCATCGCCGCATAGGTCCCGGCGAACCACAGCCCACGGCCCTCGAAGGCGGTCGGAATCGAGGTCGACAGCAACAGCCCGCCCAGCATCAGGACGAACAGCAGCAGGCGGACCGGCGTCAGCTCGGGATTGAGCCAGTTGGTGACCCAGGTGGTGAACACCCACACCCACCACACCGCGAGGAACAGCAGCGTGACCTGCACCGCGCCAAGCGGGGTGAAGTGGTGCAGCAGCGTATGCGACAGCTGCGTGACGGCGAAGACGAAGACGAGGTCGAAGAACAGCTCGGCATTGGTGACGCGGCTGTGCTGGTTCGGCACGATGACACGAAACATCGCACCGCGTGGATTGTCCACCATCGCTCGAGGCCCCCGCCCGCTGGCCGCCGGGACCCTAGCCTTCCGGCACGCCGGTCTGCAGGGCCAGCGCGTGCAGCACGCCGCCCATCTGGCCCTTCAGCGACTGGTAGACGATCTGGTGCTGCTGGACGCGGGACTTGCCGCGGAAGGACTCGGAAATAACAGTGGCCGCGTAGTGGTCGCCGTCGCCGGCCAGATCGCGGATCGTCACCTCGGCATCGGGGATCGCTGCCTTGATCATCGATTCGATATCACGGGCGTCCATCGGCATCCCAGTCCACCTCCGTCAGGTCGTTCGAATCAGGCCGACTCGGCCAGATAAACCTAAGGATAAAACCTAGCGCTTGGGGTCTTCTAGGTCATCCCGGGCACACTATATTCCCATTCCCAGCGATTTAAACCTGCATCAATCGGTCACAAGCCATCACGCCGAAATGACCAGAAGAGGCGCAGAACCATGAAGCTCCCCGGCCCCGACCATCCGATCACGATCACGCCCAATGCCAAGCGCGTCCGCGTCACCGCCGACGGCGTCGTGATCGCCGAGACTACCCATGCGCTGACCTTAAAGGAAGCGAGCTATCCGGCCGTGCAATATGTCCCCCGGCAGGACGCCAACATGGAGCTGTTGACCCGCACCGAGCGGACCACGCATTGCCCGTACAAGGGGGATGCGAGCTACTTCAGCATCAAGGCCAACGGCAAGACGCTGGACAACGCGATCTGGACCTATGAGGAGCCCTTTCCGGCCATGACCGAGATCGCCGGCCACCTCGCCTTCTATCCGGACAAGGTCAAGATCGAGGAAGTCGCCTAGGGGAATCGTCGCCTGCCGCAAGCGCCGGGTGTCGCGCCCGGCCTTCCGTCGCGCGCTGACCTAGCCTGCAAAACGGCAATGCCCGGGCGAGGCCGCGGCATGACGTCGGGAGCGTTCGGGCCGATCCCGACTATACCCTGAATATCGTGAGCCCGAGGATCAGGAGCACCAGGAAGATCACGACGAAGACATAGAACAGAAAGCGGGCGATGTCGGCGGAGGCGGCGGAAATGCCGGTGAAGCCAAGCAAACCCGCGATGATCGATACAACAAGGAAGATCAGCGCCCATTTCAGAATTGTCATTGCTCGCACCTCATAGCCGCGCGTGTCCGCCAGGTCGGACGAGAACGCGCGCACCCGACCGCAGTTCCAAAAACGAAACAGCTTCGCCGAGATGACCGACCTCGATTCTCCCCCATCCGGCCGATTGGGCCTTGCTGAATCAGGTTCCCGATTGCAACATCAGGCTGCAGACCCGGCTGGTGGCACCATGAAATCGATTGCTCACGCGGCTCCGGCCGTCGACGTCCAGACAGCACCGAAGCTCCACAAGCGCAATGTCGCGCTGGACCGCGCGCGCACTTTCCTGACGCTGGTCGTGCTGCTGCACCACGCGGTGATCCCCTACACCTATTTCGGGCACACCGACCCGACATCGTGGATCGGTTTCGACTGCGTGGTGCTCGCCACCGACAGCTTCTTCATGGCGATGTTCTTCTTCCTGTCGGGACTGTTCGTCTGGCCCGGACTCGGCCGCAAGTCGTGGCCGATCTTCCTGCGCGATCGGCTGCTGCGGCTCGGCCTGCCGTTCGTGATTTGCGCGTTCACCGTGATTCCCATCGCCTATTACGCGATCGCGCTGCGCGCGACGCCGGAGCTGAGCTTCTCCGAGTTCTGGCGGAGAACCATGACATTCGGGCCATGGCCGAGCGGCCCGATCTGGTTCGTCTATGTCCTGATGGCCTTCGACCTGACGGCGAGCCTGCTATACCGGGTGTCGCCGCATCTGCTCGACCCGATCAACCGTCTCTCGATCAAGGGATTTGAGCGTCCCTCGAAATTCTGGCTGTTCCTCGTTGTCGTCAGCGCCGCCGTCTACCTGCCGATGCTTGTCCATTACGGCCAGAACTACTGGTTCGAGCTCGGACCGTTTTCGGTGCAGGCGAGCCGCGTGCTGCTGTATGCCGCCTATTTCTTCATTGGCGCCGGCATCGGCGCGGCGAACCTCGAGGGTGGCGTGCTCAGCGCGCACGGACGGCTGACCGAACGGCGCTGGTTCTGGACCGGCATCACGCTGATCCCCTACTGCCTGATGTGGGTGATGATCTACATCAAGCGCATGATCATCGGTAACCCCGATCCGCTGCCCGGCTGGTATCTCGCCATCTACGGCAGCTTCTACGTGCTGTTCAGCGCCTCGATCCTGTTCGCGATCCTGGCCTATTTCCTGCAATCGAAATCGTCGGGCCCGACGCTGCTCGACCGCATGCAGGGCGACGCCTACGGCATGTTCCTGGTGCACTATCCGATCGTGCTGTGGCTGCAATACTGGCTGTTCGATATGGAGCTGCCGGCGTTCGCCAAGGCCGCGATCGCCTTCTTCGCCACCGTGGCGCTGAGCTGGGCGGTCACAGCCGTGCTGCGCAAGATTCCCGGCTCGAAATACGTGCTCTAATCACGCCGCAATCTCGCCCCTCGCCGCGACGCTTTCGAGCCGCGGGGCGGCCGCCGCGCGATGGTCGCGCGCGATCAGGATGTAGAAGGTCGGCAGCACGAACAGCGTGAACAGCGTGCCGATCAGCATGCCCATCACCACCACGATGCCGATGGCGAAGCGGCTCGCCGCGCCGGCGCCGTCGGCATACAGCAGCGGCGCGAGGCCCGCGACCATTGCGGCTGTCGTCATCAGCACCGGCCGCATCCGCACCGCGGCCGCCTTCTGGATCGCGGCGATCCGGTCGAGCCCTTCATGATGCTGGATCTCGTTGGCGAAGCTCACCATCAGGATGCCGTGCTTGGAGATCAGCCCGATCAGGGTGACGAGGCCGATCTGAGTGTAGATGTTCAGCGTGGTGAAGCCGAAATACAGCGGCAGCAGCGCGCCGCAAACCGCGAGCGGCACCGTGACCATGATCACCAGCGGATCGCGAAAACTTTCGAACTGCGCCGCCAGCACCAGGAAGATCACGATCAGCGCCATGCCGAAGGTGACGATCAGGCGGTTGCCCTCCTGCACATATTGCCGGCTGTCCGACAGCCAGTCGACAGTCATGCCCGGCGACAGCTTCTGCGCCTGCATGAACGACACCGCCTGCCCCATGGTCACGCCGGGCTTCAGCACCGCCGAGATCGTCGCCGCGTTCATCTGATTGAACTGCGGCAGCCGGTTCGGCTCCGGCTTGACGTTGACCTTGATCACCGTCGACAGCGGGAACATCTGCCCCGAACTCGAGCGGACGTTGAAGTTTCCGAGCCCTTCGGGTGTGACCCGGTCGGCCTGGCGCACCTGCGGGATCACCTCGTAGGAGCGTTCGAAGAAATTGAAGCGGTTGACATAGTTCTCGCCGACCAGCACCGCGAGCGTGTCGGCGATGGTCTGCATGCTGACCCCGGCCTCGGCCGCCTTGGCATGATCGATGGTGATCCGCGCGGTCGGGCTGTCGAAGGCAAGATCGCTGTCGACGAAGGCGAACAGCCCGCTCTTCCATGCAGCCTGCTTCAGCGTCTCGACCTCCTGGTAGATGGTGGCGAAATCGCCGGCCGAGCGCACCACCATCTGGAACGGCAGGCCGCCGGTCGCCGCCGGCAGCGCGGCCGGCTGGAACGGCGTCACGCTGGCGCCGAGCACGCCGTAGGACATGCCGTAGAGCTGGTTCTGGATGTCGTTGGCCGAGCGCTTGCGCTTGTCCCAATCGGTCAGGGTGATGCCGCCGAAGGCGTGGTTCTGCCCGTCGGTACCGTTGATGAACCAACTCGCGTGGTATTCGGGAAACGAGCGAAACAGCTGGTCGATCTGGTCAGAGGAGCGCGTGGTGTAGTCGACGCTGGCATATTGCGGCGCGCGAAGCACCGTGAACACATAGCCCTGGTCCTCGGAGGGCGCGAGCTCGCGCTGGCTGCCGAGGAACAGCACCAGGATCGCCGCTAGCACGCTGAATGCCAACAGCAGCACTGCGGCGCGCATCTTGAGCGTCGCGGCCAGCAGCCGGCCGTAGCCGCGCGACAGCCTTGAGAACTGATGCTCGACGAAGCGGGCAAACCGGCCGTGCGAGGTGGCTTCGCCGAGCAGCTGCGCGCTCATCATCGGCGACAAGGTCAGGGCGATGACGCCCGAGACCACCACCGAGCCCGCCAGCGTAAAGGCGAATTCGCGGAACAGGCTGCCGGTCAGGCCGCCCATCAGGCCGATCGGCGCATAGACCGCGGCGAGCGTGATCGTCATCGCGATCACGGGACCGATGATCTCGCGTGCGCCAATCAGGGCCGCGTCGCCGGGGCTCCGTCCTTCCTCGATGTGGCGATGAATGTTCTCCACGACCACGATGGCGTCGTCGACCACCAGCCCGATCGCCAGCACCATCGCGAGCAAGGTCAGGAGATTGATCGAGAAGCCGAGCGCCAGCATCATCGCGGCGGTGCCGACCAGCGACAGCGGCACGGTGACCACGGGGATCAGCACGGAGCGGAACGAGCCCAGGAACAACAGGATCACCACCACCACGATCGCGATCGCCTCGGCCAGCGAATGCTGCACCTCCGATATCGAGGCCTTGACGAAGTGCACGATGTTGAAGACGTCGGCGACCTTCAAACCGGGCGGTGCCACACGGTTGAGGTCCTCAATCACCTTGGCGGTGGCGGCGACGATCTCCAGGGGGTTGCCGTCGGGGGTCGGCTGCACCGCGATGTAGACGGTGGGCCTGCCGCTGTCGCGCGCATTGGAATCGTAATTCTCGCCGCCGATCTCGAGCGCCGCGACGTCGCCGAGCCGCACCAGGCCTCCGCCGCCGGCGCTGGTCTTGATCACCATCTTGCGGAAATCGTCGAGATTGCGCAGATCGGTCGCCGCCGTGATGTTGGTGACGGTCATCTCGCCGCGCAATCGCCCGGGCGCGGCCTGCACGTTGTTGGAGCGCAGCGCGGCGGAAATATCGGCCGCGGTCAAGCCGCGCGCCGCGAGCTTGAACGGATCGATCCACACCCGCATCGCCAGCGACGAGCCGCCCGAGGTGTCGGCCGACGCCACGCCGGGCACCGAGGTGAGCAGCGGCTGCGCCACGCGGGTGGCGAAGTCGGTGATCTGCGCCGGCGTCAGCGTGTCGCTGGTGAAGGCGATGTACTGCACCGCCGACGCGCCGTCGGTGATCTTGGTGATGACAGGGTCGAACACGCCGGCCGGCATCCGGTACTTGACCTGCTGCACCTTGGCGAGCACCTCGGTCATGGCGCGGTCAGCATTGGCGTTGAGCACCAGCTTGGCCTTGATCTGGCTGAGGCCGAGCGTCGAGTTCGAGGTCATGTACTCGATGCCGTTGGCGGTCGCGATCGACTGCGCGATCACAGACGTCACAAAGCCCTGCATGACGTCCTGGGTCGCGCCGGGAAACGAGACGTCGACCTGGATGGTGGCGCTCTCCATGCTGGGATATTGCCGCACCGGCAGCGAGACCATGGCCGCGGCGCCGATCAGGAGGATCAGCAGGCTGACGACCGTCGCAAGGATCGGCCGGCGGATGAAGATGTCGGTGAAATGCATGATGATTCCTCGGGCGCCGCGCGCGGGGCTAGCGTCCCTTCTCCGGCGTCTGCGCCATGGTCGTCTGGACGGCCGCGCCCGGCATGACGCGGAGCTGGCCCGCGGTGACGATGTGATCGCCTGGTGCAAGCCCCTGCTCCACCACGACGCGCTCGCCGATCCGTTGCCCGGTCTTGACGGCGACGCCGACCGCCTTGTTGTCGCGCACGACAAGCACGCTCTCGCCGGATGCGCTGGTCTGGATCGCGGTGACCGGCACCACGATGGCGTCCGGCTGCGGCGGCAGCACGACGTCCACCATCACGAAGAGGCCCGGCCGCAGCAGCCGGTCGGGATTGGAAAACAGGGCTTGCACGAGGACATTGCGGGTGTCCTCGGCGACCTGCGGCTCGATGGCGTTGATCTTTGCCTCGAACACCCGATCGGGGAAAGCATCGGTACGGATCGTCACCGCGCCTCCCACCTTCAGATTTGACAGGCGCTGCTGCGGAACGGTGAAATTGGCATAAAGCTGGTCGAGCGCGGTCAGCGTCGCGAGCGCATCGCCGGCATTGACGTATTGGCCGAGATTGACCTTGCGCAGGCCGATCTGGCCCGCGAACGGCGCGCGGATCGTCATCTGCGCGATCTGCGCATCGAGCTGGTCGAGCGAGGCGTCGGCCTGCTTCAGATCTTCCTGCCGCTGCTGCAGCGTCTCCTGGGTCACGAAGCCGGACGGCGCCAGCCCCTGCGAACGCTTCTCCTGCAGCTGCGCAAAGCGTCCCTTGGAGACCGCGACCGCGCGCGCCGCGCGCAGCGGCGCGTCATAAAGCTGCACCAGCGGCGCGCCCTCGGCGACATCGGTGCCGGCATCGAAATTGATCGCGGTGACGCGGCCGGCCACCTCCGGCGCCAGAATCACCTGCCGTACCGCCTGCAGCGAGCCGATCGCCTCGATCGACCGCGGCAAGGTTTCGGCCCGCACCACCATCGCCGCCACCGGTGTCGGCGGCGCTTCGGCGGTGGCCTTGGCCGAGGCGCTGGATCCGCCGGCGCGCCATGCAAACAAGCCGGCCGCGGCACAGACGAGCAACAGAACGGTGATGCCGAACGGCTTGGCACGAAGCCCGAGCCAGCGGCGCGACGAAAATGATGCGGACGGCATATCGCTTCCAAGAACGAACCCCGGCGTGTCGGCCGGAAGCTTGCCCCTGCAAGCCCGCAACTGATATAGAACCTCAAGTATGGTTGAGGTCAAGGCTGGCAGCTTGCAAGACTTCTAATGCAAGGCTTCCAATGCACGACTTCCAGTGCAGGACTTCCAATCCGGGATTGCTGGTCAATGACGCTTGCGCAGGAGCTTTCAGTCGGCGAAGTCGCGCGGCGCAGCGGGCTTGCCGTCTCCACCCTTCACTTCTACGAGAGCAAGGGGCTGATCGCGAGCCGGCGCACCGGCGGCAACCAGCGCCGCTACATGCGCGGCGTGCTGCGGCGGATCGCGGTGATCAGGATCGCGCAGCGCGCCGGAATCCCGCTGGAAGAGATCAGGCAGACCTTCGCCGCGATACCGCTCGATCGCGCGCCGACCGTGCGCGAGTGGGAGCGCGCGATGCGCGCCTGGACCGAGACGCTGGAGCAGCGCATCAACGATCTCACCGACCTCCGCGACAAGCTGTTCAACTGCATCGGTTGCGGCTGCCTGTCGGTGACCGATTGCCCGCTGCGCAATTGCGACGACAAGCTCGGCGCCCAGGGGCCGGGCCCGCGCATCCTGATCACCGCGGCCGAACGCCGGGCGCGGCGCAAGCGGCGGGGCTGACGGCATTTTCGCGGCCGACAAGTTGCGCACAACCTGCCTTTGGTCACATGCCGCCAGATGATTCTCGGGTATGCTGGCCGGACTGCTTGACCCTAGGGAGTCCTGAGATGAACGACCCACAAGTTGGATGGATCGCCGCCATCATCGTCGGCGGACTGGCGGGCTGGCTCGCCGAGATGTTCATGAAGTCGGGAACCGGCATCTTCATGAACATCATCCTCGGCATCGTCGGCGCCGCGCTGGCGAACTGGCTGTTGGGTCTGCTCGGCGTATCGCTCGGCGGAGGCTGGCTCAGCTATCTCGTCGCCGGCTTCATCGGCGCCTGCATCATCATCTTTGCCTGGCGCGCGGTCCGCGGCGCGACGTAAGGCCTGATCCGGATCATGCCCGGAAAAGAAATAGCGCGATGAAGGGTTCATCGCGCCATTGAGATCTTTGCTATGCGCCGCAGCGCCTGATCCATTCGGATCAGGCGGCAGTGCCGCGCATATAGTTCGGCAGCCAGTGCTCGAAGGCGCGCGACAGGCTCTCGATCGATACCTGCGCCTCGCCGGCGACGGCGATGGCATCTCCGCCGGTCGTGCCGATGCGCGCGCAGGGCACGCCGGCACCCTTCATCTTGGCCAGCACCAGGCCTGCGTCGGCGGCCGGCACGGTGACGATGTAACGGGCCTGATCCTCGCCGTACCAATAGGCATGCGGCACGATCGAGGACGGCGCGGCCAGGAGCTGCGCGCCGATGCCGCTTGCGATCGCCATCTCGGCGAGCGCGATCAAAAGACCGCCGTCGGAGACGTCGTGCACCGCGGTCGCGGTGCCGGCATGGATCATGCCGCGCACCACGTCGCCATTGCGCTTCTCGGCAGCGAGATCGACCGGCGGCGGAGCGCCCTCCTCGCGGCCGCAGACGTCGCGCAGATAGACCGACTGGCCGAGCCAGCCCTGCGTGTCGCCAACCAGGAGAATCGCCTCGCCCGCCGCCTTGAATGCCAGGGTCGCGGACTTGGTGAAGTCGTCGAGCAGGCCGACGCCGCCGATCGAAGGCGTCGGCAGGATGCCGCGGCCGTTGGTCTCGTTGTAGAGCGAGACGTTGCCGGACACGACCGGGAAATCCAGCGTGCGGCAGGCCTCCGAAATGCCCTTCAGGCAGCCGACGAACTGGCCCATGATCTCGGGCCGTTCAGGATTGCCGAAGTTGAGATTGTCGGTGATCGCGAGCGGCCGGCCGCCGACCGCGGTGATGTTGCGCCAGGCTTCGGCGACCGCCTGCTTGCCGCCCTCGAACGGATCGGCCTCGCAATAGCGCGGCGTGACGTCGACGGTGAGCGCAAGGCCTTTCGGCCCGTCCTCGACCCGAACCACCGCGGCATCGCCGCCGGGGCGCTGCATGGTATTGCCCAGGATGACGTGGTCGTACTGCTCCCACACCCAGCGCTTCGAGCACAGCTCGGGCGTGCCGATCAGCTTTTCCAGCGCGTCCGCGATGCCGACCGGCGGCGTGACGTCCTGCCCGCGGATCACCGGCAGCGCATTCGAGGCGACGTGCGGACGGTCATAGACCGGCGCCTCGTCGCCGAGCTCCTTGATCGGCAGATCGGCCATCACGTCGCCGGCATGCTTGACGACGAAGCGCTTGGTCGGCGTGGTGTAGCCGACGATCGCGAAATCGAGCCCCCATTTGCGGAAGATCGCCTCGGCCTCTTTTTCCTTCTCGGGCTTGAGCACCATGAGCATGCGCTCCTGGCTCTCCGAGAGCATCATCTCGTAGGCGCTCATGCCGGTCTCGCGGGTCGGCACCGCGCTGAGGTCGAGCTCGACGCCGAGATCGCCCTTGGCGCCCATCTCGACGGCCGAGCAGGTCAGGCCCGCCGCGCCCATGTCCTGGATCGCGATCACGCAACCCTTTTCCATGATCTCGAGGCAGGCTTCCAGCAAGAGCTTCTCGGCGAAGGGATCGCCGACCTGCACGGTCGGCCGCTTCTCCTCGGAGGCGTCGTCGAATTCGGCCGAGGCCATCGAGGCGCCATGAATGCCGTCTCGCCCGGTCTTGGAGCCGAGATAGACGATCGGCATGTTCACGCCGGAGGCCGCCGCGTAGAAGATCTTGTCGGCGTCGGCGAGGCCGACCGCCATCGCGTTGACCAGGATGTTGCCGTCGTAACGGGTGTGGAAGCGAACCTGGCCGCCGACCGTCGGCACGCCGAACGAATTGCCGTAGCCGCCGACGCCCGCGACCACGCCGGACACCAGATGCCGGGTCTTGGGGTGCTCGGGCGCGCCGAAGCTCAGTGCGTTCAGGCAGGCGATCGGCCGCGCGCCCATGGTGAAGACGTCGCGCAGGATGCCGCCGACGCCGGTGGTCGCGCCCTGGTAGGGCTCTATGTAGCTCGGGTGGTTGTGGCTCTCCATCTTGAAGACCACGGCCTGCCCGTCGCCGATGTCGATCACGCCGGCATTCTCGCCGGGACCCTGGATCACCCAAGGGGCCTTGGTCGGCAGCCCGCGCAGATGGATGCGCGACGACTTGTACGAGCAATGCTCGTTCCACATCGCCGAGAAGATGCCGAGCTCGGTGAAGGTCGGAACCCGCCCGATCAGCTTGAGGATGCGCTCGTACTCGTCCGGCTTCAGCCCGTGGGCGGCGACGAGTTCGGGGGTGATTTGGGGCTCGTTCCTGGGGTCGTTCTTGGGCGCGTTCATGGGACCCTTAATAGGTATATCGAACGGGGGCGAAAAGGCCTTTTAGGGCCCATTTCCGGCCTGTCCAGAGCTTTGCGGCAGCTGGCCGCGGCCCGGGATTTGCACTTGGATTTACATCCGGATTTGCACAACGGGGATGGATCGGATTTAAGGACCCGAACCCGATAATTGAAGGCCATATTTCGTGAACGAGCTCGCCAAAACCGCATTCAACCGCCGCCCCGACCTGCACGTCGAAACCGAGGGCGAATTCGCCGGCTGGCGAACCTGGACCCGGGACAATTTCGAGACCCATACCGGTCCGTTTTACCACCGCATGGACGAGAACGGCCGCATCACCTGCGCGTTCCGGGTCGGCAAGAAGCACCTCAACGGCTCCGGCAACGTCCATGGCGGCTGCTTCATGACCTTCGCCGATTACTGCCTGTTCGCGCTCGCCGGCTCGGTCCTCCAGGGCCCGGGCGTCACGGTGTCGTTCGCCTCGGAATTCCTCGATGCCGCCCGCGAGGGCGACCTGATCGAGTGCACCGGCGAGGTCACCCGCGCCGGCATGTCGCTGATCTTCGTGCGGGGCATGCTGACATCGGCGGAGCGGCCGCTGTTCACCTTCTCCGGCACCATCAAGCGGGTGAAGCGCAGAGCGCCGGCGCAGGCAACGGCGTAAAGGTCGTGGCAGCTGTGGACACACGCCGTCATCCAGCCGTTACATCGGCACAAATTTGAATCGAAAGCGCGGCCCTAGCGCGTTGTGTTCACGCGCGTTCTTCGCGTGAGGCAATACGAACTGCCGTTGTGACGCATCGACGCACTGTCGTTGCGTCGTCGCGCGCGCGTCACATGCCCGTCAGCCAAGCCCCCGAAGATTGCTCGACGTTTCCGTTTGTGCGTTCGCGCAGCGAAATTGGGGCATTCTCATGAAATTGAAGACGTTCGTTTCCGTGACGACGGCGATGTCGCTTGTCGCATCGCTGGCGTGGACTGCAACTCCGGCGCGCGCCGGTCAAGACGGCGATAATGGTGTTCGCGGCGTTGACGATGCTCGCGGTCACGATGCCGATCAGGATCAGGACCATGACGGTGGTCATCATGGCCGCAAGCCGCGTGTAGTGATGATCTCGCTCGACGGTGCCAAGCCAGATTTCATCCAGAAGTTCATCGAGGAAGGCGTACTGCCGCGCGACGGCGGCCTCGCCCGGCTCAGCCGGCGCGGCGCGGTGGCGTTGCAGAACGTCACGGCGTCACCGTCGCTCACCGCGGTGTCGCATATCGCGATCGCGACCGGTTCGACGGCGGTCCACAACGACATCCCCTCGAATACGTTCGAGCCGATCGTCGGGCCGATCTCCGGCAGCATCAGCGGCTTTGCGGCGCCGATCGGCGGCTACAGCGAGAACCCGCTCGGGCCATCGCCGCATCCGACGGCGGTGCCGTTGTGGGTGCAGTTGCGCCAGCAGGGCAAGAAGGTCGTCACGGCGACCTGGCCCGGCGGCGACGGCGCCGACATCTCCATCAACAAGACCGTGGTGCAGCCGGCCCAGCCGACCCGCATCACCGACTTCACAGTCCCGTTCGGCGCGTTCGGCGGCATCGGGGCTCAGGGCTTCTCGCTGTCGCGAGGCGACTTCACGGCCGACCCGAGCATCGTGGCCGCGCTGCAGGCTGCCGGCCATTTCTCGTTCAGCCCGGTGCTGGTGACCTCGGCACCGATCGAGACGTTCTCCTGCTCCGCCGCGGCAACCGCGACCTGCACCAACCCCTCGACGCTCGACGTGAAATATTCGATCCGCGTGGCCGCGATCGACACCACCAACGATCGCAAGGTGAACTACGACACGCTGGTGTTCTTCGATGCTATCAGAGGCATCACCGCAGGCCCGTTCCACGCGCCGTCGACCGGGCCGGCCTATGTCAAGTTTGGCAGCGAGAACGCACCGTTCTTTTTTGAAGGCAGCGGGGCGAAGGTTGGTGCCGCGTACTTCGTCTCTGCGCTGTCTCCCGATCTCTCGGTGGTGCGCTTCGCCCGCTACGGCGCCAACTACATCCCGCGCAACACGCCCGTTCTCGCCGACGTCGACGACATCAACAACAACATCGGGTTCTGGCGTCCGCAGGCCGACTTCCGCATTCCGGAGCGGCTGAGCCCGGGCTTCACCAATTTCCCCGACGTCGAGATCGAGACGATGTACGAGGACATGGTGAAGACCTTCGTGCGCTACCAGGCCAATATCGCCGAGCGCGCGATCAAGACGCATCCGGACGCCGACCTCGTCATGGTCTATATCGAGCAGCCCGACGGCTCCGAGCACCAGTTCCTGCTGACCGATCCCCGCCAGGGCACCAACCCGACCGACCCGAATTCGATCGGCGCCAACCAGGATGCTGCCAAGGTCAAGCGCTACGCGTCCTACATCCGTTTCGCCTACCAGACAGCCGACAGAGCGGTGAAGCAGATTGCCGATGCGGCGGGCCGCGACAGCAACGTGATCGTGGTGTCGGACCACGGCTTCGCGCCGTTCCACACCTCGGTCAATCTCACCAACATCCTGCGCAACGCCGGGATCGACACCAGCAAGGTCGGGATCCGCACGTCCGGCCCCGCCGCCGACATCTACGTCAACCTGCAGAACCGCGAGCTCGGCGGCACCGTCGATCTCGCGACCTACCGCACACTGGTGGCGCAGATCACCGACGCGGTGAAGAACGCGGTCGACCCCAACGCCCGCTTCAACTACTCACTCAAGGACCAGCGCATCTTCACTGTCGTCGAGACCCGGCCGCTGCAATGCGACGCCGGAACCGGACAATGCATCAGCAAGACCATCGGCCAGGACTATGGCGACGTGTTCGCGCTGATGGCGCCCGGCTACAATTTCGACGGCATCCAGAACCCCGGCGTCGCGCGCCAGGGCGACGCGCCGTTCAACGCGGCAACCACCATGCTGTCGATGCCGAACTTCTATGGCGCCCACGGTCACGACCCCGAGCTTCCGGTGATGAGCGCGACGTTCATCGCCGCGGGGCCGCAAATCCGCAAGGACACCGTGGTGCGGCACATGCGCAATATCGACGTGGCGCCGACCATCATGCGGATCCTCGGCTCGGCACCGCAGCAGGTCGACGGCGAGGTGCTGGGCCAGGTCCTGCGCTAGCGCATGGTCCGGCATTTCAGGCGAAGCTCACGCGATGGACGTCGGAGCGGCGTCCATCGTTCTGCAATCAACAGATACGGCGTCAGCGCCTTCCGGACGCCGCTGCCGAAGCCGTGAGCGCCTCGAAATTGTGCTGCCAATATTGCTCGATCTGCTCGACCAGCGTGGCTGGCAAAGGAACGTAGTTGAGCAATTGAGCCTGCGGCTTGCCACTCTGCAATGACCAGCGCAGGAAGTCGATCGCGGTTGCTGACCCGTCGGGCGATTTCGGCTGTTTGTGCATCAGGACGAAGGTCGTGGCCGTGATCGGGTATGCGTCCTCGCCGGGAGCGTTGGTGAGGACCAGGTAAAAATCCTGCGTCGCCGTCCAGTCCGCGCTCGACGCCGCAGCCTGGAACGATGCGGCGTCCGGGGTGACGAAATTGCCGGCGCTGTTTTGCACCAGGCCGAAGGAAATCCGGTCGAGCCGTTGTAGCGCGTAAGCGTATTCGAGATAGCCGATCGACCCGGGAATCAGACCGACGAGCGAGGCGACGCCATCGTTGCCCTTGCCGCCGAGCCCGACCGGCCACTCGACCGACGTGCCCTCTCCGACGCTTGCCTTCCACTGTGCGCTGACTTTCGCAAGATAGTTCGACCAATTGAACGTCGTCCCCGATCCATCGAGGCGATGCACGACGGTGATCGCCGTGCGCGGCAGCTTCAGATCGGGATTGACCGCCTGGATGGCCGGATCGCTCCACGATCTGACCTTGCCGAGATAGATGTCGGCGAGCAGTTGTCCGGTGAACTGGATCTGGCCGGGCTTGACGCCCGCGATGTTGACCACCGGCACGACGCCTCCGATCACGATCGGGAATTGCACCATGCCGAGCCTATCCAGCTCTTTCGGGTCCAGCGGCATATCGCTCGTCCCGAAATCGACGGCGGCCTTCTTGATCAGGCCGACGCCGATGCTCGAACCCACCGATTGATAGCTGACGGTGTTGCCGGTCTTTGCCTTGTAGGCATCGATCCATTTCGCCATCACCGGCGCCACGAAGGTTGAGCCGGCGCCCTTGGTCTCCGCAGCGAAGGATTGCGTTGCGACGACGAGCGCAGTGAAAATGATCGGTAATCTGAAATGTTTCGTCATGATGCTGAGCCTAGCAGGACGCGCCAGACGCCCGTGTGGGCCAAGTCACAAAACGGTAACATACGCCGGAGGCGTTGGATTGGTACCCGGACGACGCCAGCATCAATCTCACAGACGCAGCCGGCCAATTCCTCCAAACGGGATATCGGCGTAAATTCAATACCCTAGCCTTGCACCGCACCGCCACGCTAGATTGCTGCTTCGCGCGCCAATGCGCGAAGGGAGCCAAATCAAGGTGCCGAAGAGCACAGCGAAAACGGGCGGCGTGACGGCTCCCGCGATTACATCCACCCCGTCCACGTCAACGCCGGGCGCGCGCGGCTGGCGCGACTATGCGCTGCTGCTGGCGCTGGCCTGCTGCTGGAGCTCGACCTACCCGCTGACCAAGATCGGGCTCGGCTCGATCCCGCCGGTCACCTTCATTTCCGCGCGCTCGCTGGTGGCGGCCGCCTTCCTGCTCATCGTGCTGCGCGTTCGCGGCATCCGCATCCCGACCGACATCAAGGCCTGGAAGCTGTTCGCCTTCCAGCAGACCATCAACTCCACGATCCCTTTTTTGGTGATCACCTGGGCGCAGCTTTACGTGCCGGCATCCAACACCGTGGTGCTGGCCTCGACGACGCCGATCTTCGCCTTCCTGATCACCTGGGCGATCACGCGGCACGAGCCGGCCTCGCTGCTCAAGCTGGTCGGCGCGATCCTCGGCCTCGCCGGCACGGTCGCGATCATCGGCCTCGACGCGCTCTCAGGCTTCGGCAAGGAGATCTTCGCCGAGATCGCGATCCTGCTCGCCACCGTCTCGTTCGCCTGCGCCACGATCTTCGGACTTCGGCTGTCGGATTACGATCCGATGGTGGTCGCTGCGGGCTCGCTGTTGTTCGGCGGCACCGTGCTGCTGCCGGTCGCGCTGATCGTCGACCATCCCTGGACCCTGCACCCGACGCCGCAAGCGCTGGTCGCCACCGTCGTGATGGGCATCTTCTCCAGCGCATTCGGCCTGATGCTGTTCTACATGTGCCTGACGCGGCTCGGCACGCTGACGACGAATGCGCAAGGCTATTTGCGGATTCCGATCGGCGTCGCGTTGTCGGTGATCCTGCTCGGGGAATCCGTGCCGTCGAACCTCGCGCTCGGCCTCTTGCTCGTCATGGCCGGCGTCGCCGCGATGACGGTGCCGGCCGAGGCGGTCAAGCGCTGGCTGCGAAAGCAGTAGCGCGTTTCGAGCCGCGCAAGGCTGTATCCCGGCCTATTGCATGCTGACCAGCGTGAGGTCGACGAACCACGACTGCGGCGACACAAAACCCTTCACCTTCGGGCTCATCGCGCGAGGGTTCAGATCGTGGACGATATAGAGCCAGGGCGGGTCGTCGACGAGGCGCTCATGCGCCTTGCGATAAGCCGCCGAGATTACTTTCGGATCGGTCGCTTCCGAGATCGTCTTGAGTGCGGCTTCGAACTCGTCGTCCTTCCATTGCTCGAAATTGAAACCGTTCGGTGAAAAATTGGCGGCCAGGAAATAGCGCGCCATCACGCCGGCATCCGATGAAGGCGAACTGATATTGAGCGCCATGGCGCCCCGCAGAGTTGGGCTGTCGGGCGTGGCCCGGGCCGCCGTCAAGAGCACCTGCCATTCGATCACGTCGAATTCCACATTGACCCCGCAGGCTTCCTTCAGGTTCTGCTGGAGGAATTCGTTCATCGGCAGAGGCAGCATCTGCCCCGAGCCTGAATTCGAGATCAGCACCTTGAAGGCCAATGGCTTTGCCGACGTGTAACCCGCCTCGGCAAGCAGCGCCTTGCCTTTGGTCGGATCGAACTTGTAGTGATTGACCGGCGTGCCGAAATCGGGATCGCTGGCCTTGAGCCAGCCGACCGACGGCTCTGCGGTCCCGTTGAGCAGGGACACCAGCCCGTCACGGTCGATGCAGTAGTTCAGGGCCTGGCGAACCCTGACGTCCTTGAATGGGCTGTTGGCGGCGCCGATGTTGTAGAACCACGGCCAGACATGCGGATAGGAGCCGGTGGTAATGGTGAAGCCGGCGGATTTCAGCGAGTCGACACCATCGGCCGGCGGCACTTCGATCCAGTCGACCTGATCGGCACGCAAGGCGGCCAGCCGCGAATTGGCCTCGGGGATCGGCAGCAAGACGACATTGTCGACCTTCGCTGTCTTGCTCGTGTCCCAATACTTGTCCCAGCGCGCCAGGTCCGCCTCTTGCCGCGGCACAACCCTGGTGATGCGGAACGGCCCGGTGCCGGCGGCCGGCAACGTCGCCACCTTGGCCCAGTCGCGGCCGGCCTTTTCGAATGAGGCCGGCGAGGTGAACAGAAGATAGACCGCCATATAGGGAAAATAGGATGCCGGCTTCGTCGTCGTGATCGCCACCGTTGCGTCATCGATCTTCCGGTAACTGCCCATCACCGGGACCCGCGCCCGCGACATTGCCGAGTTGGGCGGTTCAAATTGCGGGCTCTCGCTGTTGAAGTAGCGATCGAGATTCCAGATCACGGCATCGGCATTGAAATCGGTACCATCGTGGAATTTGACGCCCTGGCGCAGATGGAAAATCCAGGTCTTGTTGTCGGCGGGGTCCTGTTCCCATCTCTCCGCGAGTCCAGGACGCAAGGTCGCCAAGCGGTCGGTTCCGCTCAGATTCCACAGCACCAAACCTTCAAAGATCGGATAACCGAGAAAGCGCATGCCTTCGAAGCCGTTATTCGGCAGCCCGGTCGCCGTCGGGATATCGGACGCCGTCATGGCGATACGCAGCGTGGTCTCGGCCATCGCCGAATGCGACGACAGCAGCGCGCATAGCAGCGCTATCGTGCAGTAAGCCTTGCGAATGAGCATGATGCGTCTCCCGTCCTGGTCGATCGGGAGATAACCAGCAAAATTCAGGCCAGTCTGGCGAACGGTTGACGCACGCCCTCGCCGCCCCGGCGACCGCGTCGGCAGCAGAGGCGATGCAGCGACGGTGACTTTCTACTTCTTGTCGTCCGCCAGCAGCGTGCGGTATTTCGCGACGTCGCGGGTCACCAGCTGCTGCAGCACCTCGGGCGCCAGCTCATTGGCATCGGGCGCGACGGTCGACAGGTCGACGAACCGCTTCTTCACCGCCTCGCTCGCGACCGCAGCGCGCGCGGCGGCGTTCAGCTTGGCGATGATCTCGGGCGGGGTGCCCTTCGGCGCGAACAGCCCGTTCCAGCCCTGCGCCTCGAACTCCGGCAGGCCGGCCTCGGCCGAGGTCGGCACCTCCGGCAGCGAGGCGAGCCGCACGGTCGAGCCGACCACCATCGCCTTCACCAGCTTGTCGTCGATCGCCTGCGACACCGAGGCCGCGGCATCGCAGACGCCGTCGATCTGGCTGCCGATCGCATCCGTCAGTGCGAGCGCCGCGCCGCGATAGCCGACCAGCTGCACGTCGATGCCAGCGGCATGGACGAAGCTCTTGCAGATCAGATAGTTCGACGAGCCGACGCCGGCATGGCCGAGATTGACCTTGCCCGGATTCTTCCTAGCGTAGTCGATGAATTCCTTGAGGTCCTTGGCCGGAAAATCCTTGCGCAGCGCGACGATGCCGAAGGTCTTGGCGACCATGGCGATCGGCGCGAAGGACTCGGGCGTGAACGGCAGCTTCGGATAGATCGTGTAGGTCGCGGCGTTGGTGCCGGCATTGCCGATCGCGATGGTGTAGCCGTCCGGCTCGGCGCGCGCAGCGCGGGCGAGTGCGGTCGAGCCGCCGGCGCCGCCGACATTCTCGATGATGATGCTCTGGCCGAGCGCAGCGCTCATCTGGTCGGCGACCGCGCGGGCGATGACGTCGGAGGTGCCGCCAGCCGTGAACGGCACGATCATCGTAATCGGACGCTTCGGGAAGTCCTGGGCGTAGGCCGACGTCGCAAGCACAAGCGCCGCCGCCGCGGCAACGCACCACCGCCGCAGCATGATCGTTACGCCGCCTTTTCGAACTGCTGGACCAGCCCTGCGAACAGGCCGCGGCCGTCGGTGCAGCCCATGATCTCTTCGACGTGGTTTTCCGGATGCGGCATCATGCCGAGCACGTTGCCGCGCTCGTTGACGATGCCGGCGATCGAATGCGCGGCGCCGTTCAGATTGGAGGCCTCGTCGACCACGCCCTCCGGGGAGCAGTAGCGGTAGAGCACCCGCCCGTCGCCTTCGAGCCGCTTCAGCGTCTCTTCGTCCGCCTCGTAATTGCCTTCGCCGTGCGCCACCGGCACGCGGATCACCTGGCCGGCATTGTAGCCGCGGGTGAACGGGGTGTCGGAGCGCTCGACCCGCATATGCACGTCGCGGCAGATGAACTTCAGCCCGGCATTGCGCATCAGCACGCCCGGCAACAGCCCGGACTCGCAGAGGATCTGGAAGCCGTTGCAGACACCGAGCACGAGGCCGCCCGAGGCTGCGAAGTCGCGCACCGCGTCCATCACAGGCGCGCGCGCCGCGATCGCGCCGCAGCGCAGATAGTCGCCATAGGAGAAGCCGCCCGGCACCACCACGAGGTCGGTGCCTTTGGGCAGCGAAGTCTCGGCGTGCCAGACCATCGCGGTCTCATTGCCGGATGCGAGCTTGAGCGCGCGCGCCATGTCGCGCTCGCGGTTGATGCCGGGGAAGACGAGGACGGCTGATTTCATGTGCGATGCGGCCTAGAGCAGTTCGACCCGGTAGTTCTCGATCACGGTATTCGCCAACAGCTTGTCGGCGGCGGCTTTCAGCGCCGCCTCCGCCTTGGCCTTGTCGGTCGCGGCGAGCTCGATGTCGAACACCTTGCCCTGGCGAACGCTGGCGACGCCATCCACACCGAGCGATTTCAGCGCGCCCTCGATCGCCTTGCCCTGCGGATCGAGGATGCCCGACTTCAATGTCACAGTCACACGTGCCTTCACGGTCGCCCCTTCAGCTTAGCTCTTCACCAGCACCGGGCCGCTGCCGGCCGGCCGTTCATTTTCAATCAGGATGCCGAGCCGTTTTGCCACTTCGGTATAGGCCTCGAGCAAGCCACCGAGGTCGCGGCGGAAGCGATCCTTGTCGAGCTTCTCGTTCGACTTGATGTCCCACAGCCGGCAGGAGTCCGGCGAGATCTCGTCGGCGACGATGATCCGCATCATCTCGTTCTCGAACAGCCGTCCGCACTCCATCTTGAAGTCGACGAGGCGGATGCCGATGCCGAGGAAGAGGCCGGTCAGGAAGTCGTTGACGCGGATCGCCAGCGCCATGATGTCGTCGATCTCCTGGGGCGTCGCCCAGCCGAAGGCGGTGATGTGCTCTTCCGACACCATGGGGTCGTTGAGCTGGTCGTTCTTGTAATAGAACTCGATGATCGAGCGCGGCAGCTGGGTGCCCTCCTCGATCCCGAGCCGCTGCGACAGCGAGCCGGCGGCGACGTTCCGCACCACCACCTCGAGCGGCACGATCTCGACCTCGCGAATCAGCTGCTCGCGCATGTTGAGGCGGCGGATGAAGTGGGTCGGCACCCCGATATCGTTGAGGTGCTGAAACAGGTACTCCGAAATCCGGTTGTTGAGGACGCCCTTGCCCTCGATCACCTGGTGTTTCTTGGCGTTGAACGCGGTCGCGTCGTCCTTGAAGTGCTGGATCAGGGTTCCCGGCTCGGGGCCTTCGTAAAGCACCTTGGCCTTGCCTTCATAAATACGGCGTCGACGGCTCATTGGGATGTACCGTGTTTTGTTGAAATCCATGGATTTGGGTGCTCCGGATGACTTGGGGTTACGACCCACGACGGAGCTGCCGCGGAGGCCTGGAACCTGGGCAATCCAACTGGAAACAGAACAAGAACCATGCCTGTTGGCAACCTATCCGATTGGCCCATCCAGCACAATCGATAGTGCCCCCTTGAGGGCACTTATACCGCCCTATCATAAAGGGCCGATTCCGCCAGTTTTGCCTGCGGCTTAACGGCTCGTTGTCTTGCCGATTCCTCCCACCTATCTAGGCAGGCATCGGGGCTGCCGCAACGCGCGGCGGCCCTCAATCAGCAAGGGAATTGGAACTTCAGCCATGAGCGAATTCAACAAGCGCGAGGAAGGTTTCGAGAAGAAGTTCGCCCTCGACGAGGAGCAGAAGTTCAAGGCTGAAGCCCGCCGGAACAAGCTGCTCGGGCTGTGGGCCGCCGAGAAGCTCGGCATCACGGGCGATGCCGCCAGCGCCTATGCCAAGGAAGTGGTCGCCGCCGACTTCGAGGAAGCCGGCGATAACGACGTGCTGCACAAGGTTCTGAAAGACCTCACCGCCAAGGGGCAGGCCGTCACCGAGCGCGATATCCGCGCCAAGATGGACGAGCTGCTGGCGGTGGCCGCGGCCCAGGTCAAGGCGGGAAGCTGAGTTTCCGGGACACTGCCAACTCGGCTTTTATGCGCGCCGGACACCGTTCCGGCGCGACGTGCTTGTGCCTCTCGTCTTGGTGAAGTCGGCACGGAGGATATCAAGCAGACGGCGTGAGGCGGCGCTGAGAAAGCCGCCATGCCGAGTCACGGCGACGACCTCGTGACTTGCGGCGAGATCGCCGACGCGGATCGTCGCGATCCTGGAGCTATCCAATTCCTCCGCCGCATTGCTTTGTGACAGCAGCGCGATCCCGAGCCCGGCCTCGACCAGGCGTTTCTGCGCCGTAAGGCTGTCGACCGGCGTCCAGTCCACCTCGCCGAGCCCGTGCGTCTGGAACAATGCGAACACATGCGACGCCGTGATCTCGCGGCGCCCCGGCACCTCCGGGAAGGCGATCCACCGCTCATCCCTGAGATCGGCAAGCTTGCCGACCCGGCGTCCCGCCAGCGGATGGTCCGGCGCGCAGACCACCCCGAGCGGCTCGGCAAACAGCACCTCGCAATCGAGGTCGCGCGAGCGGTCGCGGTCATAACGCAACCCGATCGTGGCCTCGCCGCGCCGGATCAGCTCGCTGACCTCGGCGCTGGTCGCGGTGCGCAGCGTCAGCGCAACGTCCGGATGCCGGCGGGCAAAGCGCTTCAACACGTTCGAGAGCCGCTCGCCGGCGAGCGTGCCGGTCACCGCCAGCGCCACCGGGCCGGAATTGTCGCGCAGCAGCGCGCGCACGGCGTTCTCGGCATCCTGCGCCGCCGCCACCGCCCGTTCGGCATAAGGCACCATCACCCGCCCGGCGTCGCTCAGCCGCGTCTTGCCCGCGATCCGCTCGAACAGGGGCACCCCGAGCTCCTGCTCGAGCAGCGCGATGCGCCGGGAAATCGCCGGCTGCGAGCGATGCAGCGCCTTGGCGGCATGCGAGATCCCGCCGCGCCGATGCACCACCAGGAACGTGTTGAGCGCGTCGCTGTCCATGCCGAACCCTTATGCAAAAAGCTGATGATATCGAGAGAAATAACAAATTTGTCTGATGGACGAAACCGCCCTATCGCTGCTGCCAGTCGCTTTTGACAACAGCAGGAGTTCACATGCGCACCCAGGCGGACGAGGCAGCACGGTTTCGCGAGTTGCATCAGCGGCCCGGCGCCTTCATCATTCCAAATCCGTGGGACGCCGGGACGGCGAAGCTGCTCGCATCCATGGGTTTCGAGGCGCTTGCGACCACCAGCCTCGGGCTCGCCAACACGCTTGGCCGTTCGACCGTCAGCCTCGACGAGATCATCGAGAATTGCCGGGTGATCGCCGAGGCCACCGACCTGCCCGTCAATGCCGATCTGGAGAATTGCGGCGCCGACATGCCGAAGCTCGCGGCCGAGGCGATCCGGTTCGCCGCCGAAGCCGGCGCGGTCGGCGGCTCGATCGAGGATTCGACCGGCGACCCGCAGCGCCCGATCTACGATTTCACGCTCGCCGTCGAGCGGGTGCAGGCCGCAGTCGAGGCCGCGCGGGCGCTGCCCTTCCCGTTCACACTGACGGCACGGGCGGAGAACTTCCTGCACGGCCGCAAGGATCTCGACGACACCATCAAGCGGCTGCAGGCGTTCGAGGCCGCCGGCGCCGACGTGCTGTATTCGCCGGGCCTCTACGATCTCGCCACCATCAAGGCCGTGGTGTCGTCGGTCAAGAAGCCGTTCAACCTCGTGATGGGCTTTGCCGATCCGACCCTGACCGTCGAGCAGCTCTCCGCTGCCGGCGTCAAGCGCATCAGCGTCGGCGGCGCAATGCAGCGCCACGCGCTGGCTGCGTTCCTGCGCTGTGCCCGCGAGATGAAGGACAACGGCGCATTCAGCTTCGTCCGCGACATGGCGCAGGTGAAGGAGGTCCGCGCGGCATTCAACTGATCGCCCCCTCATCGCGAGGTGCGCTGCCGGCCACCGCGGCGCCATGCCTGCGCCGCCCCGGATTGCCCGAGGCGGCGCCCTCCAGAATCTGGTATGCTGGCGCCGGCACCGCAAGCCCGGCCGAGGCGTTACCAGACCTGACGATTCATCGCAGGTCGCGGCTTGCAGCCAGCCTCAGGCAATGCCAAGAGAGCGGGATGTCAAAAGATCACATTTCCAACGTCCTCGCCGAACGTTACGCCTCGCCCGCCATGCGCGCCATCTGGAGTGGCGAAGGCAAGGTCCGCCTCGAACGCGACTACTGGATCGCCGTGCTGAAGGCCCAGCGCGACCTCGGCATCGCTGTGCCGGATGGCGTGATCGAAAGCTACGAGCGCGTCAAGGACCAGATCAACTTGGCTTCCATCATGAAGCGGGAGCGCGTCACCCGCCACGACGTCAAGGCGCGCATCGAGGAGTTCTGCGAGCTTGCCGGTCACGAGCATCTGCACAAGGGCATGACCAGCCGCGACCTCACCGAGAACGTCGAGCAATTGCAGGTCTACCGCGCGCTGCAGCTCATCGAGACCAAGAGCATCGCCGCGCTCATCCGCTTTGCCAGGCGCGCGAAGCAATTGCGCGACATCCCGTTCACCGCGCGCACCCACAACGTCGCCGCGCAGGTCACGACGCTCGGCAAGCGCATCGCCATGTCCGGCGAGGAGATGCTGCTGGCGCATCAGAGCCTGGTCAACGTGCTGCAAACCTATCCCGCGCGCGGCCTGAAGGGCGCGGTGGGCACCCGTCTCGACCAGATCACGCTGTTCAACGGCGATGCCGGCAAGGCGCGCGCGCTTGAGCAGCGCGTCCTCGTTCACCTCGGCCTGCCGAAGGTGCTCGATGCCGTCGGCCAGGTCTATCCGCGCAGCCTCGACTTCCGTGCGGTCAGCGTGCTCACCGAGCTCGCCAGCGGACCCGGCAATTTCGCCAAGACCATCCGCCTGATGGCAGGCCACGAACTCGCCAGCGAAGGTTTTGCCAAGGGCCAGGTCGGCTCCTCGGCGATGCCGCACAAGATGAACAGCCGCTCCTGCGAGCGCATCAACGGCCTGCATGTGATCCTGAAGGGCTATCTGGCGATGGCCGCCGGGCTCGCCGGCGACCAGTGGAACGAAGGCGACGTCTCCTGCTCGGTCGTCCGCCGCGTCATGCTGCCCGATGCCTTCCTCGCCATGGATGGCCTGCTCGAAACCCTGCTCACGGTACTTGACCAGATGGAGGTGTTCGAAGCCGTCGTCGAGACCGAGCTCAACCGTTATTTGCCCTTCCTGCTGACCACCACAGTGATGATGGAAGCGGTCAAGAAGGGTGCGGGCCGTGAAGGCGCCCACGAGGCGATCAAGGAGCATGCCGTCGCGGCCATCGGCGATCTGCGCACCGGCAAGATCGTGCAGAACGATCTGCTGCAGCGTCTCGCCGCCGACAAGCGTCTCGGCTTGAGCGCAGCCGAACTGCAGCAGGTGCTGGAGCAGGGTCGCGCCAACTCCGGCGACGCCGCCGCCCAGGTCGATCACTTCGCCGAGCAGGTCGAGGCGCTGGCCAAGGCCAAGCCTGAGGCGGCGCGCTACACGCCGGGAACGATCCTGTAGCGAATCGTGAGGTGCGAATAGCAAATGGACAACGATCCATTCGCTATTCGCCATTCGCCCCCTCGCCTCACTCCTCCTTGAAGCCGTATTCCGGCACGTTGCCGCTGGCGCCGTAATATTTGTACGGAAGGAACTTGCCGCTCATGGTGATCTTGACGCGGTCGCCCTTCGGATTCGGCAACCGCTCCATCACCATGTCGAAGTCGATCGCCGACATGATGCCGTCGCCGTATTCCTCCTCGATCAGTGCCTTCCAGGCCGGGCCGTTGACCATTACGAGCTCGTAGAAGCGGTAGATCAGGGGATCGGTCGGCGGCATCGGCATGCCGCGCATCGGCGTCTCGTTCAGCATCGCGATCTCAGCCTTCGACAGCCCGAACAATTCGCCGGCGTTCGCCGCCTGCGGCTTGGTCAGTTTCATCTGGCCGAGGATCGCGCCCGTGATCAGCACCTCGGAATAGCCGCCGATCTTCTCGCAGATGTATTTCCAGCTCCAGCCCTTCTCGCGCTTGATGTCGAGCAGCTTCTCGGTGAGGTCTTCGCGTTTCATCAGGTTTCCTCCTCAGGCTTCAGCGCGCAGCGCTCTGCGCGGGATTGGGTTCGACGACGCGCGGCGGCGAGACGATCACGGGCTCGCCGACGCCGGGCCGCACCGTCGGCACGTGGCGCGGATCGTGACCGGTCACCTCGGCGGCAAAGCTCTTGCTGCGGCTGACCAGGAAATCGACGATATGGTTGCGTAGCGCATAGTAATAGGGATGCCGGTGTAGGTCGATGCGGCCGCGCTCCTTCGGGAGCGGGTTCTCGACGATCTCGGCCAGCACCGCGCCGGGACCGTTGGTCATCAGGAAGATCTTGTCGGCGAGGAAGATCGCCTCGTCGACGTCATGGGTGATCATGAAGGTGGTCTGCCCGGTCTCCAGGCAGATCCGCCGCACCTCGTCCTGCAGCGTGCCGCGGGTCAGCGCGTCCAGCGCCGAGAACGGCTCGTCCATCAGCATGATCTTCGGGGTGATCGACAGCGCCCGCGCGATGCCGACGCGCTGTTTCATGCCGCCGGAGAGCTCGGACGGATGCTTGTGCTCGGAGCCGGTGAGCCCGACGAGATCGATGAACGTCTGCGCATGCGCCTTCACCCGCGCGCGATCCCATTTGCGCCATTTCGAGCTGACGGCATAGGCGACATTGCCGAGCACCGTGCGCCACGGCAGCAGCGCATGGCTCTGGAAGATCACAGCGCGGTCGAGGCTGGTGCCCTCGATCCCCTGACCATCGACGATCACCGTGCCCTCGCTCGGCTCGTCGAGGCCGGCGAGGATGTTCAGCACCGTGGTCTTGCCGCAGCCGGAATGGCCGATCACGCAGCCGAACTCGCCGCGCGCCATCGACAGCCAGAAGTCTTCGAACACCGTGGTGGTGCCGCAGCCCGCGCCGGGATAACGGCGGGCGATGCCCTCGATGGAAATGAACTTGTCGGTCATCGCTACTCCGGAAACGTCACCATGCGGGTGAACCGCGCCAGCACCTGGTCGAGCAGCATGCCGACGAGGCCGATCACGAGGATCGCGATGATCACATTGGTGATCGACAGGTTATTCCACTCATTCCAGACGAAATAGCCGATGCCGGTGCCACCGACGAGCATCTCGGCGGCGACGATCACGAGCCAGGCGATCCCGATCGAGATCCGCATGCCCGTCAGGATCGTCGGCGCCGCCGCCGGCAGGATCACGGTGAAGGCGCGCCTGATGGTGCCGACCTCGAGCGTGCGCGCGACGTTGATCCACTCCTTGCGCACACCGGCGACCCCAAACGCGGTGTTGAGCAGCATCGGCCACACCGAGCAGATGAAAATGACAAAGATCGCCGAGATCGAGGAATCCTTGATCGTGTAGAGCGCGAGCGGCATCCAGGCCAGCGGCGAGATCGGCTTCAGCACCTGGATGAAGGGATCGAGCGCTTTGCTGATCAGGGGCGACATGCCGATCATGAAGCCGAGCGGGATCGCGACGACGACCGCGATCAGATAGCCGAGCCCGACGCGCCCGATCGAATAGGCAAGCTGGATGCCGAGCCCCTTGTCGTTCGGGCCGTTGTCGTAGAACGGCCGCTTCAGGTGCTCCCACAGCTTGGCGCCGACATCGAGCGGCCCCGGCATCGCCGACTTGCCCTGCGTCGCGGTCAGCCCCATCAGCCTGGCGTATTCGGGGCTCATCGCCCCCGTCGTGCCGCTGCTGCGGGTGGCGAGGTGCCAGGCGCCGAGGAAGGCGGCAAGCAGCGCGATCGAGACGATCGCGGCGCGGAGACGGAGGGAGAAGGTCACGAGCACTCCCTCCCCGCGTCGTCCCTGCGAAAGCAGGGACCCATAACCACCGGCCCCAATTGTTGCGCTGAGTGTCTCCCCGCGCGCCTAACCGAGAAAGCACGGCGTATGGGTCCCTGCTTTGGCAGGGACGACGGCGTGGTTAGAATTTTTCGCCTCACGACGATTTCCTGATCTTGAAGCTCGCGAGATAATCGTCGGGCTTGGCCGGATCGAAGCTCTTGCCCATCACCGAGAACGACTTGTACGAGGTGGCGGGTGGCGCGAGCCCCATCTCGGCCATCACCCTCCTGGTATCGGTGGCGAGATAGACCTGCTCAGCGACCGCCTTGTAGTCGACGTCGCCCTTGATCTGGCCCCAGCGCTTCATCTGCGTCAGCATCCACACCGCAAAGGACTGCCAGGGGAACGGATCGAAATCGACGCGCTTCGGATCGGTTTTCACGCCGCCGAGCCCGTCGGCGTAGGTACCGGTCAGCACCTGCTCCAGCACCGTCACCGGCGCGTTGATGTAGTTGGCCGGCGCAATCGCTTCCGCGATCTGCTTGCGGTTCTCGGCCTTGGCCGCATAACCCGTGGCATCCACGATCGCGCGGGTCAGCGCCGCGAAGGAATTCGGCGCCGTCGTGATGAACTCGCGGCTGGCGGCAAAGCTGCAGCAGGGATGGCCGTCCCAGATCTCCTTGGAGAGTATGTGCAGGAAGCCGACCCCGTCATAGATCGCGCGCTGGCAGATATTGTCGGGCGCGAGAAAACCGTCGATGTTGTCGGCACGCAGATTGGCGACCATCTCCGGCGGCGGCACCGAGCGGAGCTGCACGTCGGTATCCGGATCGAGCCCGTGCTCGGCGAGGTAATAGCGCAGCAGATAATTGTGCATGGAGTAGTCGAACGGAATGGCGAACTTCATGCCCTTCCAGTCCTTCGGATCGCGCCTGTCCTTGTGCTTCATCGCCAGCGTGATGCCCTGCCCGTTGATGTTCTCGATCGCAGGGACCGTGAACGGTATGGCGTTGGCGCCAAGGCCGAGCGAGATCGCGATCGGCATCGGCGCCAGCATGTGGGCGGCGTCGTATTCGTTGTTGATGGTCTTGTCGCGAATGACCGCCCAGCCGGCGGTCTTCACCACCTCGACGTTGAGGTCCTGCTTGGCATAGAAGCCGAGCGGCGCCGCCATGATGATCGGGGTCGCGCAGGTGATCGGGATGAAGCCGACTTTGAGGTCCTTCTTCTCCGGCGGTCCGGCGTCGGCGAACGCCTCCGTCGCCGTCTTCAGCGGGAAGAACTGCGACAGCGCGGCGAGCGCCGTCGCGGCGCCAACCGATTTCAGGAAAGCGCGGCGCGCGACATCCTGCGGAAACACCGCCCGCATCACCGCCGACGCGACGATGCCTTCGTAGCGCTTCCGTTCGCTGAGATCGGCGACCGGCTCGCAGCGCAGCGTGCGCGCGGCCTGCTCATGCTCGGCGGCTGAGCGATGCCAGCCGCAGGCGCAACCCGATCGTGTGAGCACGCGGTCGGCGTCGAAGGGATCATCTGAGGTGGACATACTGCGCCCCATTGTCGCACCGAAACGCAGAGAGCTCCGCGATCCGGTTCATCGATCGGTGTCCGGCCGCGTTTTGCGCCGCCGGACACCAACAAACATGCAGGTTCTATGCCGCCTTGCCGGTGACGACGGGCGCGGTCGGCAGGCCCTCATCGATCGGCAGCGACGGGTCGCGCGACCACTCGTTCCAGGAGCCGAAATACATCCGCACGTCCTTCACGCCGGCATTCTTCAACGCCAGGAAGGTGTTCGAGGCGCGCGCCCCCTTGAAGCAGTAGAGATAGACCGGCGTGGTCTGCGAGATGCCGACGGTGGCGCACTCCGCCAGGATCTCATCCTTCGACTTGAAGCGCGGGCCCTCCGCGGTCGGCTTCATCATGCGGTACCATTCCAGCCACACCGCACCGGGGATGCGGCCCTTGCGCGGACAGAAATCCTTGCCGTAGGGCGAGGAGCTTTCGCCGATCCACTCGTCGACGTCGCGCACGTCGAGGATCGCAACGCCGGGCTTGCCGACCGCCGCCAGCATCGCCTTGGCGTCGATCATGATGTCGCCGGCCTCCGGCACGATCGCAAAGGAGGCCTTCGCCGGCGCCGCAACGTCGGTGGTCACCGGCAGGTCGGCCGCCTTCCAGGCATCGAAGCCGCCATGCAGCACCTTCACCATGGGATAACCCAGCATCGTCAGAAGATAGTAGCCGCGGCAGGATTGGCCGAAGCCGGAATTCATCGACTGCTCGTAGATCACGGCGGTCTCCTTGCCGGAAAGACCGGCGGCACCGAACGCATCCGCGAACCTGGTCTTCAGCTCGTGGATGCCTTCCGGCGTCGAGGTCGCAAGGAACGTGAAGATGTCGTGCACATTGACGGCACCGGGCAGATGGCCGGCCGCAAAGGCATCCGGATTCCGCGTGTCGATGATGACACACGGGTCTTTCTTGACGAGCTCGGCAAGTTCGCCGGCGGTGATCAGAACGTCCGTCATGGCAGCCTCTCCTGTCTGTGGTTGCAGTTGTGGTGGTCCCGAACTTGTTTGAGCATGATCTCCGCGCAAAACGCGTTCCGCGTTCGTCGCGAGGGAGAACCGGTTTCCACTTTTCCGGATCATGCTTCAGCCGTCCGCCAGCATCTTGCGCAGCTGCTTGGTGGCGGGCGTGACAATGGCGACGAAATAGGCCTCGCGCAGCCTGCGCTGGGCGCGGTGGCTCATCAGGTAGCCGCGCGCGCCGCAATGGAGCATCGCGGCATGTGCGAATGCGACGCTGGCATCGCCGATCCGCAGCCGCAGTGCGACGACGCGGCGCCAGTAGCTGTCATCGGCATTGTAGGGATCGCTTGCCAGCGCCATCGCCTCCTTCTCGAACTCGGCATAGAGCTCGCGGAATTGCAGCGGCTGTTGCGGCAGATAGCGGTTGACGTGTCCGAGCGGCGCATGGACCTCGTCCATGATGTTGATGCAATCCTTCATCAACCCAAGACCCATGCCGGCCTGCAACAGGATGAAGCCGGCGCGGATCTTCTTGACGAACGGCGCAGCCGGCTCGGCCAGGATCAGTTCCTCCGGCACGAACACGTCGCGAAACTGGACACCATAGGTACCGGTGCCGTCCATCGCCAGGAACGGCTTGCAGGGCGTCAGCGTGATCGCGGGATCGGAGCAGTCGGCGAGGAACATCACGGTGCCGCCCGGCTCGCCGCTTGCGATGCCGCCCGGCTCGCCGCTTGCGATGGCGCCCGGCTGGCCCTTGGTGCCCTCGTCCTCGCGCTCGAAGATCGTGCCGAAGTAATGGCCGGGCCCGAGGTTCGACACCCAGGGCAGCGCGCCGCGGACGATGTAGCCGCCCTCGACCTTGCGGCCCTTCAGCTTCAGCCGCTCGATGCCGAAGAAGCTCTTCATCGGGTTGGAGAGCCCGGTGCCGCCGAGCACGCGCCCGCGCGAGAAGCAGTCACCGAAGCGCGCGGCGAGCTTCATGTTGGTGGAGTTGGCGACGTACCAGACCAGCGTGTTCTGGCACCACGCCATGAAGGCGGTGGCGCCGCAGACCTCGCCGAGCGCGGCCATCGACTGGATGGCCCAGCGCAGGTCGGCAGGACCTTCCTGCGGCACATGGCTGCTCCAGGCGCCGACCTTGCCGAGCCGGTGCAGGAATTCGCCGGGATAGACCGAGCCGGCATCGACCGCGGCTGCGATCGGCGCCAGCTCCTGACGGGCAAGGCGGGCAACCTCGTCCGCAATGGTCGGTGCGGGATCTTGAGCTGCGACCCGCGACAAAGCCAGTGAACCCATGGATGATCTCCGCACCTTGAATTGCCGGCCGGGCGTTTACGCGCTGACCTCGAGATTGACGGGACGGGTGAAGGTGTTGGCGACCGGCGACCACTTCTTCACATGCGCCACCAGCGCGTCGATCTCGGCCTGCGAGACCCCCTCGCACTCCATGTCGACCTTGACGCGGACGTCGGTGAAGCCGACCGGCTTCTCGCTGACGTCGCCGGTGCCCCACACCGCAGTGATGTTGAGATCGCCCTCGAGCTCGAGCTCGAGCTTGTTGACGACCCACCCGCGATGCACGGCGTTGGCGTGCAGGCCGACAGCGAGGCAGGAGCCGAGCGCGGCGAGCGAGGCCTCGGAGGGATTGGGCGCGGTGTCGTCGCCGAGCAGGCCCGGCGGCTCGTCGACGATGTAGGGCGCGAGGTTGCGGATGTAGTTGGCATGGCGGAACTTGCCCTCGGCCACCGTCTTGCACTTCAAGGTCTTGATCACCTTCGGGTTGGCCTTGCCATTGGCAATCAGCTGCTCGAGCCCGCCTCTGTCGATCGGCGCGAGGCAGCCGGTCAGTGCGGTTTTCTGGGCGACAGCGGTCATCAGTTTTCTCCCTGGGAGCGATGGAATTGGTCAGGATACCGAACGGTCTGTTTCCTGCACGAAGCGTGCCAGTCCCGCCGCAAATCAAAAGGCGAAATCCCGCAGGCGCTTAAGCGGAGCTGCCTGCGGATTGATCAGTGCCGGCCTGCTCAATCGCCAAGCAAATGCCGCGCGACCGCGATGATTTTCAGCGCATCGATAGGGGCATGAAGATGCGACTTGATGATTCTGCCGCGCTCCGATTTACTGCCGCGCATGGCCAAATCGCTTGCGAAGAAAAAAACTGCCGCGGCGTTCACCGCCGGCGACGATGAATCGGCGCGCGGGCGCCTGCTGAACGCCGCAACGCGGCTGTTCTGCAAGAACGGCATCAACGCCACCGGCATCGATGCGATCATCGACGAGGCCGGAACCGCGAAGACCACGCTCTACAAGCTGTTCGGCTCGAAGACCAACCTCGTGCATGCGGTGCTGGAGAACGAAGGCCGGCAGTGGCGCGAATGGTTCATCGGCGCGATCGAGGCCGGCGGCGGCGATCCGCAGACCAAGCTGTCGCGGATCTTCCCTGCCCTGAAGACCTGGTTCGCCGAGGAGCGCTTCTACGGCTGCCCCTTCATCAACGCGGTCGCCGAGCACGACAAGGACGCCAAGCAGTTCCGCAACATCGCGCTGAAGCACAAGAAGGCGGTGCTGGCGCATATCGAGAAGCTCGCCGGCGAAATGGGCGCGGCCGAGCCGGCCGTGCTCGCGCACCAGCTCGCGCTGCTGATCGACGGCGCCATCGTCGCCGCCATGGTGTCGTGCGATCCGACCGTCGCCGACACCGCGGGCCTCGCCGCCGATAATCTGTTCGCGCCGGCGAAGCTGAAGAAGCCCAAGCGCGCGGGCAGCGCGGCGGAGCAACAACTTCTTGCCGTGTAACGCAGGGCCGCCGCAATCAGCGGGGACCCTGCTCTCATCACATGTTATCGTCTGATCGTGGCAAGCGAAGTTCGGCTCCGCTCCGGGTGCCCGAGGTGTAGACCTTTATCCGCTGGCGCGGAATAATCCCGCGGTCCTCGAAAAATCGCAGCTGGCCGGACGGATCGTCGCGACCAGCCGGCGCATCGCAGCCTCCGACATCGGTATTCATCCGGCATCGCCATTCAGCGATGCCATCCCCCTGCCCGGATTTACCTGTCGTCAATCACGCCGCGCGATCCGGGCCGGCCTTAAAAGCCCGTTAGGGCCGGCAGGGTCAGGTGCTCCTGAAAAACGGGGCAGGAACAATGCAGTCCGAAACAGGACGATACAGCCAGCCGCGCTGGGGCGTGACACGCTGGCTCGCCGATGCGGGTGCGGGCGTACCGGACGACATCCGGGCGGCGCTGATCGCCGATCTCTACGGCTCGCTGCCGGTGTTCGCCGCGGGTGCCGTCAACACCGTGGCGGTCGCCGCCGTGATTGCGATCCGCGAGCCGACCGCGCCATTCATCACCTGGGTCATCCTCGAGCTCGTCCTCTGCCTGGCGCGACTGGCGGTGCTGGTCCGCGCCCATCGTGCGGCGCGTACGCGGCGGCCAACGCCGACCGATCTGCACCTCGTGCTCGCGCTCGCCTGGAGCGCCAGCGTCGGCTTCGGCATCCTGATCAGCCTCGCAAGCGGCGACTGGGTGGTCGCGATGCTGGCCTCGTTGTCGGCGGCGGCGATGGTCGGCGGGATCTGCTTCCGCAATTTCAGCGCTCCCCGCCTTGCCGGAACGATGATCCTGCTCAGCCTCGGCCCGATCGTCCCGGGCGCCGCGCTGGCCCGCGAGCCGCTGCTCTTCATCGTCTTCCTGCAAGTGCCGCTCTATCTGTCGGCGATGACGGTCGCGGCCTTCCGCCTCAACAAGATGCTGATCGCGACCATGCGCGCGGAGCGCGAGAACGGCCATCTCGCCCATCACGACACCCTGACCGGCCTGCGCAATCGCGCCGGCTTCGTCGCCGCGCTGAACGCGAAGCTGGCGGCCCCGGCTGCAAATTGCAGGCCGTTCGCACTGCTGTTCCTCGACCTCGACAATTTCAAACCGGTCAACGACACCCATGGCCATGCGGCCGGCGACCAGGTGCTGATGCTGGCTGCCGAGCGACTGCTGCGCGCGCTGCCGGAGACTGACGTGATCGCGCGGCTCGGCGGCGACGAGTTCGTGGTGCTGGCGAATGGCGTCACCGCCGAGCAGGCCCGCGCGGTCGGGCTGCGCATCATCCAGACGGTCGCGATGCCCTACCAGCTCGCGGGCGGCGTCACGGCGCAAGTCGGCGTCAGTGTCGGCGTCGCCATCTCGCCCGAGCACGGCACGGAGGCCGAGGAGTTGCTGGCCGTTGCCGATGCCGCACTTTACGAAGCGAAATTGGAGGGCAAGGCACGGTGCCGCATGGCGTCCGTCGCAACCAACGTCGCCGCGCTCCGCCGCCTTTCGCAGAAGCGCCCCGCCACGGCCGCCGAGCGCGGCGCCGCGTGAAGCACCCGCCGCGCTACAGATCGAAATTGGTTGGCAGCATCACGACGTCGCGGATCGTCATGCCGCGCGGCCGGGTCAGCATGAACATCACGACCTCGGCAACTTCGCTGGCTTCCAGCAGGCTTCCGGCCGCCTTGGCCTCCTCAAGCTTCTCGGGCGGCCAGTCCGCCAGCAGCGCGCTGATGACGGGTCCGGGCGAGATCGAGCCGACTCGGATGCCGTGCTTGAACACCTGGCGGCGCACCGTCTGGACGAAGCAGTTGACCGCCCATTTCGACGACGCATAGACCGGCTCCCACGGCGTCGGGAAATGCGCGGCGAGCGAGCTCGTGACGATGATGTCGCCGGTGCCGCGCGCGATCATGTGCGGCAGCACATCGTGCACGTTCTTCATCACGACGTTGACGTTGAGGTTCAGCATCCGGTCGATCGCAGCGGTGTCGGCATCGACGAGGTCGCCGCCGACATAGGTCCCGGCATTGGCGTGCAGGATGTCGAGCTGGCCGGCCTTCTCGAGCACCTTCGGCAGCAGCGTCGCGCAATCGCCGGGATCGAGCAGGTCGAGCAACAGCGGGATTGCCGCATCGCCGTGCTTGCGCCCGAGCGCCTGCAGCGCGGCGGCGTCGCGGTCGACCATCACCACGCGCGCGCCCGCGATCAGCATCGCCTCGCTGCTCGCCCGTCCAATGCCCGACGCCGCGCCGGTCACGGCCGCCACCTTGCCTTCCAGTGCTTTCGCCATCGGTCCACCCTGCCGAAATCGCCACGATATCTGCCGCAGTATAGCAATTCGGGGCGGCGTTTCGGTAACCGAGGGTGGAAAAGCATTCCGTCGCGCCGCGGCGGCTGCCGAATATTTCTGATGATAGCGACTGCGCACAAGTTCCACCGCGCTCCTTTCATAGACTGGTTTGATCCGGCTTGGGCACTGTGAAATGCTTCACGCCGACATGCCCGTCAGAGGCTGCCAAAACGGCCAATAATGCCAAACGGCCAACAAGAAGAAGCGGAGGAACACAATGACAAGGCCCCGTTCACCCCGGCCAACCCGCCGTCATCTCATCAAGGGCGCCGCCGCCACGTCAGCCACGCTGCTGTTCGGCAAGCCCGCCATCGCCAAGGGCAAGGCGGAGGGCAAGACCGAGATCGTCATCGGCAATATCGACGCCTATTCGGGACCGGCTGCGGTCTATTCGTCGATCGGCCGCACGCCCGGCGGCTATTTCAAGATGATCAACGAGCAAGGCGGCATCAACGGCCGCATGATCAAATACATCACCTATGACGACGCCTACAGCCCGGCCAAGACCGTCGAGCAGGCGCGCAAGCTCGTCGAAGGCGACGAGATCGACGTTCTGTTCTCGCCGCTCGGTGCGCCGACCAATGCGGCGATCATGAAATACATGAACCAGAAGAAGATCCCGCATCTGTTCATCGCTTCCGGCGCGACCAAGTTCGGCGACCACAAGAACTTCCCGTACACGATGGGCTTCATGCCCTGCTATCAGATCGAGGGGCGGACCTTCGCGCAGCACGTACTCGCGACCCAGCCCGATGCCAGGATCGGCATCATCTACCAGAACGACGATTTCGGCCGCGACGTCTTGAAGGGGTTCAAGGACGGACTTGGCGGCAGGACATCGTCGATCGTGGCGGAGTTGTCCTATGAGACGTCGGATCCGACCATCGACAGCCAGGTGGTGCGATGCAAATCCGCCGGCGCCAACGTGTTCATGAGCATGACGACGCCGAAATTCGCGGCCCAGGGCATCAAGAAGGTCGCCGAGCTGAACTGGCAGCCGACGCACTATATCGGCAACAACGCCTCCTCCGCTGGCTCGACGCTGAAGGCCGCGGGCTTCGACATTTCCAAGGGCATCATCTCGAGCGCCTACATGAAGGACCCCGTCGACGCCGCCTGGGACAGCGATCCCGCGGTGGTGAAGTGGCGGGCGTTTCTCGACAAATACGATCCGGCGGCGGCCAAGAACGACATCTACGCCGCGATCGCCTATGTCGTCAGCCAGGTCATGGTTCAGGTGCTCAAGCAGTGCGGCGACGATGTCTCGTCCGAAAGCATCATCAAACAGGCGGCGAACCTCAGGGATTTCGAATCCGACCTCCTGCTGTCAGGCATCAAGGTCAACACCTCGCCGACCGACTACTACCCGCTCGAGCAGTTGCAACTGGTGCGCTTCAGCGGCGAACGCTACGAGATCCTGGGGCCGGTGATCGACGGCGGCATCTCGAAGGCTTGATCGTTTGGGGACGTGTACTCATCAACGTCGGCTTCCGGCAACGAAGCCGACGATGTTCAGCCCGATCGTCATCCGCGGCTTATGACCCGAGGCAGTGTTTGTGCCGTCTTGTCCCGACGCGGCCTTCCCTGCCTGTCATTTCCAGCTGACCAGTTTTGAGGTAGCCTGCAGCCACCCTTGAACGTGACGAGCCGCCATGCTCACGCTCTATTCCTATCCGCCGCTGTTCGGCGTCGCCGACAACAATGGCTATGGCCTGAAGGTATTCGCCTTTCTGAAGCTCGCCGGTGTGCCGTTCCGGCACGAGCACATCTTCGATGCCTCGAAGGCACCGCGCCAGCAATTGCCCTATATCGTCGACGGCCGTGACACTGTCGGCGACAGCGAGACCATCCTCGCCTTTGTCACCGGAAAATATGGCGTGACGCTGGATGCCGCGCTGACGCCGGCGCAGCGCACGACCAATTTCCTCGTCACGCGGACGCTCGACGATCTCTACTGGGTGATGTCCTATTCGCGCTGGCAGGACGAGCGCTACTGGCCCCTGTTCCGCGATGCGCTCAAGCGCGAGCATCCGGGCCTCACCGACGACGGCTTGATGAAGGCCAAGGAGTTCAACGCCCGGCGCTATTACTATCAGGGCATCGGCCGCTTCGAGCCCGACGCCGCGATGGCCCGCGGGCTCGCCGATCTCGCCGCACTGGCGAGCCTGATCCCGAGCCAAGGCTATGTGCATGGCGACAAACCGACGACCGTCGATGCCGGCATCTATGGCTTCGTGGCCAACATCTACTTCTACGACATCAACACGCCGCTGAAGCAATTCGTGGTCTCGCACGAAGCTCTGGTACAACATTGCCGCGCCGTCCACGCGGCAGTGGGCAAGTGAGTCGGGCCAACTCAACCTCCATTCAGCTGCCCGCCGGCTGTAGTTCGCATCCATTTGGAATTTTTGAAGTTTATTTCAGCCGACACTCGGTCGGATTTTCAGCACCAGGAGATTGATCAAATGCAGACACCTACCGCAAACCCCCGAGGAGCAGAGTTTTGGAACAGCACCATGGGGCACTCATGGGTTTCACAGCAAGCCGTGATCAGCGATGTCTTCACGTCGGTCACCAGCGTCAGCTTGGGTGCTGCGGCGGCAAAACCGGGTGATCATGTGATCGATATCGGATGCGGCACCGGTGACACACTGTTGGCGTTCGCCAGGATTGTTGGTCCGTCAGGTGCCGTGTTGGGCGTCGATATCTCGGTTCCGATGCTGGATCTGGCCAGGCATCGTGTCGCCGAGGCGGGACTTGGCAACGTCACTTGTGCACTGGCCGACGCGACGATCTACGGCTTCGAACCTCGCCGGGCGGATCTGGTGTATTCGCGTTTTGGCCTGATGTTCTTCGATGACCCGGTCAAGGCCTTCGCCAACATCCGCAGCGGCATGAAGGCGGGCGGGCGGCTGGTGTTCGTCTGTTTTCGCACCATGCCGGAGTCGCCGTGGTTTCGCGTGCCGATCGAGGCGGCGCGACCGCACGTGCCGCCTCAGCCGCCGCTCGATCCATTGGCGCCTGGGATGTTTTCGTTCGCGCGCGAGGAGCGCGTTCGCGGTATCCTGACCGAGGCGGGGTTTCACGAGATTGCACTGAAGGCCATCGACGTGCCGATCCATGGCGGCGACATCGCGCAAAGCATGGCCTTCATCACGCAGGCCGGCCCGCTGCCTGCGCTGCTCGAGAATGCCACGGTCGATCAACGTCATCGCGCCATGGAAGCGGTACGCAACGCGCTCGCCGCAAGCATCGGAGCGGATGGGCGCGGCCTGCATGTGGGTCTCTGGCTCGTGTCGGCGTCAGCCTAGCGAGACGCCGCCTTCTGGACTGTAAAGGCAGCTATCACGCCATCCGCGCCGCACCGCGCCTGTGGCTCGGGCGAAGCGCGTCGCGAGAACGCGTATGTGAGACTCACCGGCCGCGCAACAAACACCGTGTCGTCCATGCGAAAGCAGGAATCCATTACCCCAGATCTCAATTGTTGCGCGACGCTGCGGCCACGATCCCTTTCACAATCCAATGCGGTGGTTATGGATCCCCTGAGTTCACAAATGAAGTGCAACACTTCCTTGAGGAGGTGTTGCCATGCTACCGCCCCTGCCGCAGCCCCGCCTCCAGCCGCGCGAGCTCGCCGTCGAGATCGCGCTCGACTTCGGCCACCTGCATGTCGACCACCCGATAGTCGCGCGCCTCGAGCCAGGCTCTGCGCTTGGCGCGGTCGGCTCCGATGGCCTCGCTCTCGTTCGGGTTGACCAGTTCGATCGCGAGCCGGTGCACGAAGGAGACGAAGTCGGGAATGTGGCGGCCGACCGGGGTCTGGCGCTTGAACTGGCCGGCGAAGCGGCGGTCCCGCGTCAGCGCCTGCCACAAGATCCGTTCGGCGTCGGTCGGGTTGCGGCGGAGCAGCCGAGCGAGCCCGCGCACGGTGCTGCTGCTGTCGGCGGTCGCGCCACCCTGCCCCTGCTCGGCGAGCAGCGCCCGCAAGCGCGTCGCCTGGGCGCCGTCGAGCACCCCGCCCTTGGCGGGGCCCTTGCGGCCCTCGGCGATCGCCATCACCACCCCATGCAGCGTGTGCATGTCCTGCTTGGTCGGATCCATCCGGGTGAAGATGTTGCGCAGGTTCACCAGCATGGTGTCGCGCTTCTCCGCCGGCCGCAGGAACTCGACCTTGTCGAGCTCGGCGACGAGGTTGTCGAAGAACGCCTGCATCTGGTGCTGGGAGGCCGGCTCGGACCGTTCGGGCATCGCGAACGGCAGCGCCCCCGCGGTCGACAGCTTGAACCACTCGTACCCCATCAACAGCACTGCCTGCGCCAGATTGAGCGAGGCGAAGCCTGGATTCACCGGGAAGGTGATGATGCGGTTGGCGAGCGCGACCTCCTCATTGGTCAGGCCGGCGCGCTCGCGTCCGAACAGGATGCCGGCGCCGCCGCCGGATGCGACATGACTGACGATCTCGCCCGCCGCGCCTTCCGGCCCGACCACCGGCTTGGCCTGGTCGTGGGCCCGGGCGGTGGTCGCAAACACCAGCGTGAGATCGGCGATCGCCTGCTCGACGGTGTCGAACAGCTCGACGGAACCGATGATGTGGTCGGCGCCGGCGGCGGCGCGCTGGGCGGCAATGTTCGGCCAACCGTCGCGCGGGTTGACGATGCGCATTCTCGACAGCGCGAAGTTGCCCATCGCACGCGCGGCCATGCCGATGTTCTCGCCAAGCTGCGGCTCGACCAGGATGACGACGGGACCGGCAAGGTCGTGCCCTGCCTTGGTCTTGTCGGTGCCGGACATCTCACTTCACTTTCTGATTCAACGTCTGAAGATTTTGAATCAGCTTCCGAAGCGGCTGATTCAAACTCTCATGCAGGGCGGCGCAACCAGCTTTGCACCGGTTTTGCGCAGGACCATTTTCGCCAAGGAGATAACAGGGTTAGCGGCGTTTGCGAATCCTCAATCGGAGTCCCGATCGCACGAAGCGAAGGCTGCCGCTTGCGCGCACTTGGCCTTCGGATAGGCTATCAACCACAACCAAAGCGAAGCTGTAAAGGCACGCTTGAGACGCCGGTTGAACGGCGAGGCACCTTGGGGGGACGACGATGCGGGGCAGATGGACGCTGGCGGTTGTGGGCCTGGTCTTGATCGTGGCGGGGGGCCTGCTCGCCCACTTCACGCAGACCGCCGGCGGCATCCGGATCGAGGATGTGCGCTTCAAGGGCGCCAAGGGCAATACCATGAGCGCCCTGCTCTACATCCCACCGAATGCCACGCCGCAGATTCCGGCGCCCGGCATCCTCGCCGTCCACGGCTATATCAATTCGCGCGAGACCCAGGACGGCTTCGCCATCGAGTTTGCCCGCCGCGGCTACGTGGTGCTGGCGCTCGACCAGACCGGCCACGGCTATAGCGACCCGCCCTCCTTTGCCAACGGTTTTGGCGGACCTGACGGCCTTGCCTATCTGCGCAGCCTCCAATTCGTCGACAAGGAGAATATCGGGCTCGAGGGCCATTCGATGGGCGGCTGGACCGTGCTCGCCGCCGCGGCAGCGATGCCCAACGACTACAAGTCGATGGTGCTCGAGGGCTCGTCCACCGGCAAGCCATTCGCCGCCGAGGGCACCGTGAGCTGGCCGCGCAACACCGCGCTGGTGTTCGCGCAGTACGAGGAATTCCCCGACCTGATGTGGAGCGTCCAGCTCGCCCGCGACGTCACCAAGAGCCCAAAGCTCTGGGCGCTGTTCGGCACGCAAGGCGCGGTCGAACCGGGCAAGCTCTATGGCGATCCGGCCAACGGCACGGCGCGAGTGCTGTACACCCCCGCGTTGACCCATCCGGCCGAGCACATCTCGCATGAGGCGATCGGCTACAGCCTCGACTGGTTCGCCAAGACACTGAAGGGCGGCACGCCGCGGCCGGTCGACGACCAGATCTGGTTCCGCAAGGAGATCGGCACGCTGGTTGCGCTGATCGGCTTCATCGCCCTGGTCATCGGGACGTTCGACGGCTTGCTGGAAGCCAGGACGTTCTCCCGCCTGCGGCTGCCGGCGGTTGCCGACGGCACCATGCCGCCGCATCAGGCCGCCAGCGGCCGGCGCTGGACCACGGCGTTCATCCTGTCCGCCTTCATCCCGGCGCTGACCTATTACCCGGCCTTTGCGCTGGGCGGCACTTTCGTCACCCCGAGCGCGTTCCTGCCGCAGGGCATCACCAACCAGATCCTGGTCTGGGCCATCATCAACGGCCTGATCACGCTCGCCCTGATGCGGTTCGCCCCGAAGCGCGCCAGCCGGACCGGCCTCGTCGGTCAATCCGTCGTGATCGCGCTGGCTTCGGTCGCGGTCGGCTACGCCGCGCTGTGGCTCGCCGACCTCGCCTTCAAGATCGACTTCCGCTTCTGGATTGTCGCACTCAAGTTGATGAGCGCGAAGCAATTCCTCATCTTCCTGATCTATCTGATTCCGTTCACGGCGTTTTTCGTCGTGGCGCTGCACGTGCTGCACCGGAATTTCTCGACCATGGATGCGCCGCGCGGGGCGCTGTACCTGACCAACATCCTGGCGCTGACGTTCGGTTTCATCGTGTTGCTGGTGCTGCAATACGGCACGCTGTGGCTGACGGGAAAGCTGTTCAACCCGGTCCCGGACCCCGGTTTCGTGCCGCTCTCGACCATCGTCGCGATCCAGTTCGTGCCGCTGCTCGCGATCGTCGCCGTGATCGCGACCTTCACCTGGCGGCGGACCGGATCGAGCCTGCCGGGGGCCCTGATCGCGGGCCTGTTCGTGACCTGGTACATCGTGGCCGGGACCGCGACGCAGGCGGCGTTTTAGCTGAAAAGATGGGCTTAAAGTGCATACCCCCTCCGCTTCCGCCCGCCCCCGGGCGGTGCTATAGCGCAGGCGTATTTTCCACCCCCGCCGTCAAAAGCGCGCCGTTCCCAAGAGGGCCTCCCCGTCATGGCAAAAATCAAGGTATCCAACCCCGTCGTCGAACTCGATGGCGACGAGATGACCCGGATCATCTGGCAGTACATCAAGGACAAGCTGATCAACCCGTTCCTGGATGTCGAACTGCTCTATTTCGATCTGGGCATGGAATACCGCGATGAGACCAACGACCAGGTGACCATCGACGCCGCCGAAGCCATCAAGAAGGTCGGCGTCGGCGTCAAATGCGCCACCATCACCCCCGACGAGGCCCGGGTGAAGGAGTTCGGCCTGAAGCAGATGTGGAAGTCGCCGAACGGCACCATCCGCAACATCCTCGGCGGCTGCATCTTCCGCGAGCCGATCATCTGCAAGAACGTGCCGCGCCTGGTTCCCGGCTGGACCAAGCCGATCATCATCGGCCGCCATGCCTATGGCGACCAGTACCGCGCCACCGACATCAAGTTCCCCGGCAAGGGCACGCTGTCGCTGAAGTTCGTCGGCGAGGACGGCACCGTGATCGAGAAGGAAGTGTTCAAGGCGCCCGGCGCCGGCGTCGCGATGGAGATGTACAATCTCGACGACTCCATCACCGATTTCGCCCGCGCCTCGTTCAACTACGGCCTGATGCGCAACTACCCGGTCTATCTGTCGACCAAGAACACGATTCTGAAGGTCTATGACGGCCGCTTCAAGGACATCTTCCAGGACGTGTTCGACCGCGAGTTCAAGAAGGAATTCGACGCCAAGGGCCTGACCTACGAGCACCGCCTGATCGACGACATGGTGGCCTCGGCGCTGAAATGGTCCGGCGGCTATGTCTGGGCCTGCAAGAACTATGACGGCGACGTGCAGTCCGACACCGTGGCCCAGGGCTACGGCTCGCTCGGCCTGATGACCTCGGTGCTGCTCACCCCGGACGGCAAGACCGTGGAAGCCGAGGCCGCCCACGGCACCGTGACCCGCCACTACCGCGAGCACCAGAAGGGCAAGGAGACCTCGACCAACTCGATCGCGTCGATCTTCGCCTGGACCCGCGGCCTCGCCCATCGCGCCAAGCTCGACAACAACGAGGCGCTGGCGAAGTTCGCCACCACCCTGGAGAAGGTCTGCGTCGCGACCGTCGAGGAGGGCTACATGACCAAGGACCTCGCGCTCCTGGTCGGCGCCGACCAACGCTGGCTCTCGACCACCGGATTCCTCGACAAGGTGTCCGATAACCTCGTGAAGGCGATGGCGGCCTGAGGCAGTCATCCTGGGAAGACAGGTGCGAGCATGACCATGGCCCTTGTCAGAGCCGTCGTGCTCGCATCGTTCTCGCTCACCGGGTCGGCGGCCTTCGCTGCCGGTCCACTGCCCGACGCCGTCGCGGCGCCCGGCGAGTCCCCGGTTCTGTCGGTCCATGCCGAGGGCGTGCAGGTCTATGAGTGCAAGCCGATCACCGACGGCAAGCTTGCCTGGTCGTTCCGCGAACCGATCGCCACCCTGATCGCCGATGGCCGCACGGTCGGCCGGCACTATGCGGGTCCGAACTGGGAGCATGTCGACGGCAGCGCCGTGACCGCCCGCACCGCCGGCAGCGCACCCGGCACCACCGCCGCTGATATTCCCTGGCTGAAGCTCGAGGTGATTGCCCACCGCGGCAACGGCCTGCTCTCCGGTGTGGCTACCGTGCAGCGGATCAACACCTCGGGCGGCGAGCTCAGCGGCGCCTGCGACAAACCAGGCGCGCTGAAGGGCGCGGCCTACTCCGCCGACTACGTCTTCCTGCGCCGCGACTAATCGCGGATGCCGCCGTCGGCCTCGCGCGGCGCCTGGGCGATCTCTGCAGCGGCCAGGTCACCGCCGGCCGTGAGCGGATCGGCGAGCCGCGCCTCCGCGGTCTCCCTGACATGGGCGGCGAGCGCCGGCATGCGCTCGATGAGGGCATGGAAGTCCTGGGCATCGAGCACCAGGAGCTTGGTCTTGCGCGTCGCCGTCACCGTGCCGGAGCGGCTGGTCCGCCGCAGCAGCGCGATCTCGCCGAAGAACGCGCCGTCGGAAAGCCGCACAAGCTGGCTCGGCAGGTCGATCTCGACCTCGCCCGCGGTGATGAAATACATCGATGAGGCCGCATCGCCGCGCCGCACCAGCACCTCGCCGGCCTCGATGGTCTGCGACCGCAGCAGGCGCATGATGTCGGAAATATCAGCTGCGTTGAGATGCGAGAACAGCGGCACCCGCGCCAGCATGCCCCAGGTCACGACGAAGTCGCGGCGCCGGACCTCGTCGGCGAACGCGGTCGAGATGATCGCGACCGGCAGCGCGATCATCGCAAAGCCGACCACGATCGCGACCACCGTGACGGTCCGGCCGAGCGGCGTAATCGGGACGACGTCGCCGTAACCGACGGTGCCGAGCGTCACGATCGCCCACCACATCGCCTGCGGCATGGTGCCGAACTTGTCCGGCTGCACGTTGTGCTCGATGGCATAGAGCAGCGAGGCAAACAGCAGAACCGCGCCGGTCAGGATCACCACGCAGCCGAACAGCGTGCGCCGCTCGGCATGCAGCGCCGCCAGCAGCGAGCGCATCGCGGTCGAATAGCGCACCAGCTTGAGGAACGGCAGCATGCCGAGCAGCACCAGCGCGGTCTTGTCGCCGATTGCGAGCGCAATGGCCGACGGCAGGAAGGCCAGCAGGTCGATCACCCCGAGCGCCGAGAAGGCGTATTCCAGCCGTGCCCGCGCCGGCGTCATGTCGCGCAGGGAGTGGCCGACCACGCTCCACAGCCGCGCGGCATATTCCAGCGCGAAGGCGGTGACCGCCGCGATCTCGATGGTCGTCAGCAGCCAGCCGAACTGCACGTCGATCTCGGGCATGGAGGCCAGGATCGCCGCCAGCACGTCAACGGCGATGATGGCGATGATGGTCCGGGCAAACCGCAAACCGCCCGAATGCGGCAGATCATCGCGCTCGAGCAGCTCGTAGAGACGGTCGCGCAGCCGGGGATCGCTGATCGTGGGCTTGAGCGGAGCCATCGTCACGATCAGCCTCTCCGTCAGGCGCCGGCCATCGCTTGTTCGATCGCCGACAGCGCGGCGTCCGCCTTGGCGCCGTCGGGCCCGCCGGCCTGCGCCATGTCGGGCCGGCCGCCGCCGCCCTTGCCGCCGAGCACCTCGGAGCCCTTGCGCACGAGCTCGACCGCGTTGAACCGCGCGGTCAGATCGGCGGTGACGCCGACCACAATGCCGGCCTTGCCGTCCTCGGTGACGCCGACGATCGCGACCACGCCCGAACCGATCTGCTTCTTGCCGTCGTCGACGAGACTCTTGAGATCCTTGGTCTCGACGCCCTCGACCGCGCGCGCGAGCAGCTTGACGTTGCCGACCTCGCGAACGGCCGAGGTGGCGCCGTTCGACGTACCGCCGCCGCCCATCGCGAGCTTCTTGCGGGCGTCAGACAGATCGCGCTCGAGTTTCTTGCGCTCCTCCATCAGCGCGGCGATGCGCGCCGGCACGTCCTCGATCGTGGTGCGCAGCTCCAGCGCCGCGGTCTTGGCCAGCGCGATGGTGTCGTTGGCGTGCTTGCGCGCATGATGCCCGGTCAGCGCCTCGATGCGGCGCACGCCGGACGCCACCGCGCCCTCGCTGGTCACCGAGATCATGCCGATGTCGCCGGTGCGGCGGACATGGGTGCCGCCGCAGAGCTCGACCGACCAGCCAAGCGCATTCTGGCCGTGATCGCGGGCACCCTTGCCCATCGACACGACGCGGACCTCGTCGCCGTACTTCTCGCCGAACAGCGCGCGGGCGCCGGCCTCACGGGCATCGTCGACACCCATCACCCGGGTGGTGACCTCGTCATTCTCCAGCACCACATCGTTGGCGATGTCCTCGATCCGGGCGAGCTCTTCCGGCGTGATCTGCTTCGGATGCACGAAGTCGAAGCGCAGCCGGTCCGGCGTCACCAGCGAGCCACGTTGCGCGATGTGATCGCCGAGCACCTGGCGCAGCGCCTCGTGCAACAGATGCGTCGCCGAATGGTTGGCGCGGATCGACGAACGCCTGGCGTGATCGACCTCGAGCTGCAGCGCGGTGCCGACGCCGAGCGTGCCCTGCTCCACCGTGCCGAGATGCACGAACACATCGCCGGCCTTCTTCTGGGTGTCGGTGACGCGGAACTTGACGCCCTCGCCGGTCAGCACGCCGGTGTCGCCGACCTGGCCGCCGGACTCACCGTAGAACGGGGTCTGGTTCAGCACGATCGCGCCGCTCTCGCCGGCCTTCAGGCTCTCGACCTCGGCGCCGTCCTTGATCAGCGCCGTCACCGCACCTTCCGCGCTCTCGGTCTCGTAGCCCAAGAACTCCGTCGCGCCGAGCTTCTCGCGCAGCGGGAACCAGATTGCCTCACTCGCCGCCTCGCCCGAGCCGGCCCAGGAGGCACGCGCCTTCACGCGCTGCCGCTCCATCGCGTCGGTGAACGCTGCCTGGTCGACGCTGATGCCGCGCGACTTCAGCGCGTCCTGCGTCAGATCGAGCGGGAAGCCGTAGGTGTCGTACAGCGTGAACGCGGTGTCGCCGTCGAACATGTCGCCCTTCTTGAGGCCGGCGCTCTTCTCGTCGAGGATCGACAGGCCGCGCGCCAGCGTCTTGCGGAAGCGCGTCTCCTCCAGCCGCAGCGTCTCCTCGATCAGCTTCTCGGCGCGGACCAGATCCGGATAGGCCTGGCCCATCTCGCGGACCAGCGCCCAGACCAGGCGATGCATCAGCGGCTCGCTCGCGCCCAGGAGCTGCGCATGGCGCATCGCGCGGCGCATGATCCGGCGCAGCACGTAGCCGCGGCCCTCGTTCGACGGCAGCACGCCGTCGGTGATCAGGAACGCCGACGAGCGCAGATGGTCCGCGATGACCCGATACGACCCAACGTTCTGCTCGTTCGGACCGTGGCCGAGGGTGGACGCGGCGGCATCGATCAGGTTGCGGAACAGATCGGTCTCGAACACGCTCTCGACGCCCTGCAGGATGCAGGCCATGCGCTCCAGCCCCATGCCGGTATCGATCGAGGGACGCGGCAGCGCCACGCGCTCCTCCTTCGTCACCTGCTCGTACTGCATGAACACCAGGTTCCAGAATTCGAGGAAGCGATCGCCATCCTCCTCCGGAGTGCCAGGAGGGCCGCCCCAGATGTGCTCGCCGCGGTCGATGAAGATCTCGGAACACGGACCGCACGGGCCGGTGTCGCCCATCGCCCAGAAATTATCCGAGGTCGGGATGCGGATGATGCGGTCGTCCGAGAAGCCTGCGATCTTCTTCCAGTAGCCGGCCGCCTCGTCGTCGGTGTGGTAGACGGTGACCAGCAGCTTGTCCTTCTTCAGCCCGAAATCCTTCGTGATCAGATTCCAGGCGAGCTCGATCGCGCGCTCCTTGAAGTAATCGCCGAACGAGAAGTTGCCGAGCATCTCGAAGAAGGTGAGATGGCGCGCGGTATAGCCGACATTGTCGAGGTCGTTATGCTTGCCGCCGGCGCGCACGCACTTCTGCGACGTCGTGGCGCGCTGATAGCCGCGCTTCTCGACGCCGGTGAAGACGTTCTTGAACTGCACCATGCCGGCATTGGTGAACATCAAGGTCGGGTCGTTGCGCGGAACCAGCGGCGACGAGGCCACGATCTCGTGCCCGTTCTCCTTGAAGAAGTTCAGAAATGTCGACCTGATGTCGTTGACGCTGCTCATGTTCATCCAATCGGAAAAAGGGGCCGGCCAGCCGCAAAAAGGCGTCATTTTCCGGCCGAACGCTTTTAGACATTGCCAGCTGCGGTGTCCAGAAACTGTGCAGGCGGATCATGGGCTTGCCGCGGCAGCACAAAGCCCATTGGATAGTTGCTGCAGCTGCGTTGACAGTCTTGGTGGCGCCGTGTTTTCTACCTACCTATACCTAGTCACGTCGGGAGAGACCGGCCTTATCGCCGGCGCCGAAGGAGCAACCGCCCCGGAAACTCTCAGGCAAAAGGACCGCGTGACGTCTGACATCTGGAAAGAGACGCTGGGGTTCGCCCCGATGCGTCCGCCGACGGGATAATACTCTCAGGCACAGCGACAGATGGGGCTTTCTGCAGGTTTCTCAAGGGGAAATAGATCCCCGACGGGAACCGCGAGGGCCCTGTGATGCTTGCACACGAAACTTCCCCGCTGAAACAGACCCCGCTGCACGCGCTGCACCTGGCGCGCGGCGCCAGGATGGTGCCGTTCGCCGGCTATGACATGCCGGTGCAATATGCGGCCGGCGTGCTGAAGGAGCATCTGCACACCCGCAAGGAAGCCGGCCTGTTCGACGTGTCGCACATGGGCCAGCTGGTGCTGAAGGCCAAATCCGGCAAGGTCGCCGACGCGGCGCTCGCGCTGGAGAAACTGGTGCCGCAGGACATCGTCGGTATCGCGCCGGGACGGCAGCGCTACGCGCAATTCACCAACAATGACGGCGGCCTGCTCGACGACCTGATGGTGGCGAATTTCGGCGATCACCTGTTCCTGGTGGTCAACGCCGCCTGCAAGGCCGAGGACGAGGCGCATCTGCGCGCTAGTCTCGCCGACGCTTGCGAAATCGTATCGCTGGCCGACCGCGCGCTGATCGCACTGCAGGGGCCGAAGGCCGAATCGGCGCTGGCGAAACTTTGTGCAGATGTCAGTTCGATGAAATTCATGGACGCCGGTCCGCGCCGCGTCGGCGACGTCGACTGCTTCGTCTCGCGCTCCGGCTACACCGGCGAGGACGGCTTTGAGATTTCCGTGCCCGCAGACAAGGTGGAAGCCCTGGTCACCGCGCTGCTCGACAATCCCGACGTGTTGCCGATCGGGCTCGGCGCGCGCGACAGCCTGCGGCTCGAAGCCGGGCTGTGCCTCTATGGCCATGACATCGACACCACGACGACGCCGGTCGAAGGCGCGCTGGAATGGTCGGTGCAGAAGGTTCGCCGCAGCGGCGGCGCCCGCGCCGGCGGCTTCCCGGGCGCCGACAAGATTCTCGCGCAATTCGCAGATGGCGCCGCGCGCCGGCGGGTCGGCCTGAAGCCCGACGGCCGCGCCCCGGTGCGCGAAGGCGCCGCACTGTTCGCCGATGCCGCCTCGACCGAGCAGATCGGCAAGGTGACCTCGGGCGGCTTCGGCCCGAGCCTCAATGCGCCGGTCGCGATGGGCTATCTGCCCACCGCCCTTTCCACGGTCGGCACCACCGTTTTCGCCGAAGTGCGCGGCCAGCGGCTTCCGCTGAAGGTCGCCGCCACGCCCTTCGTCCCCAATACCTACAAACGCTAAACGCCAAAGGATCGATCCCCATGACGACGCTGTACACGTCCGACCACGAATGGCTCCGCATCGAAGGCGACGTCGCCACGATCGGCATCACCGACTATGCGCAGTCGCAGCTCGGCGACGTCGTGTTCGTCGAACTGCCCAAGATCGGCCGCAGCCTGAAGAAGGCCGAGGCCGCCGCGGTCGTCGAATCCGTCAAGGCCGCCTCCGACGTTTACGCGCCGATCACCGGCGAGGTGGTCGAGGTCAACGACGCGCTCGCCGCCGAGCCCGCGCTGGTCAATTCGGACGCCGGCGGCAAGGCCTGGTTCTTCAAGATGAAGATTGCAGACAAGGGCGAGCTCGGCGGCCTGATGGACGAGGCCGCCTACGCCGCGCACACCGCCTAAAGGATCACCCCGAGGATCACCCATGAACGCGCCCTTCAAGCCGATCAACGAAGCCGCCACCGATTTCGTCCGCCGCCATATCGGACCGTCGCCGCGCGACATCACCGCGATGCTGGAGACGGTCGGCGCCGCGAGCCTGCAGGCGCTGATGAATGAGACGCTGCCGGCGTCGATCCGCCAGAAGGCGCCGCTCGATCTCGGCCGCGCGCTGAGCGAGACCGAGGCGCTCGCGCATATGAGCGAGCTCGCCGCGCAGAACCAGGTGTTCACCTCGCTGATCGGTCAGGGCTATTCCGGCACCATTCTGCCTGCGGTGATCCAGCGCAACATCCTGGAGAACCCGGCCTGGTACACCGCCTATACGCCGTACCAGCCGGAGATCAGTCAGGGCCGGCTCGAGGCCCTGTTCAATTTCCAGACCATGATCTGCGACCTCACCGGGCTCGACGTCGCCAACGCCTCGCTGCTCGACGAAGCGACGGCAGCGGCGGAAGCGATGGCGCTCGCCGAGCGCCACTCGCAGGTCAAGGCAAAGGTGTTCTTCGTCGACAAGGAGGTGCATCCGCAGACGCTGGCGGTGATGCGCACGCGCGCCGCGCCGCTGGGCTGGGCGCTGGTCGTCGGCGATCCCCTGACCGAGCTCGACAACGCCGATGTGCTCGGCGCGCTGCTGCAGTATCCGGGAACATCGGGTGCGGTGCGCGACCTCAAGCCTGCCATCGCGTCGCTGCGTGCCAAGGGCGCGCTTGCGATCGTCGCGGCGGACCTGCTGTCGCTGACGCTGCTCACCTCGCCCGGCGAGCTCGGCGCCGACATCGCGATCGGCTCGGCGCAGCGGTTCGGCGTGCCGATGGGTTATGGCGGACCGCACGCCGCCTATATGGCGGTGCGCGATACGCTGAAGCGCTCGCTGCCCGGCCGCATCGTCGGCCTCTCGGTGGATTCGCGTGGGCAGCCCGCCTATCGCCTCGCGCTGCAGACCCGCGAGCAGCATATCCGCCGCGAGAAAGCGACCTCGAACATTTGCACCGCGCAGGTGCTGCTCGCCGTGATCGCCTCGATGTATGCGGTCTATCACGGTCCCGAGGGCTTGACCCATATCGCACGCAGCGTGCATCGCCGCGCCACCGTGCTTGCCGCCGGCCTGCGCAAGCTCGGCTTCGCGCCGACCAGCGAAGCGTTCTTCGACACCGTGACCGTCGAGGCAGGTAGCAGGCAGAGCGAGCTCGTCACCCGCGCGCTGGCGGAGCGGATCAATCTGCGCGTCGGCGCGACCACGCTCGGCATCGCGCTCGACGAGACCTCGACGCCGGAGACGGTCGAGGCGGTGTGGCGCGTGTTCGGCGGCAAGCTCAGCTATGCCGAGATCGAGGCCGGCGCGCACGAGGCGCTGCCGAAGGATCTGCGGCGCTCGAGCGCCTTCCTCACCCATCCGGTGTTCAATACGCATCGTTCCGAGACCGAGCTGCTGCGCTACATGCGCAAGCTCAGCGATCGCGACCTCGCGCTCGACCGCGCGATGATCCCGCTCGGCTCCTGCACGATGAAGCTCAACGCCACCACCGAGATGATCCCGCTGACCTGGCCGGCGTTCGGCAATCTGCATCCGTTCGCGCCCTCAGATCAGGCCAAGGGCTATCACGCGCTGTTCAAGCGGCTGGAGCAGTGGCTGTGCGACATCACCGGCTATGACGCGGTCTCGCTGCAGCCGAACTCCGGCGCGCAGGGCGAATATGCCGGGCTGCTGGCGATCCGGGGCTATCACTTGGCGCGCGGTGAACCGCACCGCAAGGTGTGCCTGATCCCCTCCTCCGCGCACGGCACCAATCCGGCCTCGGCCGCGATGGTCGGCATGGAGGTCGTGGTTGTGGCGTGCGATGCGCGCGGCGACGTCGACGTCAATGATCTCCGCATCAAGGCCGAGAAGCACTCCGCCAACCTTGCGGCTGTCATGATCACCTATCCGTCGACCCACGGCGTGTTCGAGGAGCATATCCGCGAGATCTGCGACATCGTGCATGCGCATGGCGGCCAGGTCTATCTCGACGGGGCCAACATGAACGCGCAGGTCGGACTGTCGCGGCCCGGCGATTACGGCGCCGATGTCAGCCATCTCAATTTGCACAAGACCTTCTGCATTCCGCATGGCGGCGGCGGCCCGGGCATGGGCCCGATCGGCGTGAAGGCGCATCTTGCGCCTTATTTGCCGGGCCATCCCGCAACCGACGGCACGACGGCGCACGCCATCGGCCCGGTGTCGGCCGCGCCGTTCGGCTCGGCGTCGATCCTGACCATCTCCTACATCTACATCCTGATGATGGGCGGCGAAGGCCTCACGCGCGCCACGGAGATCGCGATCCTCAATGCCAACTACATCGCCGCACGGCTGCAGCCGCACTTCCCGGTGCTGTACCGCAACGAGCGCGGCCGCGTCGCGCATGAGTGCATCGTCGACCCGCGGCCGCTGAAGACGACCAGCGGCGTCACCGTCGACGACATCGCCAAGCGGCTGATCGACTACGGCTTCCACGCGCCGACCATGAGCTTCCCGGTGGCGGGCACGCTGATGATCGAACCGACGGAATCGGAATCGAAGTTCGAGATCGACCGGTTCTGCGACGCCATGATCGCGATCCGCGACGAAATCGCGGAGATCGAGAAGGGCCGCTGGAAGGTCGAGGCCTCGCCGCTGCGCCACGCGCCGCACACCGTCCACGACATCGCCGACGATGCCTGGAACAGGGCCTATACCCGCGCCGAGGGCTGCTTCCCGGCCGGCGTGTCGCGTTCCGACAAATACTGGAGCCCGGTCGGCCGCGTCGACAACGTCTATGGCGACCGCAACCTGGTGTGCTCATGCCCGCCGGTCGAGGACTACGCGCAGGCGGCGGAGTAGCTGGGGCGCGCGCCTCATCCGGATATCGAAGCAAGGGTTGAGCCCTGCGGCTCAACCCACCATTTCAAAAGAAAAGAGGCCCGTCGTTTCGCTTGTCCGCGACCAGCATCGGTCGAAGCGGATCGCGGGACGAACGGTAGAAGACAGGGCCGCTCGCGGCAGGAGGAAACATGCGCCAGGAATTCTGGTTTCATTTCCCGTTTCGTGTCCGCTATTCGGAGGTCGACGCGCAGGCCGTGGTGTTCAACGCCCACTACCTCACCTACTTCGACACCGCGATCACGGAATATTTTCGCGCGCTCGGCTATGATTATCTCGGCGAAGTGGCGCGGACCGGGATCGACTTTCACACCGTGAAGTCGGTCGTCGAATACAAGGCGCCGATCCGGTTCGACGAGGACATCGAGGTCTGCGTGCGGGTCGCGCGGATCGGCCGCTCCTCGATCAATCTTGCGCTCGCGATCTTCGCCAAGGGCTCCGATGACCTCCGCGCCACCGGCGAGATCATCTGGGTCGCGACCGACCAGAAGACGCATCAGTCGGTCGCCGTGACCGAGGACTTGCGGGCGCTGATCGCGAGCCGCGAAAAGGCGCTGGCGCGGGGATAGGCCCACGCACATTGCGAAGGTCAAGCTTATGGGGCCACGAGGGTGCGGCTCTCGGTGTCCCAGCGCCACAGCCGGCTGGCGACGGCAGCGGTCCACCGACAAAGCGAAAGGCAGATGTCATAGCGACTTCGGCAAACCCCGAACGTGTCAGGCTGAGGCCGGACGGACTGGTCAGGATCAGGCGCTTCATCGGCCCAACTCTCTCGACGACACACAAAACCAAACGGGCGCCGAAGACGTCGGCAACTCAACGTCCTCAGCACCCGCTTGCAGCGAAGTCATGTGATCGTTTGAGCATGATCTCCGCGCAAACGCTTCGCGTTTGTCGCGAGGGAAAACCGCTGCGCACTTTTCCGGATCATGCTGGAGGCTTTTACTCTTCCGTCGGCTCCTCGCCTTCGGCGTCGCGCTCGGGCGTGCCGGCGAGGATCTGCTCGGAGATCAGGCCGGAGTTCTGCCGGATCGCGGCTTCGATCTTGGCGGTGATGTCGGGATTCGACTTCAGGAATGCCTTGGAATTCTCTCGACCCTGGCCGAGCCGCTGGCTGTCATAGGAGAACCAGGCGCCCGACTTCTCGACGATGCCGGCCTTGACGCCGAGGTCGAGGATCTCGCCCATCTTGGAAACGCCCTCGCCGTACATGATGTCGAACTCGACCTGCTTGAAGGGCGGCGCCAGCTTGTTCTTCACCACCTTGACGCGGGTGGTGTTGCCGACCACCTCGTCGCGCTCCTTGATCGCGCCGATGCGGCGGATGTCGAGGCGAACCGAGGCGTAGAACTTCAGCGCGTTGCCGCCGGTGGTGGTCTCCGGCGAGCCGTACATCACGCCGATCTTCATGCGGATCTGGTTGATGAAGATCACCATCGTGTTCGACTTGTTGATCGAGGCGGTGAGCTTGCGCAGCGCCTGGCTCATCAGACGCGCCTGCAGGCCCGGCAACGCATCGCCCATCTCGCCCTCGAGCTCGGCCTTCGGCACCAGCGCCGCGACCGAATCGATCACCAGCACGTCGACCGCGCCGGAGCGCACCAGCGTGTCGGCGATCTCGAGCGCCTGCTCGCCGGTGTCGGGCTGCGAGATCAGCAGTTCATCGATATTGACGCCGAGCTTGCGTGCATAGACCGGATCGAGCGCATGTTCAGCGTCGATGAAGGCGCAGATGCCGCCCTTTTTCTGCCCCTCCGCCACCGTGTGCAGCGCCAGCGTGGTCTTGCCCGACGATTCCGGCCCGTAGATCTCGACGATGCGCCCCTTCGGCAGGCCACCCACGCCGAGCGCGATATCGAGCCCGAGCGATCCCGACGACACCGTCTCGACATCCATCGAACGGTCGTTCTTGCCGAGCTTCATCACCGAGCCCTTGCCGAACTGGCGCTCGATCTGGGAGAGCGCGGCTGAGAGGGCCTTGGACTTGTCCATGGAGGATCCTTCGACGATACGCAGTGCGGTGGCGGACATTTGGGATGTGCTCCTTATGGCGGGGATTCGCTAGCGGGAAAAACGGGCGATGAGATCGGGTGGAATGCGTTGTTGATTGGAACCTCGTACCACGTTTGTTCTAAGTTCGCAATATGTTCTTTCGGGCAGGTGCTGTCCTAGTTAGGACACTCGCAGCCGGGAATTAGGACACCTTCGGCGAGGTTCGGATAGACCGCCATTCCTTGCTCAGCATATCGGCTTGATCCGCCATCACGCGCCATTGAGCGGCGGCCTTCCTAACAAGGGCGCGGTCATGAGCGCGCAGCTTTAATGCCACCTCATCACACCGCGCCGCCATTGCTCGCATCTCTTTCGGAGTCATGGGAGGGATTGGAGACGATCTCGGCCAAATTGTCCTTTGCATAGGTTAGGCCGCTCCGCGTGCACATCCCAGCGCGCCCCGTGCTTCTACGGAGTCTGCTTTGTCGCAGAAGGGGCCTAGGGTCCTGATACCGGGCTATTTCATAAAGATCATTTTTTGATTATCCGGCAGGGGCCGCTGGCGTTTAGGCGGCCCCTATTTCATGCAACCTGCGTCCTCTGCTGGGGCCGTTTCTTTGACCATAGGAACGGGTGCGGGCGCGCTCGGGTTGTCTAGGCTCCTAGCGCAGTCTTTTCTGCCGACAGCGTTAGGACGCAAAGTGTAACTTGGCCTCGGCCTGCACCCCTCGCTGGGGCCGTTTCTTTGATGCCGGCTATTTGAACTTGTGTCCTTCATCTACGCATTATATGCAGTGCAACAGCACACCGGATTGTACCAAATCGGACCTAATTACGCTTGCGTCAGGTTTGTTGACGTTGTTTATGCGACGGCATAAATCATGCTTCAAGATGATCTAGGTCATACAACCGGTGCTGGTTGCGGTGTAGCAACTATTCCGTTGGTTCATACGTTTGAGGGATGTTCAGCAGTTGCGATGGTCGTTAAGCTGATTTTAACGATATCGGCGCAAGCTGAAGAATCGGTCTCGGGAGGTTCACCATGAACGCACTTCGTAAGCAGGCCCTGCACAACGGTCTACCCGTTGCCTATGCGGACGAGGTTACGGAAGATCAGGTGCGCCGAATTGATGACCTTGTGCATAACGAGTTCCAAGACGAAGGTTGGATGACGGTCGAACAAGAGTCGTGATATGGACGGCCCATGGGGCCGTTGCATTACCATCACATATCAACTCTTCCGCGCATCCATCACGTAGTCTGGTGCTGTCTGCCAGACCCCGATGGTCATCCGGGTTCGACCGTTAGACCTGCTTTAATCCGAGCTACAAAGCGGCACCCGCCAACTAAGCGGGGTGCCGTGTGGGTGTCCTATGGCACCACGAAGCTCGAAAGCAATAAGTACGGTCAAACTGACCTCATCATTCAGAATGCAGGGCGACTGGATCAGCTCGGATTGCCGATGGCCGTCAGATTTGACCTGAGTACGGCGAACTGGCTGCCGTGGGTGCACGAGTTTTTCCAACCTCCAGAGCATTCACTTTATGTCGTTGCCGGGCCGCTCACCGGCCACGAAATAGTACGGCTGCGAGCCCGGCTGGCAAAACGTGGATTTATCCAAGCTCTTTAAGAGCGCCCGCCATCGATTACCGTGAAGTTGCGCTGTACTCGCACGGGCCGGTTCGGCTCCAACGGCAGAACTGCGTCCAGCAAGTCGCCGATAGCCCAGACCCGTTCGGCGACGCCCAGCGCAACGGCTGGCGTAGTCCGCAGCGCCTCATGGACGCGGCACAGGTTGTAGTGAGCCACGTACAGGCTCACAGCGGCGGCGTGGTGATCCAGCTTCTTTGAGAAGCCATTCGTCAACCGCGCGAAGCGCTTCTGCGTCATCCGCAGCGTGAGGTTCTGACGTTCAACGTAGCTGGTCGAGATGTTCGCCGGCATGCCGCTCTCTACCTCACGGCTTACTGCTACTACCTCAGCCGGGCTGTAGCGGCGCGCGGCTTCTTTTACAGCCAGGTTCGTTACGCTGTAGGTCTTTACGATCACGCCATGATGGGCGCGGCCAGCGAAGGCATCGCGGATCGCCATCTTGTATGGATGAAAGCCGTCCGTGCTGATCTCAGGCGCACCAATCACGCGCTGGCGAAGATCCTGCACGAACAGGTCCGTGTTCTCGGTGTCGCGCTTGCCGGTGCGGTAGCTGATGATGGCCTTGGCAGAGGAGGCCATGCCGATGAACGTGTACTGGTCACCCTTGTGGCCGATCTCGTGACGCTCAACGCGCTTCTGCTTCTTTCCGACGAAGCCCCAGATTTCGTCCAGCTCCAAACGGCCGCAGCGAATGCCGACCATCATGCGGTCGTGCAGTTCGGCGCAGCCACGGCCGACGCGCGCCCCAAGGCGCATGATCGTGTCGCGGTGAATGCCGGTGATGCGCTCAGTGGCGCGGATGCTCTGGCCTTCGGTCAGGCAGGCGATGATTGCGATCTGCTGGTCGCGGGAGAGATTGTTCACGAAGCTCATCCTTCGGGTTGAAGGGATGGCTTCCGCGAGACCTAGCAAAACCGCGTTGCAGCGCGTATATTTGCCGGATGGTCATTCGCTTCGGGCTCATCCCTGGGCGGTTGATCGGGGCCGCTGCGGTTGCAGCCAAAGCGGTCCCACTAGTTCGATGGTTCAGGGAGCCGGACTCGGACCGACATCTCCACACTTGTAGGGGCGGGTGTCCTACCATTAGACGATCCCTGAAAGTCCTAGAGCCGATTGCAGGGCCGTAGCGCTCCTCCCCCGAGGTTTGACGCTGCGGCCCTTCCTTTTGCGCCCCCTAGCTCGGCTAGCGCATCGGGGGCTTAGACCCTCCTAACCATGTCGGCCTCCTAATCTGGAACCAATCTGCCACGACGCGATTGAGTTCGCAATAACTAATCTTTGCTATCTAGATAAATAATTCTTGCGGAGAAAAATGCAATCGGCTATGAGTTCCGGCATCAGGAGGACTCTGCTATGGCGCGCGCCCGCAGCCCGGAATACCCCGCGATCAGCCTTAAGGAGGCGGTGGAGCGGGTGAAAATGATCTACGACAAGGACTACCAGAACCGCCTACCCAAGGCCGTGCTCGCCGAGCATATGGGCTACAAGGGGCTTAGTGGCGCGTCCTTGCCCGTGCTGTCGGCGCTAACCAAATTCGGCTTGATTGAGGGCCGGGGGGATGAAACGCGAGTCTCTGATTTAGCGGTCTCTATCATTGCTCATCCACCGGGTGCGCCCGACCGGATGGCAGCCCTCGTGCAGGCAGCCAAGAATGCTGATTTGTTCGCCGAACTGGACACTCGTTTTCCTGATGGCAAGGCAAGCGATCAGGCAATCCGCTCTTACCTGTTGACTAATAAGTTCATTCCGAGCGCTGCCGATGCAGCCATTCGGGCCTATCGCGATACAAAAACGTTTGTGGATAGCGAATCAGGCGGGTATAGTGGGGGTCAACCTGCGGAGCCAACGATTATGACCCCGGCTAGTGAGCCAAAAACTCAACATCTTGGAGCGCCATATTTACCTCCCGACGATCACTTCCCGGGGGGCCATCAAGTGCGTCGGCAGGAAGTAATCACCCTCGATGAGGGGGACGTGGTTCTTTCGTTTCCAGCTGATTTGTCGCCTGAAAGTTTTGATGATCTAAAAGCCCATTTGGACCTGTTCATCAAAAAGATGCAGCGCCGCGCAAGCACTACTGGCAAGAACGCTTGAGGCCGCCAACTGAGGCGGCCTTAATTCAATCTCATTTGAAATTGGCGCAGAATCTCTCGCTGAGCCTCATCAGCAATTGCGTCGAGCTGGCGCATGATTTCGCTCTCCAGCCTTTGCAGATTGTCAGCGGTTGGACCGTCCGGAAACTCTCCGGCCAGAGCGCGGCAGAATTTCAACTGCGCTTCTAGCGCACGTCGATCCCGTTCTCGGTTCATTCAGCGATACTGGCACAAACTGCATATCCATTGAAGCCGACATACCTATAAAAATTCACCGATATGGTCACGTTCACGCACGGAGAACCCCCGGTAATCCGTCTCCGCAGTTGATTGAGAACGAATCGGGGGTCGTCCAAATCTATATGCCCAGGACATGGAATATGCCGTCTCGGTAGGACTACTGAGAACAGCGGCCAAGGGATGGTTACTGTTCGCCTAATCGGAATTAGGACACTCCCAAAATCAACTTAGGACACGGGGGCTTAAATACGGACAGTACCGACAGGCAGGCGCTGGCCTGTTTCCATCCCTAGTGGCCTGCTTTGATTTTCCGAGTGGCCCGGTTTGGGTTTAACCCTATCGCAACCAACGGTTAGCCGATGTTCTCGGTAGGACTACTGAGGAGGCTCTCAGGTGTTCTGGCCCCATAACTTTCTGCGGGTCGCGATCTGTTCTCGCGGAATGTTTACTGGAACAATCGATCCGGCAGTGCCTCTAATTGAGGGCTTCCAGCCAGACAGGTAGCCCCCCGACTGCTGGAGGAAAACCCGCCTCCGGGACGGGTTGGCGGCCCCCTGTTGGGGCCGTTTAAAATTCCGTAGTTCTCCGGCCAAGAACAAAGTTCCGGGCGTTGCGATGTGCCGCGCGCCCGAAGTTCCCCTGATAATCAACCAGTTAGCCTGACAAGCTCGACGGCGTCGGGAAACTGCCTGGCACAATCTGCATACTACCTTCGTACCCCTCCTGAGCCCTGGAAAAACTCCGTAGCGTTCGACGGAAGACTCGGGTTCCGCCAGTGCTCGTAACATTGGCCTGCTCAACCAACGCGAATTGCGCCGCGCTGGGCAGGCAACACGGCTGGCGACCGTTCCCTGGCGACGCTGCCGACGGACGAACCCCTTAATCCACAACGACGGCTCGAACGGGCGCGGCCTTTCACACGATCTTTTTACGGGTACCAATCATTACCGCAACTAATGGTTTAAGTATCGACGACCGCCTTCATTCGCGGAACCGTTACAGATGATCCACAGGGGCATCGAGTTCAGCGTCACCCAGCTGATGGCCGGCGTCTGGAAATGGCGCTTCCAGATCGGCGATCGCGTCTTCACGGGCAAGACCGAAGCAAAGCTCGATCTTCTGGCGATCCGCCGCGTGCAGCTGCGGATCGATCGCGAACTGAACAATCTGGAGCGGGAACGCACCCGCGGCAGCAATGGGGACTGAGGCACGGTCCATCGTGCACGCTGCGGTGCCCTGAAACGCTTCAGTCCGCGCTTGCCAGCCGCCGCATCGTGAACTCGATGTCGCCGCCGGGGAGTTCGCGCCAGCTCTCGACGGCGCTCATATAGGCCGCCTTCGGGTAGCGCTTGAGAAAGTCACGCGCCCTCGCGCGGGCCTGATCGCGTGGCAGGCTGAAGGTCTCGCGCAGATAGCCGTCGTCCGGCTTTCGCCGCTCGGCCATCCGGCTGGCGAGATCGCGCGGACGAGACACCATGCCGCAACTCCGGACCAACTGACGACACCCCAATATAGGGGCGGCGGCGGGAGAATCCGAGTCTGCGGGAGACGGATGAAGTCGCCCCGAGCGGGCGTTACTGGCTGCGCGGCGCGGCGCTTCCGGGCTGCGCCGAGCTTCCGGTCTTGGTCTTCGGCTTGGCGGGATGGGCGGCCGCCTTCGGCGGATCGCTGCGTACGACGCCCCAGGGATCGGCCGATCCCTTGGCATCGGGAATCTTGCTGAGCGAGTCCTTGTAGGCCTTGTCCCTGACCGCGTCCTGCTCCTTCTCCTCCTGGGTCTTGGTCTTGACCTCAGGCATCAGGTTGACGTTCGGCATCTGCGCGTAGGCCGGCGCCGACAGCAGCACCGCAACCGCGACTGCGCACAAAACTCTCATGGGTACGCTCCTTGCATTTTCGTCGCCGGTATATCACCGCAAGAAAGCCGCCGCCAAGCGCGCCTGCCCCGGCCCTAGAGATGGTCTGACTTGCAGGATTTCGGCGACTGCATCCAGTCGTCCCAGATCGGACCGCAGCGCGTGCAACCGCTGAGCGCAAGCCCGATCGCAACCACGCCGCCGAGCACCATCAACCTGCGGAACATGTACGCCCCCACCACTCGCGAGGAGGCGACTGGGCGCCGAAACTGGGGCATTTTCAAGCCGGGCACGGCGCTTGCAACGCAGCGCAATCGCGCGTCGGAACGTAGCGCAATCGCGCGTCGGAACGTAGCGCAAGCGCGCATCGGAACGCAGCGCAAGCGCGTCGGTTTGACCGGGCGGCCGCGCAAATTACAGTGCGCAACAAAGCAGAAAAGGAATCGATCAAATGACGTTGGCGATGAGCTGGGACGAGTGGACGCAGCATGACGGGACGGCGCTCGCGGAGCGCGTCCGCGGAGGCGAGCTGACGCCCCGTGAGCTGGCGTCGCAGGCAGCCAGCGCCGTCGCCAAGGTCGATCCTGCTCTCTGCGGTGTCGTCGAGCTGTTCGACGATGTGATCGCCGACCCCGCGCGCGACGGCGCCGACCTCGACGGCCCGTTCGCCAGCCTGCCCTTCCTGATGAAGGACCTCGGCCCGACCTTGAAGGGGCGGCTGCAGGAGATGGGCTCGCTGATGATGCGCGGCAATCGCGCCGCGGCCGACACCTTCCTGACGACGAAGATGCGCAAGGCCGGCCTCAATTTGATCGGCCGCACCACGACGCCGGAGTTCGGGGTCTGCAGCTCGGCGGAGAACCCCGCGGTCTATGTCACGCGCAATCCCTGGAACACCGACTACACCACCTGCGGCTCGTCGGCCGGCAGCGCGGCAATGGTCGCCGCCGGCGCGGTCCCGATCGCGCATGCGACCGACGGCGGCGGCTCGATCCGGATCCCCGCCGGCGTCAACGGCAATATCGGGCTGAAAGTCTCGCGCGGCGTGTTCTCGCTCGCGCCGCATCTGTCCGATCTCACCGGGCTGGTCTCGATTCAGGGCTGCCAGTCGCGCTCGGTGCGCGACACCGCAGCATTCGTCGACGCCTGCCGCGGAGCTGCACCCGGTGAGTTCATGCCGTTCTGGAGCTCGCCCGAGCCATATACCGCGATGATCGCGCGCGACCCCGGCCGGCTCAGGATCGCGCTGTCGCACACGTGGGGGGACTATCGCGCGACGCCGCACATCGCAGCCGAACTCGAGCGGGTCGGACGCTTCCTCGAAGGCCTCGGCCATCAGGTCGACTACGCGCTGCCGGCGATCGACTACCGGGAAGCCTTCGCGGCGCAGACCGCCTGCTACATCAGCAATTTCGCCGTCGTGATCGGCAACATGCTCGCTGCGCGCGGACTGGAGCGGCCGCCGGCGGACCTGATCGAGCCGATCAATATCCGCATCTGGGAGCACGGCCGGCACTACAGCTTCGCCGACCGCGCCCGCATGCAGGCCGTCTTCAACACCACGGCACGCGGCTTCGGCGCCTTCTTCGAGGACTGGGACATCATCCTGACGCCGGTCACGGCGCTGCCGACGCCGAAGGTCGGCACCACGGAATATCTCACCATCAGCGACAATCCATCGGTGCTGGACTGGTTCGGCAATCTCTGGCGCAACTTCGCCTTCACGCCGCTCGCCAATCTCTGCGGCATCCCCGCGATCTCGCTGCCGCTCGCGACCAACGAGCACGGCCTGCCGCTCGGCATCCAGGCGATCGGAAAGCAGGCCGATGACGGGTTGCTCCTGCAGCTCGCCGCCCAGATCGAACGGGCGATCGACGGCAAGTGGAATGACGGCAGGACGCCACGCGTGCATGTCACGCGCAACTAGGCAATAAATGGCAAAACCATCAGCGGAGGAAGCGGGACGTCATGCAGCAGACCGGTGAATTCGGGATCGACGACGCGAAACGCGTGCTCGGCGACGTCTTTGCGCCCTGGGTGCAGGACCTCAATCTGGCGGTCGAGCTGTTCGACATTGCGCCGCCCGCCGGCGGCGATCCCGACTGGCAGCCCGGCGCCATCCTGCGCATGCCGTTTTCCGAGCGGCTGTGCCGCAATGGCGGCATCGTCTGCGGCCAGGCGCTGATGGCGTTCGCCGACACCGCGATGGTGCTGGCTAACCTCGCGGCCAACAAGGGCTATCGCCCGATGACGACGGTCGACCAGACCACGCATTTCATGCGCGCGGTGACCGCCTCCGACGTGTTGGCCGACGCCCGCGTGGTCCGGCTCGGCCGCACCATGAGCTTTGGTCGCGTCACGCTATCCTCCGCCGCCGACAACAAGCCGGTGGCGATGGTGTCGAGCGCCTTCGCGATGCTGCCGGGATAGGCCTCTCGCATCATAGACGGTGTATCTCCTCATCCCCGCGCAAAGGCCTCGCCTTCGTCGCGGGAGGAGCTGCGCAGCGTCGCCTAACGCAAGCATGACATCGCGCAAGTTTGCCTGCATGTCGCTTCAGTGCACGGATTGAGAATTCGTGTTTCTGATTTGTGACGGCGCCGCGCTAATGCGTGATGGGAACGGGGCGTGTGCGAGGTCCGTGTCGCTCTCAAGAGCCGACATCGGCGATGCTGTGGTGAATGTCCGCTCAGGGTCAAACGCGTCGTTTTTGCAGTCGGTCGGATACTTCCGGTCTACCCCAATGAACCGACATCTTCAGAGCCGGTCGCCATATCTCAAAGGTTCCACTTTCCAGGATTCGCAGCACGCCTCAGAAGTAGACGTTCGCGTTACGCGGACCGGCCACAGCACCACCAGTTATCAGGCCCTGCCGCAGGACATCGCCGCTGGTGGCAGATATGCGCCACTCACGATGAACATGCTGCCGCTCGGCGGCCCGCGCTTGAACTCCTAAGCCGTCCCTGCCGGCCAAGCTTGAGACCCAGCTTGTGTACTTTCAAGATTCCGCTATACACTCTTAGACAGCATAGACTCGATAAAGTATCTACAAGTTGTGCCACGCAATTTAACGGGACATTAACTTGCGGCTCAAGCGCGCACCGTGGCCCTGTCGGACAGGAGTGGACCAGCCCCATGTGGAAAGATCCCATCAAGAGCACGCCTTCGATCATCCAGACCGATTTCGGGCCCTTCGGGCAGAGCCTGCCGGGGGACGGTGAAGCCTATTGCGGCCCGACGTCGATGGTCATGGGCCTCTACTGGCTGTCTGCAAACGGCTTCACGCAGGTTGCTCCTGTGGTCTACAACGGCGAGGACGACCCCGTGGCAATCAACCTAGAAAGCGTGGTCGCGGGCTTGATGCGAACGTCGAGCGAGAGCGGCAGCTTCGTGGACGGTATGACGAACGGGATGGCCGACTATCTGTCGGCCTGCGGAATCGGGCCTGATCTCTATAATTTGACGAGCACTTCTAATCCGGACCTCGCGTGGCTCGCCGATCAGTTGGCCCCGAACGTGTCCGAGAGTCCGCAGACGATCGTCTTGGCCAATTTCGCGGTTGGCTGGTATTCCGCTTCCCAGACGACGAAGGGATACATGGAAAATAACGGCGGCCATGTCCTCGCGCCGCTCACGGTGAACCTGACGGGCGGCACGATCACCATCAACAACGCTTTCCCCGCCTCGTTCGAGAACGTACCCAACCTCCCGTCTAGCAATCCGCAGACCGTCCAGATCGCGCAGATGCCCAGCGGATGGACGCTGGAAAATCTGCCGCTACCCTCCGAAGACTACAGCCAGGTCGTCACCGACGCGCTCACCGGGTGGGGCGTCTACGCCGTGCTCTGGCAGGGGCAAGCTTGGGCGATCTCGCCGTCGGCGCTGCCCTCGACATCCGGATATGAACCCAGCACTTGGACGATCAACCAGCCTAAGGTCATCAACACGAACGGCGGCACGCTGACCGTCGTCGCGCCGATCTCTGGGCTGGGCGGCCTCCACAAATACGGCGAAGGCACGCTCCTGCTCACCAACACGAACCAGCTGATAGGACACAACACCGTCGGCGCTGGGACGCTGGCAAGTACCCGGACATCCGGCACACCATTTGGCAGCTTCAGGGTGACGGTGACGAACGGCGGAATACTCGAGCTTCGTTCGGACGGCGCGACGGTCGATGTGCAGATCGCCTCGGGATCTCTGGCGACGTTCGTCATCGGCTCTACGGGAGGCGCCTTGCAGCTTTCCGGAAGCGGCAACTATCGCGTCGTAATCGGGGGCAATGATGACGGTACCCTGACGAACATTGTCCGCAACTCCGGCGGGACTCTTGTTATCGTGCCGGGCGGCGGCATGGCCCAGCTTGGGCTGACGCAACAGGTGTTCGTAGCAGGAACGGGAGCAAACCTGCCCATCGTCACGAACGGGATCGTCGCTCCCTACATTCTCGGAGAGGACGACGACGCGGCCAGCTCGGGCAAGTTCCTGACCTATTCGCCCTCCAAGGGCTTCGCGAGCGCGGCGACCGTGTCGTCGACGGATGTCAGCATCAACGACGTTCCGGCCGATGCCGTCTACGAGGTCGTCGACAGCCAGGCGGTCGAGAGCGACGGTGTACCGCAGGTAGCGGCGCTCGAAGTGAACGGCGGGGCGATTACGGGCGGCGATGCGAGCATTCTGGTCGGAAGCCAGGCGAGCGGCGACGCCGCGGGCCTCATCATGAACGGCGGCAGCATCGCTACTGCGAGCCTTTCGTTCGGCGCGGCAGAAGGCCTGATCTACACCAATGCTACCGGCGGTAGTTCGCAGATCGCAGCCGCCATCGAGGGATCGGCGGGCCTGACGATCTTCGGTCCCGGCACGCTGACCCTGAGTGCAGACAGCAGCGGCACGCTTTCCGGTCTGATCAGGGTCAATGGGGGTACGCTGATTGCCGGCGGTACCGGTGGATCAGCAACGGGTGCCGGCGAGGTGCTGGTATCCTACGCGGCGACGCTGGAGGTCGCCGGCACGGTGTCCGGCGCGGTTGTTGTCGGCGAGTCTGGCACACTCTTCATGAACGGTGGGACGGTCTCGGGCCCGGTCACCATTGCAGCGACCGGCACCGATTCGCCTGCTCCCGGCGGCATACTACAAGGGAGCGGAACAATCAGCGGGACCACCTCCATCAGCGGCATCATCCGGTCAGGCCCGCAGGCTGGCCTGATCACGTTCACCGGCGAGACCGCTATGACCGGCGACGCGAGCTTCTATTGGCGGCTCCAGAAGCTCGTGGACGATGCTGATCCCGGAGCCGGACCTGGGATCTATTGGAACGCGCTGCAGTTCAACTCGCCGGATACGAACCTCGGCACCAAGAATGCACCTCTCTGGCTCTTCCTCGACTTCAGCGCCCTCGACGCGGACCCGGACGGCGGCAACGCGTTCTGGAAGAAGCCCCATACCTGGACGCTCTTTACCTACGCAGCCGATGCCGGCTACTTTTGGCCGGCGGGCGAGAACTTCTCGTACCAGTCCGGGAGCTTCAACACGGTCTTCGACAACTGGGTCGTGTCCCTGCAGTGGAAACCGGCCGCCTCGCCGCAGAGCCTCCCCGAGCGATGGCGCGCGAACGCTCGTGCGAGAAGCCGGTAACCGACCCGCGGGCAACTGGATAGCCGTGCCAGTCCGCGCCCAACATTGCGCACGCCGGGGGACTTCCACTTTCCCCCGATAGCGGCCACAGAGCAGATATCGCCGGATGTCTCGAACGGGCCAAGAAGCGACAGCGCTCTTCGCTTGTTGCGTGGATCGGGGCGCGTCGGAAACTCTTCCTCAACCGAACAACCTGCGCTCCCTCTCCGGTTGCGGGGGAGATGCCGCCAAGCTGATTCAACCTGAATTCATCCCGCTTTCGCGGGAGCGAGGCGGCGCCTGCACCATTTCGGAATATTAGAAACATACCCCTGAGTTGCCCGGCGTGTCAAGCTGCTTCTCGAACCTCGGCAGCCGCCGGCTCCTTTGCATGGGGTTGTTTTCGATATTTTGGCAGCGCGCATCTGCGGCAGGGAGCAGCTAAGCGGATCGCGAGCGGCGGCTCCGCCGCCAGCGCCACAACAGCGCAACGAGGGCGACGAGGACGAGACCGCCGGCCACAGCCTTGGCAGTAAACCGTCCGCCCGGGCGATCGATCAGGCGCGACCACAGCGCAACGCCCTCGCCCTGACGCGGCAGGCGAAATGCCACCACGCTGTCGCCGATCGATGTGCCGGCTTCGGAATGACCGCCGGCGCCGATCGCGACGTACTGCTCGCCCTTCCAGAGATAGGTCATCGGATTGGCGACGCCCGGCACCGGAAGCCGGCCGAGCCATAGTTGTTTGCCCGACCTGGCGTCGAACGCGCGCAGATAGGCATCCATCGCGCCGGTGAACACGAGGCCGCCCGCGGTGATCATAACGCCATTGACCAGCGGCGTGCCGGTATTGAGCGCGATGCCGAGCGGCGCGAGATCCTCGCTGGTGCCGACCGACGCATGCCAGAGGATCCTGCCGGCCTTGAGATCGACCGCCACCGTCTCGCCCCATGGCGGCTTGTTGCAGGGCGACCCGACCGCCGACTTCGCCAGCGCCCGCGACATCGCGAACGGTGCCCCTTCCTGCTGCCCGAATTCGTGACCCGGCGGCGGATTGAAGCCCTTGGCCTGGTCGCGCGGAATCAGTGTGACGATGTGCGCCGCATGGCTGACATTGGCGTAGAGGATCTGATTGACCGGATCGAACGCCGCGCCGCCCCAGTTCACGCCGCCGCCGGTCATCGGATAGATCACAGTGCCTTGCGTCGTCGGCGGCGTGTAAAGGCCCTCATTGCGGGATTGCGCGAGCAGCGTCTCGCAGGCCGAGCTCCCGGTACCGGGCAGCAGGCCGGCGACATCATCGGCTGTTATCCGCTGCGTCAGCAGCGGCGGCACATGGGTCGGGAACGGCTGCGTCGGCGACAGCCTCTCGCCCTCGGCTCCGTTCTGCGGCACCGCGCGCTCTTCCACCGGCCACACCGGCTTGCCGGTGTCGCGATCCAGCACGAAGACAAAACCCTGCTTGGTCGGCTGGATCACGACGTCGCGCTCACCATTGCCGGTGTCGATCCGCGCCAGCGTCGGCTGCGCCGGCAAGTCGTAGTCCCAGACGTCGTGATGCACGGTCTGGAATGCCCATACGAGCTCGCCGGTCTCGATGCGCAGCGCGATGACGGAATTGGCGTGCTCGTCATTGCCGGGGCGCTTGCCGCCCCAGAAGTCCGGACTGGGCGATGTCGTCGGCAGGAACACCAGGCCGCGCTCCTCGTCCACCGACATCGGCGCCCAGACATTGCTGTGGCCGGCCTCGATGCCATTGTGCACGAGCGGATCGAAGCTCCAGCGCGGCTGGCCGGTCCGCGCATCGAACGCGCGCACCGCGCCGAGCGGCGCGTCGACCCGCCGGTTGTCGCCGATCGCGGACCCCACCACGACCACGCCGCGTCCCGTCACCGGCGCCGACGTGATCTGAAACTCGCCCGGCCATTCCAGCTTCATCCCAACGTCTATCTTGATCCCGCCAGCGTTGCCGAAATCGGCGCAGGGCTTGCCGGTCCTGGCATCGAGCGCGATCAGGCGCCGGTCGTTGGTGCCGGTGAAGATGCGTGACTTGCAGGCCGCGCCTTCCGCCGCACGTTCATCCGTCCAGTGCGCGACGCCGCGGCAGACAAAGCGATTGGCCGGCCGCTGCGCCATGCTGACCTTCGGATCGAAACGCCATTTCTGCGTACCGGTGCCGGGATCGAGCGCGATCACTTCGTTGAACGGCGTGCAGAAGATCAGGCTGTCCTCGACGAACAGCGGCGTCACCTCGAACTTGGTGCGCCTCATCACCTCGGGCGGGCGGGTATCGAGATCGCCGGTGCGGAATTCCCAGCCGCGCACCAGCGTGCCGACATTGTCTGATGTGATCTGCGTCAGCGGCGAGAAGCGCTGTCCGCCGCGGCCGCCGCCCCAATACTCCCAGGCGCGCGCCGGTTGAGAACACAGCAGCAGCGCGGCAAGCAGGCAAAGCAGCGACCGCATCGCGTCCTCCCCCAGGATGCGATCACCAGGCACCGCATCTCATGCGGAGAAAGCATTTACGCGATCGACGCGTCAGTATCCACCCCGGCGATTGCCGCCGCCGTAGTTGCCGCGATAACCACCGCCGCCACCGATGCCGATGCCGATCCCGATTCCGATCGGCGGTCCGGCAGGCTCATAGACCACGGCTGGAGGCGGACGGCGCACCACCACGACGTCGTCCTCGACCACGACGCGCGGCGGGCGCTTGCCCGCGCGCCGCGGCGGATCGGGATCGGCACGCTTTTTCACCGGCACGTTGGCCCTCTGCTGCAGCGGCTGTTGGGGCGGCGCGGCATTGCAGGGACAGGTCGGCGCCGCCAGCGCGACGTTGGTCGCGGGCACACTGAGCGCGACGGCGGGTGCCGGATCGGGACGGTAGCGCAGCCGTTCGATCATCTTGCGCGCAGTCGCCGTCAGGTCGGTGTCAGGATATTGCGCGAGGAAACCGCGATAGGCCGCCGCCGTGTTGGCGAGAACAGCGTTATTCCACGCCATCATGCGGCGATGCCGATCGAGCCAGTCGCGTGCCTGCAGGCCACGCGGCGTGCCGGCGAAGATCGCGGCGAAGGCTTCGTAGGATTCGTCGGTGCCGTCGACGACCATCATCTCATTCGCGGCCTCGATCGGCTTGCCCTGCAATTCGCGTTTCCATTCGTCGACGCTGCGTTTGGCCGCGGCCGGCGGCGGCGTTGGTGTGGGCGACGTCGCAGCCCCCGCGATGAAGCGGAAGTCGTCGGTGAGCGAGGACGAGTCCCACGGCGTCTGGCGGCCGTCGGTTGCCTTGTTCACCGCGAGGCGAACGCGCTTGAAGGTGTCCTCGATCGGGATGCCCGGCTCCTTCGCCGAGGCCAGCAACGCGGTCGTGTAGGGGCTGTTGGCGCCGCTGCCGTCCTCCGCTTCCGCGCCCGGCGAGGTCGAGAACGAGACAAACGTGCCGGGCGCGCCGACCTTGGCATCGACGATGGCGAGCCCGTGCCCCGCGGTCTTGCTGAGCTCCGGGAAAGGATTGTTGCGGCAGGCATCGAGCAGCACGATGCGCATCCGGCTCGGCACCGAGGTCAGCGTGTTCAGGATGTCGTTGAGCCGAACCGCCTGGATCGGGATATCGGCCTCGCGCTTCGGATCGACATCGACCGGCACCAGATAGTTCTCGCCGTCGATCTGCAGGCCATGCCCGGCATAGAACACCAGCGCCACGGTGTCGGCGCCCTTCGCCGCCACCTGACCGGCGAAATCGCTGAGCCGTGCGCGCATCTCGTCCTGCGACAGGTCCGATGCGGCCGTCACCGCAAATCCGGCATCGGTCAGCATCTGCGACACAGCCCTGGCGTCGTTGGCCGGATTCGGCAGCGCGGGCACCGACTTGTAGGCCGACTGCCCGATCACCAGTGCCAGCCGGTTTTCCGCCGACACCGGCACGGCGCCGAGCAGGATCGCTGCCGGAACGATCAGGCTGATGAGCGAACGGCGAAGCATGGCGGCCTCCGACAATGACATCGCAGATGGGTCGGAGGCCGTCAGGCCAAGGTTCATGCCGTGCGGCAATGTGCTGCCGACCGACGCCGCTTCGGATGTCGAATGGCTGCCGAGACCTCGCGAGCCCGGCTATTTCGGCTTCTATTTGGGCTTCTTGGCCGGATCGGCTGCCGGCTTGGTGACGCCCCAGGGATCGTATTTCTCCTTGGGCTCGGGGATCCGATCGAGCGCAGCCTTGTAGGCCTTCTCGTCGACCTTGGGCTTCTGCTCCGTCTTCGTATCGCCCCCACCGCCCCCGCGCCGGCCCTGGGCCAGCGTGGGTGTCGCGAGCAGCGCCAGAATGACGGCAGCAACCGTGAAGCGTTTCATGTCAGTCTGTCTCCCCCGCCGCCGCAGCAACATCCGGTAATACCTCTACCCCAACGATAACTTGTCGCTCGACATTTGTTGATCGACAAACCGCCGCATGATGCGAATTCAGCGCCACCAGGGGGGCGCAATCTTGGCGGTGGCACATTAAATTCGCTCAATGGGACAGGGACAAGTACATCTGGCGGCGCTGCTGGCCGGCGCCGCCTTAATATTGAGTGGCTGCGGGCTGGCGGACAGCCACGCGGTATGGCCGGAGGCCTTGAAGGTCAAGGCCGCCGAGCCGGCGCCGCTCGAGACGCCTCCGGACGTCAAACGGCTGGTCGCAGGCAAGCTGGATTCGGTGTTCACCGCCGGTTCACAGCCGACCCATGTGCGGGTCTCCGCCCCGCTGCACGACCCGCGCGGCACCGGCTGGACCGCCTGCGTGCGCGCCGAGCTGACATCGGTGATCGGCAAGCCGCTGGGGACGCAGACCTATCGTGTCTTCATCAATGAAGGCGCGATCTTCGATCGCCGGCAGGTGGAGGCCGACGACAATTGCGTGACGGAGACTTACGAGCCGGTCGAGAGCACCGTTGCGGCGGAAGCGCAACGGAGTGCCAAACCCTAGGGCGTGAGCCGGCGAGCCGGCCGGGCCGCCGCGCACCGGTATGCTGAACGGCCGGTTAACACGACCGCTCAAATTGCCTGCTGGCCTCAACGGCATTTTGCATTTCTTTCCGCTAGCGTTGCCCTGACGAACGCAAGGCCGATCGGCCTCGCGGACTGGGGAAACAGGGACGTGGCCGATATTGCTGACCAGGCAATGATCCACCGTGCATCGCGTAGGGATGCCACGGACGATCGCACGTTGCCGCCGCTGTCGGCCGCGCCGCTCAATGCATGGCGTGCGCTTGCCGCGCGCGCGATCGAGGCCAATGGCTACTATCAGCCCGACTGGGAATTGGCGGTCGATGCCTCCGCGCGCGGCCGCACCGGCGCGACGCTGCTCAGCGCCGCCGGCGATGGCGGGCAATTGATCGGGTTGTTGCCGGTCGTTCCGATGCGGCGGATCTACCGCATTCCCCTGCCCGCGCTGGTCGGCGCCGAACCCTATGGCACGTTGTGCACGCCGCTGCTCGACCGCGACGCCGCCGAGGAAGCGGTGGGCAAGATGCTGCGGCAGGCGCGAAATGCGGGCGCGCATGCGCTGATCCTGCGCACCATGTCGCTCGAGGGCCCCGCCATGGCGGCGATCCGCGCGGTGCTGGCGCGAGACGGGTTGCAGCCGCGGATACTGAGCGCCTATCAGCGCGCCGAGCTAGATGCGACGCGCGATGCCGACGAATTGTTGCGCGATGCGCTCGGGCCTAAAAAGCTGAAGGAGCTGCGCCGTCAGCACCATCGCCTGTCCGACCATGGCGCGGTGCGCTTCGATGTCGCCCGCACGCCGTACGAGGTTGCGACGGCGCTCGAGACTTTCCTTGTCCTCGAAGCCGGTGGCTGGAAGGGAGAGCGCGGCACGGCGCTCAGCCAGCATGCCGGCGATGCGGCCTTCATCCGCCGCGCGACGTCGACAATGGCCGAAGCCGGCCGCTGCGAGATCATCACGCTGCATGCGGGCGACACGCCGGTCGCGGGCGGTATCGTGGTTCGCCACCAGGACCGCGCCTTCTTCTTCAAGATCGGCGTCGACGAGCGCTTTGCGAAACATTCGCCCGGCACGCAGTTGACGCTGGAGCTGACGCGCCATCTCTGCGCCGATCCCGCGATCAAGTCGGCCGATTCCACCGCGGCGCCCGGCCACCCCATGATCGACCCGATCTGGCGCGGCCGCTTCGCGATCGGCGACGTCTTGCTGCCGCTGCGGCGCCGCGATCCGCTGGTGCCGGCCATTCACGCCGCGCTGACCCTGAACAAATTTGCCTACGAAGCCGCGCGCGGCGCCGTCCGCTTCATCCGCAGCCGGCGCGGCAAGCCCGGATAATGCGGTTTACCCTTTCGTAGGCATGCAGACACATCGGGAAACAACGCGCCGCCGCCGTCAGGTTGGTGTCAGCTGGCCCGACTAGCGTTGCGGCGCGCTGGTTCTCAGACGGCGCGCGCCCTTGCTTCGAAAGCCTCATCTGATGGAAACATTGGATGGGGCTTTTTGCCCGCGCTCGCGACGTCCTGACGCCAAAAACGAAAAGGCCGCCTCAACCGGCGGCCACCCTGTCTTGCGCTCGGCGAACCATTGGGAAGGTGGCGCGCCGCGGCGCGACCAGCGCCTGCCTTACTGCAATGGCGAATGCGTCGCCGGCAGCATGATGGTCGAGTGCATCTCCTCGAGCACCTGCGTGCCCTTGCTCAAAAATTCCAGCCAGGCCGGATCCTTCATCGCGTTGCCGCGTGCGGCAGCGCGGGCGTTGAGATCGGGATAGGCCCAGATGTGGCAGACCTCGTTGGGCTGCCCGGCTTCGGTGGTCCAGAGGCCGACGATCTTGGAGTATTTCTCGCGCTCCGGCATCACGCCGGTGATCAGATCGAGCCATTGCTTGGCGCCGCCGACCGGCTTGGCGCGATAGTTGCGGAATTCGTAGATGTTGCCAGATGTCGCCGGCGCCACCGGCGGGATGATTGCATTGAGCAGCCGCACCTCCTGCCGCACCAGCAGCGGACGGATCACCGGAATATACTCGCCGGTCCAGCGCGGATTCTTGGCGAGCTCCGCGCGCAACCGGGTCCGCTCGTTGAGATCGGCGTAGCTCCACATATGCATGACCTGATTGAGCGGACCGATCTCGGTGATCCAGTAGCCTTCCAGTTTGCCGAAATTGTCGGCGCGGATATCGCGCGAGATCGTGCTCGCCGCCTTCACCATCTCGCCGACGGCGCCTGGACGTACCGTGTAGGTGCGCAGCTCATAGATCATGATGGTCTCCCTGACTGTTTCCGATGGACGATGTGGGCAAACGAAAAAGCCCGGCATGAGCCGGGCTTTCGATCTGGATTGCGGACTACTCCGCGGCCTCTGCGTTGATCTCGGCCGAGACCTGGCGGATGGCGCGGGCGAGCTGCTCGGCCGGCTGAGCGCCGGACACCGCGTATTTCTGCGCAAACACGAAGGTCGGCACGCCCGAAATCCCCTTCTCGGCGGCTTCCTGGGCCTGCGCCGAGACCAGCGCGACATCTTCGTCGGTGGCAAGACGCTTGCGCACGTCGTCGGCATCGAGCCCGACATCGCTTGCTGCCTGCACCAGCACGTTGCTGTCGGTGAGATCGCCGCCGTCGCGGAAATACAGCTCCATCAGCCGCTGCTTCATCTCGGCCGCCTTGCCGCTGGCCTCGGCCCAGTGGATCAGGCGATGGCAGTCGATCGTGTTGGGCTGCCGCTTGACGAGCTCGGGATGGTAGGTGAGCCCCTCCTCATTGGCGGCGGCAACCACGCGGCCGGCAATGCCCTTGTAGGCCTCGACCGAGCCGAACTTGGCGGTGAGATATTCCTCGCGGCTGATGCCCTCGCGCGGCACCCAATTGTTGAGAAAGAACGGCCGCCAATGCACCTCGACCGGCACATCCGGCACCAGCTTGAGCGCATCCTCGATGCGATGCTTGCCGATATAGCACCAGGGGCAAACGACGTCGGAGACGATGTCGAGGCGAAGCGGCTTCAGATCGCTCATGGCGGGGTTCCCGGCGGAAATGGAACCGCAAAGGTAGGCCGAAAGCGGCCCGAGACAAGCCGCTATTTCATACTGGCTGCCATCTGCCGCATCCGCTCGGCGGTCAGCTCATCGGCCGGGAAGAACGTCTCCAGCGCCAGTTCCTGCAGCGTGATGTCGACCGGCGTGCCGAACACCATGGTGGTCGAGATGAAGCTCAGGATCTCGCCATTGAGGCGGAGCTTGAAGGGAAGCGCGACGTTGTTGTCGGTGGTGATCGGCGCCGACCGCGCCGGGATCGGATAGGACTTCAGGTCCTGATAGAGCCTGAGCAGCTCCGGATCGGCCGTTGCCTCGCATTGCCGATGCAGCCGCTCCAGAAGATGCGCGGCCCATTCCGCGAGGTTCACGGTGCGCGGCGCGAGGCCCTCTGGGTGGAAAGCAAGCCGCAGGATGTTGAAAGGCTGGCCGAGCAGCCGCTGCGGCACGCCCTCGAGCAGCGGCGCCACCATGCGGTTGGCGGAGACCAGATTCCAGTGCCGGTCATAGGCCAGCGCCGGATTGGGCTCGTGCGCCTTCAGCACCAGGTTGATCGCCTCGCGCGCCGATTTCAGCGCCGGATCGTCCAGCGAGCGTTGCGGGAATGCGGGCGCGAAACCCGCGGCGACCAGCAGCACGTTGCGTTCGCGTAGGGGCACGTCGAGGCGCTCCGCCAGTTTGAGGACCATGTCGCGCGACGGCGCCGAGCGGCCGGTCTCGACGAAGCTCAAATGCCGCGCCGAGATCTCGGCATCGACGGCAAGGTCCAGCTGGCTGAGATGACGGCGCTGCCGCCACTCGCGCAGATGCTCGCCGATCGGGACGGGTTTCGCGGGCTCGGCCCGCGCCATGGATGCATGTGCGTTCATGGTGCAAAACCTACCATGCGGAATTCGCCCGTTCCATTACGCCTGAGGTAATCGAATTGGCGCGCCGGCCGGCTCATCTTTGACGGCACAGGAGATGACCATGCTGATGCTGTCCCTTGTCCGCGCCCTCGCCGTCCTGCTCCCGTGGCTGGTGCATCTGGCCACCTGGCTGCTGGCGCGCTCGCTCAACATGCCGCAGCCGCTCGTGCACGCGACCGGCGTGTTCGTGTTCGCGCAGGTCTATGCGGTCGAGATGAGGGTCGGCAAGGCGCTGTGTCCGCTCCGACTGTGGCGTCAGCTGCAGTCCCTGTTCCGCTGACCACCCACGCCAACCAGAGGAGATCCTGCCATGATCCATTCGTCCCAGCTGCTGCGCCGCGCCTTGCTTGCCGACGCGATCTTCAGCGGCGTATCCGCCATAGCCATGGTGCTCGACGCCGGCGCGCTGGCGCCGCTGCTCGGCCTGCCGGAAGCGCTGCTGCGCGAGACCGGGCTGTTCCTGATCGCCTATACCGCGCTGGTCGGCTGGCTCGGCACGCGCATGTCGGTGCCGAAGCCGCTGGTGATGCTGGTGGTCGTCGGCAATGCGGCCTGGACGCTCGCCAGCATCGCGCTGCTGCTGTCGGGCGCGGTGTCGCCGAACCTCTTCGGGACCATCGTGATCCTCGCCCAGGCGATCGCCACCGGCGTGTTCGCCGAGCTGCAATATGTCGGCCTGCGCCGCAGCGGTGAGGCGGTCGCGGCGTAAACCGAATACCGGACGTGACGAGCGGCCGTCGCGGCAAACGCGGCGGCCCTTTCTGTCAGCTCAGCACGACCGCGACGATCATGCCGGCAAAGGTCAGCGCCAGGCCGATGATCAGCATCGGCACCAGGCTGCTGCCGGAAAACGGATCGGCCTGATCCTGATGAAACCATGCGCCGTCGATGGCGCGCGCGATTGCCTTCGCCCTGTTCCTCATTACACTGCTCCTGCTTCGCTTCGCCTGTAACGCTCGCCGACCGCCAGCATCACGCCCTGTCCGCTGGCGACGCCCATCTCGAGGCTCGAGGCGATGCGCCGCGCACGATCGATGAAATGCGCCGCGGCCGCGGGCGGGCACAGCTCGGCCGCGGTCCCCTCAAACAGTTCGAGCCAGCGGTCGAAATGCGCGGCGTCGATCGGCAGCGGCATATGCTTGACCATCGGCGTGCCGTGATAGCGCCCGGTCATCAGCGCAACCGAGGACCAGAACGCGCACATCTGGGCCAGATGCGGCTCCCAATTGCTGATCCTGCTCTCGAACACCGGCCCGATCATCGGGTCCTTGCGGACCTTGGCGTAGAAGGCGTGCACCAGCCGCTCGATCATGGCCTCGGTGATCCCGGTCCGCGCGACAATCCCGGCGGTGATCTGCTCGCGGCGCTCCGCCCCTGTCATGGCTCACATCCTAAATAAGTATTTCATATGCCTATTTAGACTGCTATAACTGATCCGCCAAGTGCTGATTTCGAAGGGCTTCCATGCGCCTGACATCGTTCACGGATTTTGCGCTCCGCGCCCTGATGCGGCTGGCCGGCGAGCCGCACCGGTCGTTCGCCACCGGCGAGATCGCGGCCGAATTCGAGATTTCCCGCAATCATCTTGCCAAGGTGGTGCGCGACCTCGCCGAGGCCGGCTTCATTGCCACCCAGCGCGGCGCTGGCGGCGGCTTCTCGCTGGCGCGGCCGGCGGAGACCATCACCCTCGGCGAGGTGGTGCGCGCGCTGGAGGGCGGCAGCCCGCTGGTCGAATGCTTCAGGGATGATGGCGGAGACTGCCTGCTGCTGCCGCGCTGCCGGCTGAAGGCGAAGCTTGCGGCGGCACGCGAGGCCTTCATGCGCGAGCTCGACGGAACGACGCTCGCCGAATGCGCCTACCTGCCGCGTCCCCTCCGCCATACCGCGAGGGCATCATGAAGACGATCGCATTCGCGGACGGCGCGTTCGAGGTTGACGCCCATATCGTCGCCGAAGGCCTCGGTATCGCAGTTCCGCTGCTGCAGGCCGGGATGCGCTCAGGCGCGATCACGACGCGCTCGGAGCGCGGGCTCGACGCCGATCAGGGACGCCATCGCCTCACATTCTTCTCGGGGAGCAAGCGTTTCCGTCTCGTCATCGACGAGCACGGCACGATCATCCAGCGCTCGACGCTGGATTTCGGCAATGCCCCGTTGCCACGGGCGGCGCACCGGCCGAGCGGCTAGGGATCTCTCAGGCGTTCAGCGCCCGAGCGGTGCCGCGCTTCGACGAGGCAACCTTCTTGCCCGCCGCGTTAATCAGGCTGTGGCCATTGAGGTGTTTGCCGTTCAGCGCCGTGCCGTTGGCGAGCTTGCCGTTTGCTTGGGCAGCCTTCTTCGCCTTCGCCTTCCGCTGCCTGGCCCGCTCCTCGGCGAGCTTCTCGGCCTTGCGCTGTGCCTTCCGCTCGGCCCTTTCCTTCAGCCGCACCCGCTCCGCCCTCGCCTCCGCGCGCTTCTTCTTGCGCTTCTTCTCGCAGGCATCGCACTTGCAGCCGATCGGCTTCAGATAGGCTTTGAAATAGTCGGTTCCGTAGTCGTAATTGATTTCGTCGCCCGGCTCGATGTCCTTGATGGCGCGGATGAACACCTTGCGCTTGCGTGGGCGAACGTCGGATTCCGCGTTCGGCCTGCAGGCGTGGTTGATATAGCGAGCGACGTTCTCGCGGACCGAGCCGTCGATGGTCCAACGGTTGGTGAGCTCGAACAGATATTTGTTCTCGATCGCGTCCTCATCCTTCTTCTTCGAATCGAGCAACGGCCCGAAATAGCGGATGATCTTGGTGCCTTTCTTGATCGGCTTGGTGGCGAAAAGGCCAAGACCGGTCCGGGAACGGCCGACGCGATAGGGCTTGTTGGATGATATCGTGGGCATGACGATCAAGGTTACGGCACGCAAGTGCACGCGACAGAAGTTGCGAAGCCGCCCTTCTAGGACGATTCCGCGCGCCTGTCAGGTGTTTCCCGCGTGTCTATTGAACCTTCCCCAGATTGCATATGTCAGACACAAAGTAACGTCCGGATCCCAGGTTTCCCCCGATGAAATACCTCGCTTTTGCAACAGTCGTTATGGCGCTTGCCGGTGCAAATCCTGGTCGGGCCGGCTCTGAGACGATCAGCAGCAGCTACACATCGACCGCGCCGAAGGCCTGCCGCATGATCGGCAGGCCCAGCGAGGAGGATGGCAGCACCACCAGGGTCTGTCCGGGAAAATCCGGGCTCGTGGTGCTGATCAACGAGGGCGATCTGCGCGAAGTGGTCTCGGTGGGCCGAAACCGCGAGGCGGCAGCCAGGGAACCGGCGGCGCAGGCCTGGTTCGGCCCGTTCAGCTCGACCGGCGATACGGTCGAATGGCGTACAGCCGGCGGCAAGCCGTTCGCGATCATCCAGCGCTGGCAGATCGCCGACAACAGCGAGCAGGACAAGCGCGGCGGCCCCGTCTCGCGGGCGATGCTCGCCGTGACCCGGCTGCCGCCGGGCGATGTCTGTCATGTCGCCTATGTCGACGTCGCGGCCAATCCCGACGCCAACGCGCTGGCGCGGCAGGTCGCCGACGATTTCGCCCGCGATTTCAAATGCGGCACGGATCCGGTGAAGACGATCGGACAGAGCGGCCGGACCACGTCGCTGACCAAACGCTAGCGAGCGTCTTCGAGCGAAGTCGACGCCGGTTCGGGTGGTTCGGAGGTTTCCAGGGAACGCGCGGTGATCGTGCCATGCCGCGGTCAACGCGCCGGCACGACAAGGGTTGCTTCGTTACGGCCGCGCGGAGCGGCCTGCGGACAATCGCAGCATCGCGGTCAACAACATTTCCGCGGATGTGCCCTCGGGCGACCGATCCAGAATCGTCTTGAGGCGTCCGTCGAGCAGCAGCATGGTGAAACCATGCACCAGCGACCAGGCGGACGCGATCGCGGCGGCCTGGTCCAACGTAAGCTGCTCCTTGGAAATCTGCTCGTGCCGGCTGGCGCCGACGCCGCGGGTCAGCCCCGCGAACGAAGCCTCGGACGCCTCGTGCAGCGACGGCCGCGAATGATCGAGCCGCTCACTGCGGAACATCAGCCCGTACATGCCGGGATGTGCCTGCGCATAGGCAACATAAGCCTTGGCGCTCGCCACGCCCTTCTCGGGCGTCGTGGCCGCCGAAGCGTCCGCAGCCGCCATCGCCAGGCCAAATTGCCGGAAACCGATCGCCGCGAGTTCGCTGAGCAAACCGGTGAGATCGCCGAAATGATGCGTCGGAGCGGCGTGCGACACGCCGGCCTCGCGGGCCACCGCACGCAATGTCAGTCCCGCCAATCCATCACGCTCGAGCACGCGCTCGGCGGCCTTCAATAATGCCTCATGCAGATCGCCGTGATGATATGGCGTGTCGTTGGCGCGGCGCCGCTGGGCCGGACGAGCTGCCGCGGTCCGTGCAATCCGGCGGGTCGGGGCGCGTGCCGCGCGAGTCGCCTTGTTTTCTTTGGAGATTCTTGCCATGCGGCCGTTATATGTCGCAATTTTTACACTGTAAAGATTTTGCTTGACGATCGGCGGCGTCAACCCTACTGATATCTTTACGATGTAAAGATCATAGTGCAGGGAGATGCGGAATGCTCGACCAGGTCACATCCAATGCGGCGCGCACCAATCTGGCGCCGATCCCATTCGAGGCCGACGCGCCGTTCCTGAAGATCTCGGGCGAATTGCCGCGCGAGCTGAACGGCACGCTCTATCGCAACGGTCCCAATCCGCAGTTCGAGGCGCCGGGTGCGCACTGGTTCGTCGGCGACGGCATGCTGCACGCCTTCCATCTCGAGAACGGTCGCGCCAGCTATCGCAACCGCTGGGTCCGCACGCCGAAATGGCAGGCCGAGCACGATGCCGGCCGCGCGCTGTTCGGCGGCTTCGGCCGCAAGCTGCCGGATGCGCCGGCAACGACCACGACCGACGGCGGCGTCGCCAACACCAACATCATCTTCCATGGCGGCCGCCTGCTCGCGCTGGAGGAAGGCCATCTGCCGACCGAGATCGAGCCCGGGACGCTCAATCGCCTCGGCTATTGCGACTACAAGGGTGCGATCACCGGCCCCTTTACCGCGCATCCGAAGATCGATCCGGTCACCGGCGAGATGGTGTTCTTCAGCTACAATGCCGCGGGCCCGCTGACGCCGGCACTGTCGTTCGGCGCGGTGAGCTCGTCCGGCGTGGTTACGCGGTTCGAACGCTTCGAGGCGCCCTATGCCAGCATGGTGCACGACTTCATCGTCACCGAGAATCATGTGCTGTTTCCGATCCTGCCGATCACCGGCAGCATGCAGCGCGCGATGAAAGGACAGGAGCCTTACGCCTGGGAGCCGGAGAAAGGCGCCTATGTCGGCGTGATGAAGCGCAGCGGCGTATCAAAGGATATCGTCTGGTTCCGCGCCGAGACCTGCTACGTTTTCCACGTGATGAACGCATGGGAAGACGGCAACCGCATCATCGCCGACGTGATGCAGTTCGAGGAAGCGCCGCTGTTCAACCATCCCGACGGCTCGCCGACCGACCCGCGCAAGAACCGCGCGCGCTATTGCCGCTGGACCTTCGACCTCTCCGGCAACACCGACCGCTTCACGCAAACCTATCTCGACGACCTCACCGGAGAATTTCCCCGCGTCGACGATCGCCGCGCCGGATTTGCCAGCAATCACGGCTGGTACGCCTGCGCCAACCCCGATCTGCCGATGTTCGGTGCGCTGTCGGGCGTCGTGCATGTCGACGGGCGTGGCAAGCGGCTCGGCCATTATCTGCTGCCCGCCGGCGATACGATCTCCGAGCCTGTGTTCGTCGAGCGCAGCGCCGACGCCGCGGAAGGCGACGGCTGGCTGCTCGCGGTGGTCTGGCGCGCCCGCGAAAACCGCAGCGACCTCGCCGTGTTCAACGCGCAAGATGTCGAAGCGGGCCCGACCGCGCTGGTCCATCTCGGTCACCGCGTGCCGGATGGATTCCACGGCAATTGGGTGGGGGCGGAGTAGCGAACGATCGCTCCGGATCAGAGCGCCAATCTCTCCATTCGTCATGCCCGGGCTTGTCCCGGGCATCCACGTCTTTGTTCACCGGAAAGACCGTCATGGCCGGGGACAAGCCCGGCCACGACAACGGGACCGGCGAACGCCAAGTGCGGCGGCCACTCTATGTCATTGCCAAGTCTTGTTTTTTCTCAGTCACCTCACGATTTTGACACTGTAAAGATTTCGCTTGACGCTTTCATTGCTCGCCTCTAGGGTATCTTTACAATGTAAAGATCAGCCGATGAGGCTCACCATGACGATCTTCCTGATCCTCGCTCCCTACGGCGCCTTCGCCATGCTGATGCTGGTGACCTCGGCCACGGTGAGCCTGCTCTGTGCCGCACTGATCTGCCTTGCCGTGATCGCGTTCGATGTCGCACGCGGCCGCAGCATCAAGATCCTCGGCGCCGGTTCGGTCGTCGTGTTCGCCGCGATCGGCTGCTACCTCACCTTCGTCGACGCGACGCCGAGCAGCACTGCGGTGAAGATCGCGGTCGATGCCGGCATCCTGCTGGTGTCGCTCGGCTCGATCATGATCGGCCATCCCTTCACGCGGCAATATGCGCTGGAGCAGGTCGATGCCGAGACCGCGAAGCTGCCCGGCTTCCTCCACGCCAATTACCTGATCACCGGCGCCTGGACCGCCGCAATGCTGCTCATGCTGATCGGCAACATTGCGGTGCTTTACGTGCCGGCGCTGCCGCTGTGGACCGGCCTCTTGATCGCCTTCGCCGCACGCAATGCCGCGGTCGGCTTCACCCACTGGTATCCGCATTATCGGGCGGCCAAGGACGCGGCGCCGCCGGCCGGCGCGCTGCCGTCCCGCTAAACGCTGCCATAACAACATCACCACGATCATCCCGAGGAAACGGAAACCACGACGATGAAGAGCGTATTTGCCAGGCTTGCGAGCGACTTCCTCTCCACCATCGTCTTCCTGATGGTTTATTTCGCCACCGATAACGTCCTGATCGCCACCGGCGTTGCGATCGCGGGCGCGATTGCCCAAGTGGTCTATGCGCGCGTCAAGGGACAAGCGCTCGGCTACATGACCTGGGCGAGCCTTGGGCTGGTGATCGTGCTCGGCGGCGCGACGCTTTTCACCAACGATCCGCGCTTCGTGCTGGCGAAGCCCGCGATCGGCCACATCGCGATCGGCGCGATCATGCTCAAGCGTGGCTGGATGCTGCGCTATCTGCCGCCGATCGTGACCGAGACGATTCCGGAATACGCCACCCTCGCCGGCTATGCCTGGGCCGGGCTGATGTTCATCCTGGCCGCCGGCACCATCGTGATCGCAGCGACCGGCGACATGAAGCTGTGGGCGTTCTACGTGTCGGTGGTGCTGGTCGGCGCCAAGGTCGCCGCCTTCGCGATCCAGTATGTCGCCTTCCGCTTCCTGGTCGGAAGCCGGCTGCGCGCCGCCGCCCGCGCCTGATCGCCGCAGCCGCGAACTAGGCGCGCGCGGCAAGATGGGCTATACCCGCGCACGCTTACATCTCGAGGGGAGACATCAATGGCGGTGGACGGAAACTGGAATCTCACGATGACGACGCCGATGGGCGAGCGCAAGGCGACGCTGTCGCTGGCGAGCTCCGGCGGCACGCTTACCGGCACGCAGGGCGCCGAGGGCAACTCCACCGAAATCTTCGACGGCACCGTGAACGGCGACGACGTCGCCTGGAAGGTTTCCATCACCAACCCGATGCCGCTGACGCTCGAATTCACCGGCAAGGTCTCTGGCGACGGCATCTCCGGCGAGATGGGTATCGGCCCGATGGGCAGCTTCCCGTTCACCGGCACGCGAGCGTAACCGCAGCACGCGCGCACGCATGCGCATCCTGAGATCCGTTGCCGTCATGGCGTTATCAGCCACGACGGCTTCCGCGCAGCAAGCAAGCGAAGCCGAACCGGCGTGGCGCGCAAGCGCGGTCGCGCTGGTGCCGGCCGGATATGTTGCGGGCACCTCTTCCAGCACGGATGCCGCTGGCACCACCGGCTACCTTGCGGTCTATGCCGCGAGCGCAGACGACCCGAAGACGCCGACAAGCGTCTTCGCGCCACGTCAGATGATGGTCGTGACGCTAAGCAAGGATGGCACGCGTGCGCTATCGGCCGAATTGAAGCCGCGCGGTCCCAGCGACATCGCGACCGGAAACGCCGATGGGACGGACAATGATTTTGCCGCCCGCCAGGCCGAACTTGACGCGAAGCGAAGCGCACTGCCCGCTGGCACCGAACCATGCGACCTCGGCGCCTGGTCGGAGGACAAGGACCTCGCAGGCCTCAACGTGCGCGCGGAGCCGTCGGCGAAGGCACGCGTGCTCGGCAAGCTGCCGCCGCCCTACCATCTCAAGATGGGCGGGGCCGAGAACACGCCGGAGGGCGGTTGGCTCACCGAGTTTCGTATCATCGGTTTCAAGGACGGCTGGTTTCTGATCCAGGGCGCGATGCCGCCGGGCAAGGCCTATGAGGATGACAAGCGCTATCCGCGCAACGCGCCAAAGCCTTATGCCGGGCGCGGATGGGTCGCCGCCAACAAGGTCGGCGCGAGCTACGCCAACGGCTATACCCGCATGGGCGGGCTGTTCCAGGCGCCCTTCGTCGATGCCAAGTGGACGCCGGCGCTGCGCAAGCTCGGCGGTGAGTTCGATACCGACGATGGTCCGAAACGCATCCTCGCCTGCAGCGGGCACTGGGCACTGGTGGAGAGCCATGACGGCGTGCGCGGCTGGTGGCGCAGCCTGTGTTCCAACCAGGTGACGAACTGCAGCTAGAACCAGATCTGCATCGGCAAACCATGCGCGTCTCGCGGCGCTGCCTCGGGAACGCCTCCGCAAGGTTCGCGCGCAGCCAACGCCACCGCACACGCATCCAGCACGTCGTCGCGTTTTGCACCAGTGCCGATCCGCGTCACGGTCAGCCAGCGATCGATCTCGAGGAAGCCTGATCGCCTCAGCAGCCTGCGGCGGAGCGCATCGCCCTCCTCCGACGTCTTGCGCGGCAAAGGCTCGCCGCCGTTCAGCCGCAGGAACACCAGTTCGGGATGCACCTCGCGGATGTCGCGCGCGGCGTTCGCGCGCACGAACGCGTCGACCTCCATGATCTTGTTGCCAAGATGCCAGAGCTGGCGCGACACACGGGTCTGGCCGCGGCGCACCGCTTCCGCATTCGCGAGATCGGGATCGTCAAACCGCTGCCACAGCCAGCGCCGCGCGCCGGTGAAGACCCGCGAGGTGTGCGGACGCAAACGCGCGCGGGCAAGCAGGTCGCAATCGCGCTTGCCGTCATCGGTCATGCCGATCGGGATATCGATCCCGGCGCGGTCGAACGGACGCGACAGCGCGTCCGCAATATCGGTGTGAAAGGAAATGCTGCGCCGGTCGCCGTCAACCGTGACGGCGATCCAGCCCCTGGAGAACCCGTCGAGGCCGACCGCAATCAACCCAGATTCAATTCCTTGAAGAAGTCGTTGCCCTTGTCGTCGATGATGATGAAGGCCGGGAAGTCGACCACCTCGATGCGCCAGATCGCTTCCATGCCGAGCTCGGGATACTCGACCACCTCGACCTTCTTGATGCAGTGCTCGGCGAGGTTGGCCGCGGCGCCGCCGATCGAGCCGAGGTAGAAGCCGCCGTGCTTCTTGCAGGCCTCCCGCACCGCGACCGCGCGGTTACCCTTGGCGACCATCACCATCGAGCCGCCGGCGGCCTGGAACTGGTCGACGAAGGAATCCATGCGGCCCGCCGTGGTCGGGCCGAACGCGCCGGAGGCATAGCCATCGGGCGTCTTGGCCGGACCCGCGTAATACACCGGGTGGTTCTTGAAGTAGTCGGGCAGCGGCTCGCCCTTCTCCAGCCGCTCGCGCAGCTTGGCATGCGCGGAGTCGCGCGCGACGATCATGGTGCCGGTCATCGAGACGCGGGTCTTGATCGGATATTGCGACAGCGTCGCGAGGATTTCCTTCATCGGCTTGTTGAGGTCGATCTTGACCACCTCGCCGCCGAGCGACTGCTCCACCGCGGGCAGATACTGCGCCGGGTTATGCTCGAGCTCCTCGAGATAGACGCCGTCCCTGGTGATCTTGCCGAGCACCTGGCGGTCCGCCGAGCACGAGACGCCGAGCCCGATCGGCAGCGAGGCGCCGTGGCGCGGCATGCGGATCACGCGCACGTCGTGGCAGAAATACTTGCCGCCGAACTGCGCGCCGACGCCGAGCGACTGCGTCATCTTGAGGATTTCCTGCTCCATCTCGAGGTCGCGGAACGCATTGCCGTCGGCCGAGCCGTGGGTCGGCAGCGCGTCGAGATAGCGCGCGGAGGCGAGCTTCACGGTCTTCATGCAGAGCTCGGCCGAGGTGCCGCCGATCACGATCGCAAGGTGATATGGCGGACACGCCGCGGTGCCGAGCGTTAGCACCTTCTCCTTCAGGAAGGCGAGCAACCGGTCCCTGGTCAACACCGAGGGCGTTGCCTGGAACAGAAAACTCTTGTTGGCCGAGCCGCCGCCCTTGGCCATGAACATGAATTTGTAGGCATCATCGCCCTCGGCGTAGATCTCGCACTGCGCCGGCATGTTGTTGGCGGTGTTCTTCTCCTCATACATCGACAAGGGAGCTACCTGCGAGTAGCGCAGATTGCGGCGCAGATAGGCATCGCGCGCGCCTTCGGACAGCGCGGCCTCGTCGTCACCGTCGGTGATGACGTTGCATCCCTTCTTGCCCATGATGATCGCGGTGCCGGTGTCCTGGCACATCGGGAGCACGCCGCCGGCCGCGATGTTGGCATTCTTCAGGAAGTCGAAGGCGACGAACTTGTCGTTGTCGCTGGCTTCCTTGTCCTCGAGGATCGAGCGCAGCTGCTTCAGGTGGCCCGGGCGCAGATAGTGGTTGATGTCGCCGAAGGCGGCCTCGGAGAGCGCGCGCAGCGCTTCCCGCGACACCACCAGCATGTCCTTGCCCAACACCTTCTCGACCCGGACGCCCTCGCTCGTCACCTTCTTGTAGGGCGTGGTGTCGGCACCAAGCGGGAACAGAGGCGTGTGCTTGTAGGGCGGAACGGGCTTCTGCTGGTCGGGGAAGGCTGAGGGGGCGTTCATGAGTTGCTCGTCGGTTTCGAAAGGCCGGTGCCGGCCGCGGGGCCGCCGGCAATGTAGAGCCGTTCTAAGCCTTTTTCGGACAAAGGAAAGGGAAGCTGGCCGCCTTCCAGCCATGCGCGAGACCGGCAATCCACGTGCTATGCTTCATGACATCGTAATCCCAGGTTGCCACAACGCCGGCAAGCCGCGAAACGGCCAAGGAAACTATCCGGAAATCATCAGGAGACCTTCATGAAGACAGCGCTCTTCGTCTGGTTCGCGGCGCTCGCCTTGCTGATCGCGGTCCCGACCGGCGCCGATGCCGCCCGCCTCGGCAAGCCGTGCGGCGGCCTTGCCGGCCTGCAATGCGGCAGTCGCGGCCAGTTCTGCCAGTTCAAGCCCGGGACCTGCGGCCGCTTCGACCAGACCGGCACCTGCGCGTTCCGGCCGACGATCTGCAACAAGATCTTCAAGCCCGTATGCGGCTGCGACGGCAAGACCTATGGCAATGATTGCGAGCGCCGAGCGGCCGGGGCTTCCAGGGCGCAGGACGGCAAGTGCTCGTCCTGACGCGGCCATATTGACGCGCTCCGCGGGAGCCTGCATGTAGCTTCGCGTATTTTCATACCGCGGGGGGTATTTCGTGACAGCATCGTTGCGCCGACGCTTGCCTTTGAGCATCCGCTCCACTCTGCCGGCCGCGCTGATCGCGCTGGCGACGGTTTTCGTCGCAGCGCCTGCGCATGCCGATCCCTGCGTGGACATCGCCAAGCAGCTCGCCGGCCAGATCGACGGGCTGAAGGTGAATTTCAGCGCCGCCAACGTCACCTATCTCACGCACCCGGCGGCGAAGGAATTGTCGCTCGGCTGCCGCGGCAAGGATTATTCGATCGAGCTCTACGCCAAGACCGATCGCAAGATGAAGCCGGAGTTCTTCAACCTGGTCGGCTCCGCCACGGCGCTGATCTTCACCGTGCCGAAGGACGACGCCGTCACCGGCACCTCGCGCTGCCTGAAGCGCATGGGCATCCTGCGCGGCAACACCATCACGATGCGCTATCGCCGCCTCAATCTCGAATGCACCCGCAACAAGACCGATGCCTCGATCACGGTTCGTCGCGGCAACAACGAGTGATCAGCCTTCGCTGGTAAGGCGCGCGATGGCGTCGAGCACCCTGCCCCATCCCGGGCTCATCATGTCGAAGGCGAAGCGGTTGCCCGGCAGCACGAAGCCGTCATGCACCATCCGCAGATGGGTGCCGCCTTCGACCGGCGTCAGCGTCCAGGTGACGATCGTATCGAGCCTCGAGCCGTATTGCGGATTGGTATCAGCGCCGCCCTTCCAGGAGTAGCGCAACAGACGCGGCGGATCGCAATCCAGCACCTCGCAATGCACGACACCGTCCCAGTCGCCCATCGGCTTGGTGTGGAAATTGAAGCGATGGCCAACGGCCGGCACGAAATCGTTCGGCATCAGCCATTTCGTGATCCGATCGCTCGTCGTCAGCGTCCGCCAGATCTTCTCGGCCGCGTAGGGCAGCACCTTCTCGACCGTGATCGCGTGCGTCTCACCCATCACTCACTCTCCTTCAACAGCCGTTCCAGGTTTGCGAAGCGCTCGGCCCAGAACGTCTCGTAGTGGCCGAGCCAGTCGATCAGCGGGCCGAGCCCCTTCGGCGCGATGCGATAATGGATATGCCGGCCCTCGCGCCGCTCGGCGACCAGCCCGGCATCGCGCAGCGCGCGCAGATGCTGCGACACCGCCGGCTGCGACACCTTTGAACCCTGCACCAGGCCGGTCGCGGCGATCTCGCCTTCCCGCGCAATCCGCTCGAACACCGCCCGCCGCGTCGGGTCCGCGAGGGTCTTCAACACATCGGTCAGCTGCGCGGCGGCGGGCATAAAGATATATAAGCGGTCGCTTATATGGCTGTCAATACAGTCGCGACGCAGGAACGTCCCGCCTGCTCCGAAAGTTGATCGCTGCGGTCGCATGTTTGCCGGGAAAAGGGTGCGATAATATCGACTGGAATCGCGCGGAGCCGCTCATGATCGCAAAGCTCCTTCTGCAGAATACCTTCTTCGTCATCGCCATGGCCGTGCTGCTGTTTGCCTTCGCAGGTACGCTGCATTGGCCCGGCGCATGGGCCTATCTGATCGCCTCGGCCCTGATCGGCCCGGCCTGCGGACTGTGGCTTGCCAAGGTCGATCCCGGGCTGCTGGCCGAGCGCATGCGCCTCACCGCGCGTGAAGGCCAGCCCACCGAGGACAAGCGGTTCATGCTGGTGTTCCTGGTCGTTGCCGTGCTGTGGTTCGTCGCGATGGGGCTCGACCGGCGCTTTGACGGCGTCAATGACGGCGTACCGCTGATCGTGCTCGGCCTTGCGCTGTACCTGTTGTCGACCGTGCTGATCCTCTGGGTGTTCCGCACCAACTCGTTCGCCGCGCCGGTCGTGAAGGTGCAGACCGAGCGCGACCATCACGTCATCTCGACCGGTCCCTACGCACTGGTCCGCCATCCGATGTATACGAGCGTGATGCTGTTCTTCATCGGAGTGCCGCTGACGCTCGGCTCCTGGTGGGGCCTCGCCTTCGTGCCGGTGTTCTTCGTGATGTTCGCGATCCGCACCCGGATCGAAGAGCGCACGCTGGTGACGGGATTGTCAGGCTACGCCGATTATGCGGCACGGGTGCGCTACCGCCTCGTGCCCGGGCTGTGGTGAGGGATCATCATGGCGGAGAGCAAGACCTACACCGGCGGTTGCCATTGCGGACAGGTCCGCTTCGAATGCACCACCGATATGGCCATGGTGACGGCTTGCAACTGCTCGATCTGCACCAAGAAGGGCCTGCACTTCGTGTTCATGCCGCCGTCGAGCTTCCAGCTTCGCGCCGGCGCCGAGAACCTCAAGGAATATCTCTTCAACCGCCATGCGATCCGCCATCAGCTTTGCGTCGATTGCGGCGTCGACGTGTTCGCGCGCGGCAAGAAGCCGGACGGCACCGACATCGTGGCGCTGAATGTCAGCTGCATCGATGGCATCGATCTGTCGAAGATCGCGATGACGCCGGTGGATGGAAGGAACCGGTAGCCTTCCGTCATTCCGGGGCACGCGGAGCGTGAACCCGGAATCCAGAGATTGTGGCGCGAAATTCCGGGTTCGCTTCGCGCCCCGGAATGACCAGGCCTACAAATCCAGCGCCTTGTATCGTCGGAAAATGCCCTCTTCGTTGAATGGAATCCGCCGCTCGCTGGCCAGATACGCCTTGATGTTCGGCCGCTCGGCGACGCGATCGCGCAGCGCGATCAGCCGCGGGACGGTCTTCTCGAACGCCGCCATCCGCTTCGGAAACGCGTAGCGCAGGCCTTCCACGATCTGGAACAGCGACAGGTCGGCGTAGGTCAGCCGGCGGCCGGTGACGAACGCACCGCGGTTGGCTCGCACGAGGTCATCGAAATAGCCGAGATATTTCGGCACCCGCGAATCCCAGAACTCCTCGGTGCGCTTCTTCGCCGGAGCCTTCTGGTCCTCGTAATACAGCGACGGCCCGAGCGGATGATGGGTATCGTGGATCTCCAGCACGAAGTCCGCGATCGTCAGCTGCAGCTGGTGCACCCAGAGCTTTCCGCCCTCCGCCTTCGGCGCGAGGCCGTGGCGCACGCCGAGATAGAGCAGGATGTTGGCGGTCTGCCCGATCACGAGACTGCCGGCCTTGAGAAAGGGCGGCGCGAAGGGCGGCGTGCCCTTGTGTGCCTCCATCATCTTCATCATGGCGCCCGTGCCGCCCTTAGCCCGCGCGACATCGGTGTAGCCAGCGCCGGCATCCTCGAGCGCGAGACGGACATATTCGCCGCGGCCCTGGATCATCGGCCAGTAGTAAAGCTGATAGTGCATGCACTTACCTCCGAAAACTTCGCCGCATCGCTTCGCTTCAGCTCGGCCGTAGCCACGCCGCGGTCAGATCGTCCATCGCGCACCGCTGCCTGTGCGAACCGCACAGAGGCTGCTAAGGTTCCAACGTCGAATCTTCGATGAAGGATCATCTTATGGCGGATAGCAAGAACAAGCGGGGCGCGGCAGATCGCGCTCTGATCGCGTTGAGCGAGTCCTACGAAGTTGCGTACTGGTCCAAGAAGTTCAAGGTCACGCCGGCGAAGCTGAAAGCTGCCGTCAAGAAGGTCGGGCATTCCGCCAAGAAGGTGGAAGCCTATTTCAAGGAGCAGCGCCACAAGGCCGCCGACCGCGCGCGCATCGCGATCAGCGAGCCCTACGAGGTCCGCTACTGGTCGAAGAAGTTCAAGGTGACCCCTGCCCGGCTCAAGACCGCGGTCGGAGCGGTCGGACATTCCTCGAAGAAGGTCGAAGCCTATTTCGCGGCGAAGAAGAAAACCGCGAAGAAAAAGAAGACCGCAAAGAAGACGGTTAAGAAAACCGTGAAGCGCAAGAAGAGCTGAGCGATCGCTTGAGACAAGAGCGGCGGCACCGGACGACCGCCGCTCATTCTCTGTTCGTTATCTCCCTCAATTCGCCGCGAAGCAGTACAGCAAGCCGTCGCCGCCGGTGCTCTTCAGGTCGGCCTGCGAGCAGCCGCCGTCCGGGCCGCGCGAGGGATGCGACGTGTTCCAGGATTTCGACGGCTCGTCGTCGCGCAGGCCCTTGCGGTCGAAATGCCCAAGCATGGCGGCGCCTTGCGTACTGCTTGTCCAGTTCTTGCAGGTACGGTCCTCGCCGGCCGCAAACGCCGTACCGTCTGCCTGCGATCCCGTCAGCACGTCGTGGCGGTTCGGCGTGTCGGCGGCACCGTTGACGACCTCGCCCTTCTCGGACAGCGCGGTCTGCTTGGTGAGGTTGTTGCCGGCGCTGTGCAGGTCGGCGACGTCCTTGGCGACCACGACGCCCTTCACATTCTTCCAAGGTCCCTTGCCGATGCGATCGCGCGCATTCTCCGCTGCCTTACCGTCGGCCGCCTGGGTCGAAAGATAGGCGCGCCAGGTCTTCGGCGCACCGAAGCCGGCGGCCTGCGCCAGCGTCTGGCAATGATTGTCGGCGCCGGCGAGGCCGCCGAGATTGCCGCCGTTGCCGATGCCGTTGCTGGTCAGGAAGAAGCTGGTGTCGGCGGTCTGCGCCGCCGCCGGCGGCGCGGCCACGACGACGAACGCAAGACAGGCCGGAACCGCGATCTGCGCCATGATCTTCATCTCAATCCTCCCGATGGTTGTTATGGTCCGCTGAGATCAACCCGCGGCCTGTCCAGATATTCCGGCGCCGCGACGTGTGAATGAACGCGCAAAACAAAGGCGCCGCGGACCAAGCCGCGGCGCCTTGTATCTGTCATCTCCGGCAATCGATCAGTTGGTCTGCTGGATCGCCGAAAGCTCCCAATTGCCGCCGCGCTGGCGCACGAAGGTCCAGACCTCCGTGACCTCCTCCGGCTGCGTGCTGCCGCCGACCTGACGGCCGGTGCCGCGTTCGAGCACGGTGTCGACCAGCGAGTAGCGCATCGCGACCGTCGCATACTCGCTGTCGCCTTCGCGCCAGGCTTCCGCGAGATCGCCCTGCAGCAGCTTCACATTGGTCACCTTGTTGGTGACGTTGCGCGCCTTGTTCTCCTCGAGATCCTTCGAGAAGTACGACACCATCTCCGGCGTCGCGAGCGTGTGCAGCTTCGCGATGTCCTCGTTCGACCACGCGGTCTGGATGTCGCCGAGCAGGCGTTCGAACGTCTCGTAGTCGCCAGGCGCGATCTCGACCGGCGCATTCGATCCGCCGCCGAGGCCGAAGCCGAAGCCCGAGCGGGCGTTCGCCTGCGGACCGGGGCCGACGTCGGGGCCACCCGCATAGGCGGCTGCCGGCGTGTTGCGGCGCTGCCACCACGACATCGCAAGGCGAACCACGAGCACGATCAGGCCGATCTGCAGCAGGAGGCCGAGCATCGACGACAGGCCGCCGAGACCCGAGAACAGCCCGCCGCCGAACAGCATGCCGAACAGGCCGGCGCCAAGGAAGCCCGCGGCCAGGCCGCCGAGCAGGCCGCGGCCCATTCCGCCGCGACCGAACAGGCCGCCGGAATTCGCCGCCGCCGGCGAGCCCATGTTCGGGCTACCAGGCTGGCTGAAGGTCCGGTTCATCGGCGCAACCGAGCCCGGCGCCGTGTTGGTCGAGGGCGGCGCGGAGAATGTCCGCGAGCCGCGCGAGCCGCCGCCGCCAACGCGGGCGTCGGCCGCCGAAACGGTCATCATCACGGGCAGCGCCAGCGCCATCGCGACGGCGATCGCCCGAACAATTCCACGCGTGCGTTGCGAGAAATTCATGTTGGTTTCCTCAAAGGATTCCCCGGCATGGGGAAACGCCCCTAAGATGGGCAGGGCCGGTTAAAAGTGAAGCGGGAAACGGGAACCGCGGCTGCGGCGCTCGGTCGCGGAGATGTGACACTATGGTCGTTGTGGCTGCGACAGCGCGTCCTAGCCCGAGATGCGGCCGAGGTTCAACCGGAACAGCACCCGCCCGCCAGCTCCCAGGAACAGGTGAATCCGCAGCGCGCACCGCCGCGCGGCTAGTTCGCCGTCATGGTTTCCTTCACCGCGGCGACCAGCTGCGTCAACGTGAAGGGCTTCGGCAGGAACGCGAACTGCTGGTTCTCCGGCAGGCTCTTCTCGAACGCGTCCTCGGCATAGCCTGAGACGAAGATGATCTTCAGCTCTGCGTTGCGGCTGCGCATTTCCTTCAGCAGCGTCGGGCCGTCCATCTCCGGCATCACGACGTCGGAGACGACGAGATCGACGGCGCCGTTCTTCTCCTCGAACGCCTCCAGCGCCTCGACGCCGTTCGCCGCCTCGATCACGCTGTAGCCGCGCGAGCGCAGGCCGCGCGCATTGAGCGAGCGCAGGCCGTCCTCGTCCTCCACCAGCAGGATGGTGCCCTGCCCCGTGAGATCGGGCTTCGGCTTGGCGGCTTCCACGGCGGTTTCCCTGGCCGCACCGTTGCCAACCTGGGCCTCGGGCGCGACCTCCTGCTCCTGGCGATGCCGCGGCAGATAGATCCGGAACGTGGTGCCGCCGCCCGGCACGGAATCGACATAGACGAAGCCGCCGGTCTGCTTGACGATGCCGTAGACCGTGGACAGGCCGAGGCCGGTTCCCTTGCCGACTTCCTTGGTCGAGAAGAACGGCTCGAAAATCTTGTCGATGATCTCGGCCGGAATGCCGGTGCCGGTGTCGGCGATCTCGATCTTCACATAGTCCGCCGCCGGCATGCCCTTGTTGGCGAGCTGGGCGGCCTCCTCGGTCGGCACATTGGCGGTGCGGATGATCAGCTTGCCGCCGTCGGGCATCGCATCGCGCGCGTTGACCGCGAGATTGACCACCACCTGCTCGAACTGCGAGACGTCGACCTTCACCGGCCACAGGTCGCGGCCATGCACGAGGTCGAGCTTGACCTTCTCGCCGATCAGCCGGCGCAGCAGCATGGTGAGGTCGCTCAATGCATCGCCGAGATCGAGCACCTGCGGCCGCAGCGTCTGGCGGCGCGAGAATGCGAGCAGCTGCCGCACCAGCGTCGCGGCGCGGGTGGCGTTCTGCTTGATCTGCATGATGTCCTGGAACGACGGGTCGGTCGGCTTGTGCGCGTTCAGCAGGAAGTCGTTGGCCATCATGATGGCCGACAGCACGTTGTTGAAGTCGTGCGCGATTCCGCCGGCGAGCTGGCCGACCATCTCCATCTTCTGCGACTGGTTGATCTGGTTTTCCAGCGCACGCCGCTCGGTGGTCTCGAGCATGTAGACGATCGCGGTCTCGGCGTCGCGCTCGTCCTTCTCGACGGTGGTGACGAAGAACTGGGCAAAGCGCTCCTTGGGCCCGTCGAGCATCACCTCGACCGGCGCGATGTCACCCTGGCCCTCGGCCGCCTGGTTGATCGCGGCGATCAGCAGGCCGCGGTCGCGCGGATTGACGGCGCGGAAGATCGACTTGGCGGCGCCGCCGTCGCCGTTCAGGCCCTGCGCCAGCTTGGCATAGCGCGCATTGGCGCCGACCACATTGCCGCCGCGATCGACGGTCGCGATCGCCATCGGCGTATGGTCGAAGAAGCGCATGAAGCGCACTTCGGCGGCGCGCTCCGGATCGGAATGCTCGTCGCGGGCGCGGCTGATCACCAGCGTGCGCGAGGCGCCCGCCGCGCCGTCGGCGCCGAAGGCGAGCTTGTGATAGAGCCGCACCGGCACGGTCTTGCCGCCGCGCATCCGCAGGTCGATGTCGAACACCTCGGTCTTGACCTCGCCCGGCACCGCCGCAATCGAAGTCAACAGCGCCGCGCCGTCGCCAGAAACGATGTCGGTCAGTTTCAGGCCGCCCGAGCCGATCTCGGCCAGATCGTAATCCAGCCAGTTGGCCAGCGTGGCGTTGACATAGGCGATCTCGCCGGCCGGATTGACCGAGAAGAAACCGCATGGCGCGTGATCGAGATATTCGATCGCGTGCCGCAGCTCCTGGAACACGTCTTCCTGGCGCTCGCGGTCGCGGGTGACGTCGGCGATCGACCAAACTGCGTATTTCGCATCGCGCTTGCCCTCACCGAGCGGGCGGACCCGCAGGCGCAGCCAGCGGCCCAGGCCGGCCTCGTGGCCGGCGACGCGGACCTCCTCCTGCTGCCGCTTGCCCTCGCGGGCAGCCTTCAAAAGGCGGAACACCGCCTCGGAGACGTCGGGGTTGCCGATGAAGACGCGCTCGACCGGACGGACGTCCTGCGGCCCGGCCGCGCCGGTCAGCGTGAGATAGGCGGCGTTGGAATAGACCACGTGGCCGCGGGAGTCGGTGACGACGAGCCCTTCCTGGGCTTGGTCGGCGATCCGCGCCATCACCGGATCATCGGTGGCGCGGTCGGAGAAGCGGATGATGCCGGCGGCAAGGGCGAACAGGTTGAACAGCCCGACGGTGGCGAGCAGCGCCAGCACGCCGAGGATATAGGGCTGCGCCTGGCTGCGGCCGATGGTCATCAGCCAGACCGCCACCGCGACGATGCCGGCGGCAATCAGGACCACCAGCAGGATGCTGCCGTTCCGCCGCGCTGGCCCGTGGGCCACGAACGGCTCGGTCACGGAAGGATCGTTGCTATCGGCGGTCATCTGGAGAGACATGGCTCGTCTGCATCACGAAGGCGACCGGCCGGCCACCTCGCCCCTGAGTGCCTGAATCGGACCCGAAAACGCAAGTCCATCAGGTGTCAATTTCGCAAGTTACGCGCATTTCAAGCGGGTTTTCCGCCCCTTACTGACGCAGGCCGGACAGGCCGCGCCTCAGCCGCATCACGTAACCGATGATTTCGGCAACCGCGTGATAGTGCTCGACCGGGATCTCCCGGTCGATCTCGACCGTCGCATAGAGCGCCCGGGCCAGCGGCACGTTCTCCACGATCGGAATGTCGTGCTCCTTGGCGATCTCGCGGATCTTGAACGCGATGATGTCGACGCCCTTGGCGACGCAGATCGGCGCCGACATGCTGCGGTCGTAGGCCAGCGCCACCGAATAGTGGGTCGGGTTGGTGATGATCACTGAGGCCTTCGGAACCTGGGCCATCATGCGCTTCTTGGCGCGCTGGACCCGCAATTGCTTGATCCTGCCCTTGACGTGCGGGTCGCCCTCCGACTGCTTGAACTCCTCCTTCATCTCCTGCAGCGACATCTTGTGACGCTCGTACCAGGTCCGGTACTGGAAGAAGTAATCGGCGATCGCGACCGCAGCGAGGATGGCCACCACCGCCGCCAACAGGTGCACCGTCATGCCGGTGATGGCGGGCAGCAGCTCGGCCGGATCGACCCGCAGGAAGGATTCCATCCGCATCCGATCGGGCCACAGCACCGCGACCATCACGGCGCCGAGCGCGATCAGCTTGAACAGGCCCTTCAGGAAATTCGCCACCGCCTGCTTGCCGAACAGCCGCTTGAAGCCGGCAGCCGGCGAGATCTTGGAGAATTTCGGCTTCAGCTGCTCGCCCGACCACACCAGCTGATGCTGCACCATGTTGCCCGCGATCGCGGCCAGCGCCAGCAACAGGAACGGCACGCCGATCGCGGCGACCACCGCGTAGCCGAGCGACTGTGTCAGCGCCAGCAGGCCGGCGCCGTCGGTGCGGATCATCCATGAATTGGCGATCAGGTTGCGCAGCGGCATCAAGATGCCGCTGCCGATCGAGCCCGAGAAGGTCGACAGCACCAAGGTGCCGCCGGCGATCACGAACCAGGTGTTGACCTCCTGGCTCTTAGCGACGTCACCTTTCTCGAGGGCTTCATCGAGACGTTTTTGCGTAGGGTCTTCTGTTTTGTCTTCGGTATCGTCCGCCACTTCTTCTCCCCCTAATTCATCGGAGCGAGCTGGCGCATGACGCCGAGGAAATAGTCGAGATAGGTGTTCATCATCGCGGCGAGCACGACGCCGAAGATCAGGAACCCGACCATGATCGAGAGCGGCACGCCGACGAAATAGACCTGCATCTGCGGCATCAGCCGCGCCAGCACGCCAAGCCCGATGTTGAAGACCAGGCCGAACACCAGGAACGGCGCGGACAGCTGCAGGCCGATCTTGAAGGCGGCGGAGAAGGCCGAGGTCGCAAGTGCGGCGACATCGCCGGTCGGCATGATCTCGCCCGGCGAGAAGATGCGGTAGCTCTCGCTCAGCGCCGCAATGACGAGATAGTGGCTGTCGGTCGCAAACAGCAGCGTGAGGCCGAGGATCGTGAGGAAGTTGCCGATGATCTGGCCCTGCTGCCCCTGGGTCGGATCGACCGCGGTGACGAAGCCGAGGCCGAGCTGCTGCGCGATCACGGAGCCCGCGACGTTGAGCGCCGACAGCGTCACCCGCGCGGTCGCACCGAGCACGATGCCGATGATGAGCTCATGCACCATCAGGACGCCGAGCGACGAGATCGACGTCAGGTCGACATGATAGGCGTTGCGATGCAGGGGAAGGATGATCAGCGTCAGCAACAGCGCGATCGACAGCTTGACCCGCGCCGGGATGTTGCTCTCGCCGAAACCGGGCAGCAGCATCACCATCGCGCCCACGCGCGCGAAGACCAGCACGAAGATCGCGGCCAGCGCCGGCACCAGGGAGACATCGATGCGCATGACCGCGGCATTAGTGCATCAACCGCCGATGATTCGCGATGAAATCCGCATCATGTGGCTGGAGAGCGAGTCCGCCATGAACGGCAGCGCCAGCAGCAATGTGACGAAGATCGCGAGGATCTTCGGCACGAAAATCAGGGTCTGTTCCTGGATCTGCGTCAGCGCCTGGAACAGCGACACCACGACGCCGACCACGAGGCCGACCACCATCAGGGGCGAAGACACCACCACGATGGTCCAGATCGCATCGCGCGCGACGTCGAGGGTTTCGGGGCCGGTCATTGTTGAGTTCTCGCTGTCAGTTGTTTGCACCGTCGTTCCGGGGCGATGCAACGCATCGGACCCGGAACCTCGAGATCTTTGATGTGCAATTGCACATCTGAGGCTCGATGCTGCGCATCGCCCCGGGATGACGTCGCAAGCGACGTCAGATCGGCATCTTCATGATGTCTTCATAGGCCTGGATCACGCGGTCGCGCACCGAAACCAGCGTCGACACCGCAACGTCGGTGTCGGCGACCGCCGTCACCACGTCCATCACGTTCGCCTTGCCCGAGGCCATCGCCATGGTCTGCGCGTCGGACTTCTTGCCCGCCTCCAGGACGCTGCCGACGGAGTCCTTCAGCAGCGCGCTGAACGATGGGCCGGCGACGGCCTGCCCGGCCTTCTCGGCGCCGCCGCGCTCCATCATCTTGGCGAGGTTGGCGTAGGCGTTGGCGGCGACTGTCGGTGAAGCCATGATTTAGGTTCCCTGTTCTTGTTGCGTCAGGACTTGAGGATGTCGAGCGTGCGCTGGATCATCCGCCGCGTCGCGCTGATGATGTTGAGGTTGGCCTCGTAGGAGCGCTGGGCGTCGCGCATGTCGGTCATTTCGACCATCGCATTGACGTTCGGATATTTGACGTTGCCCGAGGCGTCCGCCGCCGGATTGCCCGGCTCGTGCTTGACACGGAACGAAGACTGGTCGGGGCGGATCCGGCCCAGCGCCACGACCTGGGCGTCGAGCGTGCGATCGAGCGTGGAGGAGAAGGTCGGCACCTTGCGGCGGTAGGGGTCGCCGCCCGCGGTCTGCGCCGTCGAATCGGCATTGGCGATATTTTCCGAGATCACCCGCATGCGCCCCGCCTGCGCCCGCAGGCCTGAGGTCGCGATGCTCATCGAGCGGGCGAAATCGCTTGTTCCATCTGCCATGGGATCCTCCTGCCGTCGTCAGGCGGGCTAATTCTTGCTCTAGCCCTTGCCGATTGCGGTTTTCAGCAGATGCAGGCTACGGCTGTAGAGCGAGGTGACGGCCGCATAGTCCATCTGGTTGGCCGACACTTTCAGCATCTGCTCCTCGAGATTGACCGCGTTGCCGGCCGGACGGGTCTGGAACCCGCTCTTGCCGCGATCGTTGTCGAAGCTGTCGGGCGCCCCGGACGCCGCCATGTGGGTGGCGCTGGTCTGCATCATCGGCAGCGTGCCCACGCCGCCGCCGACCGTGGCGCCGGCCCGGTCGAACTTCGGCTCGACCAGGTCGCGCGGCCGGAAGCTCGGCGTGTCGGAATTGGAAATGTTCTCGGCGAGCACCCGCTGGCGCTCCTGGTGCCACTGCATCTTGGTGCGCAACGCCGACAGGATCGGGAGATCGTTCATGGCCATCGCCGCGGCTCCGTTAACCTCTGGGCTCTTCCGAGGTAGGCAGAATTTGCCCGGTGTATGGTTAACGGGTGGTTAAAATGCCGGACGGATCCGTGGAGAACGCCGCAACTGCGGCCTGCGAGCGCATTTTCGCCACGAATGCTGCGTTAACCAGCATAAACCAAGACAGTGCGGGGCGCTGAGAAGTCGTTTTGGGACAAGCGATTCTTGGTTTATTAATAGAACAGTGGGCTGCAAGCCGCTGGGAATTAAGAAATAAGGCGAATCTCGGGCGCGATTCGCTGCGCAAACCGCACCTGTCAATCCGCGCCCGTTGATGGCGAAAGCTGAGGATGGCCAAGATGGCCGGGGACTCCAATATGCAGGTCATTACATTCGTCTTGGCATTCGTTGTCGTGCTGGCGCTGATCGGCGTGACCGCATGGCTCGTCCGCCGCTTCGCCGGAAACCGCCTCGGGGCCAACGCCAACCGAGGACGCATGCCGCGCCTGGCGGTGATCGACGCTGCCGCCGTCGACGGGCGGCGCCGCCTGGTGCTGGTCCGCCGCGACAATATCGAGCATCTCCTGATGATCGGCGGCCCCACCGATATCGTCGTCGAGCCGAATATCGTCCGCGCGATGCCCGCGCGCGATCAAATGTCGACCCGCCCCGCGGTCGCGGCCGATGCAGCGCCGCCGCGTGTGGCGCCGCTTCCGGACGCAGCCTGGAACGAGAGCGAAGCCGCCCGCTCCGACAATTTCGAGCTTCCCGAGCCGGAGCTGCCGCCGCGTCAGGCGCGGCCCTCCTTCGCCGACGAGCTGCGCCGGCCCCCGCCGCCGCTCGCAGAGCGTCGCAGCGATCCGCTCGCGGGCTTCACGCCCGAACGCGGCGAGCCGCGGCCCGATCCGATGCCGCCACGCCTGCCGCCGCGCTCCGAGCCGGTGGTCCCGCGCCCGCCGCGCGCCGCCGAGCCGCCGAAGGCGCCGCCACCGCTGCGCACAACCGAGCGCGCCGTGACGCCGCCACCGCCTCCCCAGGCACCGCCGCCGGCCGCGACGCAAGCGCCTTCGGCCGCGCCGCCTCCATCGAACGCCGACGCCAATCTCGCCGAGATGGCGCAACGGCTCGAAGCGGCGCTGCGCCGCCCGACCGGCGCCGGCGAGACCGTCGCGCCGCCGGTTGCGCCTGAGGCGCCGCCGGTGCGCCCGCAGCGCAGCGAGCCGCCCGCCCCGCCCGCCGGCGGACAGAAGAGCGGGTTCGAGAATCTCGAGGACGAGATGGCCTCGCTGCTCGGCCGACCGAAGAATCCTTCGTGAGGCCAAGGGTAGTCCCGCGTAGAGTTTTTTTCATCGCTGTCCTGATCGCCGCCGGATCCCTCGCTGATCCGGCGATGGCGCAGGATATCAGCATCAATCTCGGCGGCGGCAATGGCGGCGTCACCGAGCGCGCGATCCAGCTGATCGCGCTGCTCACGGTGCTGTCGATCGCGCCGTCGATCCTGATCATGATGACGTCGTTCACGCGCATCGTGGTCGTGCTGTCGCTGCTGCGCACTGCGCTCGGCACCGCCACCGCGCCGCCGAACTCGGTGATGATCGCGCTCGCGATGTTCCTCACCGCCTTCGTGATGGGGCCGGTGCTGCAGAAATCCTATGACGACGGCATCAAGCCGCTGGTCGCCAACCAGATCGGCGTCGAGGACGCGCTGCAGCGCGCCTCGGTCCCCTTGCGCGGCTTCATGCAGAAGAACGTCCGCGAGAAGGATCTGAAGCTGTTCATGGACCTCTCCGGCGAGCCGCCGCCGGCGACGCCGGAGGAGATGTCGCTGCGCATCCTGGTGCCGGCCTTCATGATCTCCGAGCTGAAACGCGCCTTCGAGATCGGCTTCCTGCTGTTCCTGCCGTTTTTGATCATCGACCTCGTGGTCGCCTCGGTCCTGATGTCGATGGGCATGATGATGCTGCCGCCGGTGGTGGTCTCGCTGCCGTTCAAGCTGATCTTCTTCGTGCTGGTCGACGGCTGGGCCCTGGTCGCCGGCAGCCTGGTGCAGAGTTACGGGGGGTAGCCCTGCGAAACATTCATGGCCGGTCAGCTGGATCGGCCACACCGTTGCACTATCATGCGCGGCACCGCATCCAGGGAGCCGCGCCGTGCAGCAGCCATTCGACCGCGCCGCAGAAGACCTCGGCAACTCCATTCATCTCGAACATGTCAACGTGCAGGTACCCGACCAGCGCCTCGCCACGCTGTTCTACGTCGCGGGCATCGGGCTGACCCGCGATCCCTATCTGATGGTCTCCGACAGCAACATGTGGGTCAATGTCGGCCGCAGCCAGTTCCATCTGCCGAGCGGCCGGCCGCAGGTACTGCGCGGCCACACCGGCATCGTGATCGCCGGGCGGCAGGCCCTGCTGCAACGGCTCGCCGCGGTCGCACCCAAGCTCGAAGGCACCGCGTTCAGCTATCGCGAGCGCAACGATCACGTCGAGGCCATCTGCCCCTGGGGCAACCGCCTGCGCTGCTTTGAGCCGGACGCCGAACGGTTCGGGCGCATCGCGCTCGGGATGCCCTATGTCGAGTTCGAGGTGCCGCGCGGCACGGCTGAGGCGATCAGCCGGTTCTATCCGGAGATCATGGGCATCCCCGCCAGCGTGGTGAACGGCGACGGCACAGTCGCGCGGGCAAAAGTCGGCAAGGATCAGTATCTGCAATTCCGCGAGAGCGACGCGGCGCCGGGCGAATTCGACGGCCATCACATCCAGATCTACATCACGGACTTCTCGGGCCCCTACCAGCGGCTGCGCGAACGCAATCTGATCTCCCGCGAAGACAATCAATACCAGTACCGCTTTTGCGACATCGTCGATCCCGTCGACGGCCGGCATCTGTTCACCGTCGAGCACGAGGTGCGCAGCGCCACCCACCCGATGTATCTGCGGCCCCTGGTCAACCGCAATCCGGCGCAGACCAACCGCACCTTCGCCAACGGCTACGACCAGGCGCCATGGGCGATGGGGCCGGACCAGTATGACGGCTGAGCGCGCGCTCTTCCGCGTCACGCTATTATCCGCAAATGCCAGCAACGAGACGACATGCTTCCCTCCCAGCGCCATCTGTTCGAGATTCCACGCGAGGTCTGCTACCTGAATTCGGCGTCCTACAGCCCGCTGCCGCTCAAGACGCTCGACGCCGGCCGCGCGGCGGTGGGACGCAAGGGCCAGCCCTGGACGATCGATCCCGGCTTCGCTAGCCGCCAGCATGAGCGCGCCCGTAGCGCGGCGGCCCGCCTGATCAATGCCGCACCGGACGATGTCGCGCTGATCCCCGCGATCAGCTACGGCGTCGCGACGGTGGCGAAAGCACTGAGCATTCCGCGTGGCACCCGCGTCATCGTGCTGGAAAACGACCATTCCTCGCCGGTGCTGGAATGGCACGCCCGTGCCGAGGCGCAGGGTTTTGTCGTCGACACCGTGCGCCAGCCCGCCGATGGCGACTGGACATCGGCCGTATCAGCGACGATCGAGCGGCCAGGCGCGCCGCCGGTCGGCCTCGCCTCGATCTCCTCGGTGCACTGGTCGGACGGCAGCATGATCGACGTCGACAAGGTGCAGGCCGCGTTGCGTCAGCAGGGCGCGATGTTCGTGATCGACGCGACGCAAAGCGCGGGCGTCGTGGCGATGGACGTGACAAGACTCGACCCTGACGCAGTGATGTTTCCGACCTACAAATGGCTGATCGGCCCCTACGGGCGCGCCTTCCTCTACATTGCAAAACGCCACCAGAACGGCGTGCCGCTGGAGCAGACCTCCAGCGGCCGCCGCAACGTCAATTCCGAGAACCCGGTCTATTTCGGCGATCTCGCCTATGTCGACAACGCCACGCGTTACGACATGGGCGAGCGCGATCATTTCATCACGCTGGAGATGGCCTCGATCGGCATGGAGATGATGGCGGAATGGGGCGCCGCTGCCGTCAGCGCGCGGCTCGGGATACTCAACGAGCGGATCGCGGGCGGCGTGCGTGACCTCGGCCTCGACGTGCCGGCGCGCAGCGTGCGCGCGCCGCATATCCTGAGCCTCGGCATGGCAGGCGGCATCCCGAAGGAACTGATCGCGCGCCTCGCCGCAGAGAACATCCATGTCGCGCTGCGGCTCGGCCGGATGCGGATCTCGCCGCACGTCTTCAACGACGAGGCCGATGTCGACCGCCTCGTCGCCGTGCTCACGAAATCGCTGCGCGGCTAGCCGGACTTGTGCCGCCGTCCGACGACGCCAAGCAATTCAATCGCCAGCGCGGCAGTCACACCGGCCGCGCCGATCACGAACAGCAGCGCATAGTCGCCGCCGCTGTGCGCGAACAGATACGACAGGCCGTAGGCGCCCGCCGCCTGGAACAGCGCGAAGGTCGTGGTGGCCCGCGCCCAGGCCGAGCGCTGGCTCGCCGCGGAATGCGGGATCAGCTCGTGGATGCGGCCGATCACCAGCGGCACAATGCCGGGCGTGAAGCCGCCGACGATCAGGCTCGACACGATCAGTGCGGCGGGCGAATTCGTCACGGCGGGCAGCGCGACCGCAGCGGCCTCGATCAGGAACGCCGCGCGCAGCGCCGCGGCGAAGCCGGCGCGATCGGCGAGGTGTCCCGTGAGCAACGGTCCGACCACGGCGCCGATACCGTACAGCACCCAGTATTGGGATCCCGCCGCAATCCCCTGCCCGAGCCCGCGCGCGACGAAATCGACCAGGAACACCATATGCGGCACCAGCGCCAGCGCGTTGAGGCCGTATTCCAGGCACAGCGCGATCACCAGCGGCGAGCGCACGCCATGCGACGCGACGGGCTGCTCCGCCACGTTACGCGCGGCAGGAGCTTCGGCGGGCCACGCCTTCCAGCTGATCAGTGTCAGCACCGCCGACAGCACGCCAAGGCCGTACCAGGCCTGCTTGACGCCCTGCTGCAGCAACAGCGGCACCAGCGTTCCTGATGCGGCGACACCGAGGCCAACGCCGGCAAAGATCACGCCGCCGACCAGGCCGCGCTTGCTCGGCGCGGTATGCGGCAGGATTGCCGTTGCCGCCAGCACCATGATCACGCCGCCGCTGACGCCGGCGAGAAAGCGGAAACCGAAGAACCAGATGAAGGAGATCGGCACCGCGCAGGCAAAGCAGGTGATGGCGGCCAGCACCATCATGCCGCGCAGCGCCCGCACCGAACCGATGCGCGCGCCGAGATCGTGGGCGATCAACGCGCCGGCGAGATAGCCGGCAAGGTTGGCGGCACCGAGATAGACCGCATCCGCCGGCGTGAACCACTTTGCGGCGATCAAAGCCGGGATCAGCGGCGTATACGCGAAGCGCGCCAGTCCGAGTCCGACCAGCGAGGCGCAGAGCCCCGCGGCCGCGGACAGCCACAGCGGCCCGCCTGCATCCCGGTGCCGCTCGGCGTGATGATGGCGGCTGTGATGATCGACATTGGCTGACATGGACATCGCAGTAGGCGCTCCGGCCGTTCGTGAAAAATGATTAGTTGCGATCGCAGCAATCGTTCACGGCGATCGCAGCGCACCTCTCCCGATCGGGAGAGGTGCGCGGTTCGATGTGATGAAAGCCGTCAGCGGGACGATGCCGCCGCAGAAGCAGCGAGCTTCTTGCGATAGTCGAGCGCGGGCAGTCCGCCCCAGCCCCAATTGTCGGTGTCGACTTCCTCGATGATGACGAAGGTCGATTCCATGGGCTTGCCGAGCACGTCGCGCAGCAGCTCGCTGGCGCCCTTGATCAGTGCGGCTTTTTGCTCCGGCGTGGTGGACGACGCACCCGGCGCCGTCCCCTCACGCGTGACCTGGATGGTGACGATAGGCATGGCACGCTCCATCGTGTTCGCTAGTGGCCGGCGCTCTGGCCGCCGTCGACATGCAGGATCTCGCCGGTGACGAAGCCCGAATTCTCCAGGAACAGCACGGCATCGACGATGTCCTTGGCTTCACCCATGCGTCCGACCGGATGCTGCCTGGCGAGGAAATCGTGCGTCGCGGGCGCGTGCATCGGTGTCCTGATCACACCGGGCGAGACCGCGTTCACGCGGATGCCCTTGGCGGCATATTCGATGGCGAGCGACTTGGTGGCGGCGTTCAGGCCGCCCTTGGTCAGCGAGGCCAGCACCGAGGGAACGTTGCTGTTGGCGTGGTCGACGAGGCTGGTCGTGATCTGCACGATGTGCCCGGATCCCTGCTTCTCCATCTCCCTGGCAACGCGCCGGGTGATGTAGAAGAAGCCGTTGAGATTGGTCGCCAGCACCTGCGCGTAGTCCTGGTCGGTGTAGTCGGTGAAGGGCTTCGCCAGGAAGATGCCGGCGTTGTTGACCAGCGTGTCGATGCGGCCGAAGCGCCCGAGCGCCTGCTTGACGATGCGGTCGGCGACTTCGGGGTCGCCGATGTCGCCGGCGACGGTTAGAACGTCGCTGTCGGTCGACGGCTTGATGCTGCGGGAATTGGCGATCACGCGCCAGTTGCGGTCGCGATAGCCCTTGACGATGGCCTCACCGAGGCCCTGCGACGCACCGGTGATGATGGCAACCTTCTGCTCTGCACCCATGATCTCTCTCCATCTGTTGCTGAAGCGACCCAGCGCCGCTTCGATGGAGGGGAAGCTAGATACATCCGCTTTCCGCGCGAATGCCCGCTATTCGGCAAACACTCTTCCGCGGCGCGAACGACTGACGTCATCGGGCTTTCGCGCCGGCCTTGCTGGCCTCGCGCGACAGCCGCTCGAAATAGCGCTTCAGCCGCGGCGTCGCGAAATCGACGAAGGCGCGCACCTTGGGCACGTCGAAGCGGCCCTGCGGCGCCAAAAGATGCACCGGCAACGGCGGATGCTCGTCTTTGGCAAGCAATATCCGCAGCCGCCCGTCGCGGATTTCATCGGCGATGTGATACGAGAACAGCCGGGTGACGCCGTGTCCTCCGCTGGCCGAGGCCACTGCCGCGCGCACCGTGTTGACGACCAGCCGCGGCGTGAACTGGACCGCGCGCGCGATCTTCGACTTCGCGGCCGGCGGGAAGCTCCAGGAGTCGAGCCCGAAATGCGTCATGGCGATGATCTGGTGCTTCGCCAGATCCGCCGGCTCGCTGATCAGCGGATGCTGCGCGAGATAGCCGGGCGATGCCGCGACCACGCGGCGTACCTCGCCGAGCTTGATCGCGATGAAATTGGAATCGGTGAGATGGGCGATGCGCAGCGCGACGTCGATCCCCTCGTCGATCAGATTGACGGTACGATCGAGCATCACGAGCCGCACCGACACCGCCGGATAGTCCGCCATGAAAGCATCGAGCACCGGCCGCAGCACGTCCTCGCCGACGACGACAGGCGCGGTGACGGTCAGCGTGCCGCGCGGCACCGACCGCTCGCCGCCCGCCGAGATGTCGGCTTCCTCGAGCTCGGTGAGAATGCGCCGACACGCCGCCGCATAGCGCTGGCCGGCGTCGCTCAGTTTCAGCGAGCGTGTCGTGCGATGCAACAGCTCGGCGCCGACATGATGCTCAAGAAACGCGATCGCCCGGCTGACCGCCGCCGGCGATCGCCGCAGTTTCCGCCCGGCACCGGCAAGGCTGCCCTCGTCGACCGCCGCGACGAACACTTTCATGGCGTCGATGCGGTCCATCGATCCCCCGCGCTTCGCGGCCGCCGTTACTCCTTCACGTCATACTGCTTGCTGAGGTGGTCGCCAATCTGCACCAGCATCGCGACGCATTCGGGATAACCGGCCTCGCCACCGTGGCGTCATCGGCGCTGGCGCGAAACTCCCAGCTGTCGCCGTCGCGCAGCACCGAGATGTCGATGCCGTCGGGGCAGTCGGCATGGGCCTTCAACTCGGCCCGCGCCATCGCAATGAGTTCGGCTTCGGTCTTGATCGGCTTGCTCATGTAACGACGTCCTCCCGGCGCTTTGCAACCGGCGCCATGGTTGCCGATTTGACGGCAGGATGTCGAGACCACGCGTGCGATCACAACCAGTTGCAATTGACAAAATGCTCGTCCCCGGCGAACATTTGGCAGTGTCGATACCACCCGCCGCTTGCACCCCGCCCCCCCGGGGACGGTGAATGTATCAAGCCGTGTTCAGGCTTCCTTTGCCCGCACGAACGGGTCAGCAACGCAAGCCCCTGACGCTCTCCGTTCGTCGATGCAAAGGTTGATCCCATGCGTGACTTTCGTGATGCCAAAACCATGGCGCAGACGCTGCGCGAAGCGCTCGGCGCCAAATCGATCCCCCTCACCCACAGCGACAGCCTGGAGCTCATCGCCAAACTGTTCGGCCAGCGCGACTGGAACACGTTGGCGGCGCGGATCCAGGCCGCCGGCGGATCTGCCGACGTGCCGGCTCCCGCTCAGCAATCGCCGCCGGACGCGGTGCGGCAGGAGATCGCAGTCGCTCCGGCGGTGCTCGACCGCTATGCCGGCTTCTACCAGCTTAGCGAGCAGGCCGTCCTCAGTGTGATGCGCGAGGATCTCCACCTGGCTGTACAGCTCACCGGGCAGCGTGCCGTAGCGTTCTTTGCGGAAAGCCAGACCGAGTTTTTCGCCAGGGAGGTCGACGCGCAGATCAGCTTTGTCATCGCGGCTGACGGTCAGGCGACGTCACTGATCCTGCATCAAAATGGCGACAAGCCGATGCCGCGCATCGACGCTGCAAGGCCGAAGCAGATTGCGGGTCGCACCGCGGAGCGTGTGAAGAACCAGTCGCCGGCTCCCGGAACCGAGGCCGCACTCCGCCGCCTGATCGAGGGGGTCGCATCGGGACAGCCCGACTATGCGGACATGACCCCCGCGCTCGCCGCAGCGACCCGCGAGCAATTGCCACACCTGCAGCCTTTCCTCGCCGACCTCGGCGCGATCGAGTCCACACGTTTCCTCGGCGTCGGCGCGCAGGGCGAGGATGTCTACAGTGTGCGACATGCCAACGGCGCCTCGCATTGGCGGATCGCGCTCGACGCCACCGGGACCATTTCGACCGCGTGGGTGTCTGCTGGGCCGTGAGACTCTGCGCTGCTACTGCGCCGCGCTGGCGCGGCGCTCGCCCTTGATCGCCGGCAGCGCGCTCACCGGCGCGGCCATTGGCTTGTCAGTCACCGATCCGGTCGCGGCCGGATCGGGCAATGGCGCGCGGGCGGTGGCGTCGGGGAAGCGGGTCTTCATCTCGCGGATGAAGCCGTCGAGCGTGTCGACGCTGGATGCCATTCGCGCGATCTGGGCGAATTCGGCGCTGGAGGTCGCGACCGGCTTGCTGGCCGAGTCGAAGGCGAGCTTGTCGGCATCGCCGGACATCAGCGGCGCGTATTTCTCGCGGAACCGGGACAGCCCGATGGCGTCCTCGGCAAGCGCGTAGCCGACCACGGCGCGGATGATATCGGCCTTCTCGCCCGGGTTGAGCGGGGTGAAGTCGCGCCAGCGGTCGCCATAATAGAGCTCGATCTGCTCGGAGGCCTCGCGCCAGTGCCGCGACGCCCAATAGATGTCGGAGCGCAGCCGGATTGCCTCGCGGCCGGTGATGTTCGAGATGATGTCGAGCGCGAGATCGTGCCGGCCGACGTCGCTCTGCGCGCGCGCCTCGAGCAGCAGCCGCTGCTGGCGCAGTTCGCCGGAGAGATCCGCGATCCGGGTCGAGCGCAGCGCGGCAATGGCACGGTCGGGCTTGCGATTCATCAGATAGACCATCGCAAGGCGCGCCGCGACCTGGGCGCGGGCCGCGCCTTCGAGCCGCTTGTCGACCTGGTATTGCAAGAGGTCGGCGGCCTGGTCGAGCAGATCGACACCGACCAGGCGGTCGGCGAGACGGCGGATCATCTCGTCGCCGCGGCGGCCGATCGGCGTCAGTTCGCGATATTCGTAGAAGGTGCCGAGCGCATCGATCGGCGACATCTCGTCGCCCCTGGGGCCAAGGTAGAGCTGCACGAACAAGGCCGAGGCGGCATCCTGCGCCTGGCGCGATTCCGGCGCATTCGGCTGCAGCCGGGTCGCGGCACGCGTCACTGCGAAGGCGTCGGCATAGCGCGCCGTCTCGGCGTAGATCTTCGACAGCACATACAGCGTCTTCAGCTCGATATTGTCGCCCCGCCACAGCATCGACAGCAGTTCGAGCTCCTTCAGCACGTCGTCGCGGCCGATCTCGCCGCGTTTCTGCTTGAGCAGCGTCTCCAGCAACCTGCCTTCGGCGGCAGCCTGGCGATCGGCCGAATTGGCGGCGAAGCGATAGGCGTCGAGCGCATCCTTCTCCTGGCCGAGGGCCTCGGCGAGCCGGCCGCGCAGCACCGCAACCGCGGGCTTGAGCTCGCCGGGAACGCCGACCACGTCGAGATCGCTCTTGCGTCGCGCGGCGCCGGCGTAATCCTTGACCTCGAGCGAGGCCTTCATCGAGTCCATGGTGACGATGCGCTGCAAATCGGGCGGCAGCGTCGCCACCGCGAATTCGGCGTTCTTGAACTTCTCACGCGCCTCGGCCCATTTGCCCTCGCGGGCGAAAGCGAGCCCCTTCCACAATTGGGAATCGTAGCCGTTGCCGATCACCGGATTGGCGAGATCCTTCAGGCCCTGCGCCGGGTGTCCGATCAGGATGCTGGCGACCGCGTGCACCATCACCACCGGCGCCGTCTCGCTGCCGCGCTTGCTCTCGGACAGGATCAGATTGGCGACACCATGGGCTTCCTGGTACATGCCGCGCGCCATGTAGAAGTCGGCGAGATCGAGCCGTGCCTGCGGCAACTGCTCGGCATTGGCCGACGCGGCCGCCGCAATCAGGCCGTCGAGCTGCTTGAGGAACGTCTCCGACTGGTTCTTGCGCCACTCGTCCGGTTCGAACAACGGCTTCACCGCCGCGGTCGCGCGCTCGGCGGCGACGTCGGCCGATGACAGCGTCAGGCCGCCGGGCCGGCCCAGCATCACCTTGTCGGCGCCGACCTCGGCCTTGACGTCGTCCGCGTTCGGATGAACCACGACGCCGTGAATCGATTCCAGCAGCGACAGCTCGACGAAATCCTGCCGCTTGATGACGCCGCGGGTCGGCGGCGGCGCGGTCACCACCCAGAGCGTATCACCGGCGTCGGGATCGACCAGTCTGTGCAGCTGGCCGGGATTGGCGAGCGGCACGCTGACATTGGCGAGCGAGGGCTCCGAGATGTTGCGCACCACGGTGAGCGGCAATGGCGGCTTCTGCACGCGGTCGGCAAAGGTCAGCGTCCAGCTCACGCCGCGCGAGCGGTCGTCGCTTTCAAGCGACGGCATCTGCGGCCGGTTGAGGCGGAACCGCACCGCCTGGCCCTTGTCCAGCGCGATCCGGCTGACATCCGATATCAGCGAGCCGGCCTCGGCGCGCACCGGATCGACATCGATTGCCTCAGCGGTGTCAAACACCATCCAAACCGTGTCGGCGCGGCGGAACAGCGCCGCCGGCGTCGCGCCGGGGAATGAGAACGTCACGCGCAAGCCGTCGCTGTCGCGCTGGGCTTCGACCGCGGGCTTGCCGACGGCACGGGCCTCGGCAGCACGCGGCGATGGCGCCGCAGCGGCCTTCGGCGCTTCCATCGCCGGCGCGGCGGCCGCGACAGCGGGCACCGGCTTCGGCGCGTCGATCACGGGTGCCGGGTTCTGTTCCGCCGCGGCACCGCCCTCGTGCGGCGGGGTCGGCGCAGCAGCGTTCTCGGCGCTCGCCGCAGGTGCGGCCGCGATTTTCGGCAGCTCCGGATCGGACAGTTCCGATCGGGGCTGCTCCGTTTTGGCCGGCGCAGCCGCCGGCTGCTCGCCCGTGGCTTGCTCGGATTTAAGCGGCTCGGAGCGCTGCGGCTCGGACTCGGCAGGTTCGGATTTGGCAGACTCGGACCTCGCCGGTTCGGATTTCACCGGCTCGGCTTTGGACTGTTCGGGCTTGATCTCGATCCTGGCCTGCTGGGCGATGCTTTCCGATGTCGCCGGCGCGATCGCCGCGGCGCCTTTCGGTTTGGCGCGCGGCGTCGGCAACAACGAACTCAGCGAGGGCTTTGCGGCCTGCTGCTCGTTCTGTTGGAAGGCCACGTCGACGATGTAGTTCTTCTCGTCGCGGAACGAATGCACGTCGACATCGCCAATCAGCGACACGTCGACTGCCGACGTGTCCGCGTCGGCGCGCGCGCTGATCGACGCGACATTTGGTGGGGCGGCGACCTTGGCATCGGCAAGGTCGAAGGTCAGGACCGAATTGAACGACAGCGTCAACTTCTGCTCGTTCAGCACCGAGGAGACACTGACCCCGTCGGGCACCTCGAACACAAAGCGGACGAAGGTGGGCTGCACCAGCGCGCGAACGCGCACCGGCGGCTTCTTCCTGGCGGCGTCGGCGGCGCGCTGCATGCGCAGCAGGCGCTCGGCGGCGCGGGCGCGCTCGGCAAGCTCGCGGATCACCTCCTGCGGCAGCGACGGCGGCGGGCCAGTCCAGCTGTCGGGCAGGAAGTCGATGAAGATGCGCTCGCCGGCGGTCATGGTGTTGATGCTGACGCGACGCGCGAGTGACAGGCGGATCGCCGAGCCGTCGGGATCGCGGCGGGCGGCCCCGACATAATCGGGCACCGCATCCTGCAGTTTCTCGACGGGGATATCGACCGGACGTTTGAAGCGGATCACGATGATCGAACCGGCGGTCGTGACCTCCGACTCGACATCCTCCTTCAGCTTCAGTACCAGCCGGGCATAGCCGTTCGCGGCAGAGAATGTCGCCTCACCGGGCACCGGGTCTTCGGCGCGCACCGCGGTCGGATATGTAAGGGTTGTGAGCGCAAGGCCGGCGGCAAGCAGGCACAGACGCGCGGTCCGCGCCCAGGCGCGGCCTAGCGACCATGTTCCAGCGGCAGCCGTTCGCGCCATCTCGAAACGTCTTCTCGGGACCCCAGCCATACCAAGCGCGAAGCGCCCTCGCCCACGCCTCCCGATCTTTGATCGGGCGGCGTTAAGGAGCTGTTAACGTCAACGGTTTGTTTCGAACCGGCCGCTCCCACGGAATGGCGACCAAAAACGCTCGGTTTGAAGCTGAATCTTGTTCCGAGCGCCGCCTGGCTGCACGGCTGGCGGGCGCCTATCCTTTGGAGTCAGTCAGGGGCGCGCTGCGCGGCCGTGACCGGACAGGATTTGTCCTTGCAACGAGGCTTACTCCGCCCTGCCAGGTAACCTGCGCAAATACGCCACGATGGCATCAAGGTCATCGGGACTGATCCGGGCATAGTAATGGTATCCCATCGGTCGACCGAGACGGCTGCCATCGCGGCTGACACCCTCGGTGATCGCACGTTTGATCTCGTCGTCGCTCCACGTACCGATCCCATTGGTCTTGTTCTGCGTGATGTTGCGTGAAACCGAGACTCCCCACGGCCCGGAAAATTTGACGCCACCGGCACCAAGACTGCTCTTGTACTCTCGTCCCCTCGGTCCAATCGGCGTATGGCACGCCATGCAATGCGCGATCGTGACGAGATAGAATCCCTTCTGCACCTTGTCGCTCATCATCGGTTCGGCGAACGGGTTCTCGCCGCCCGGCGGAACGTTCTCGACTTGAGGCACCTTGTAGATCGGATCGGGCACCTTGTTGTGGACCGGCGTGATCGTACGCAAATATGCGACGACCGCGTCGAGATCATTTTCCGTTAGGATGTGATAGAAGCTGGTCGGCATGACCATCGCGGTATGCACACCCTTTGGGGTTTGCCCGGTCCGCAGCAGTTTCTTGATATCGGCATCGCTCCAGTTTCCGATGCCTGTTTCCTTGTCTTGCGTGATGTTGGCGGCATGCACCGTGAAGGAAGGCTCATCCCAGTATCCTCCGCCCGAGAACGCCTTCTCCAAAACATCGCCGTTCGGTCCCTTGGGCGTGTGGCAATTGCCGCAAGCCAGAATGCCGTTGACAAGGTAATCGCCCCGTTTGACCAGTTCGGATTGGGCCCATGTCAGATTGGTGGTGGCGATGACGACAAGCATCATGAACAGGCTACGCATATTGGTTTCCTCGAAATTTCTTGGTGACTAGAAATTCAATCTCTGATCGGGCGCAGCTTCGCGACCGGCACAAATGAGCAATTCAATCAATCAACTCGGGCCGCGGTCCTTGCGACCGCAATCACGGAAGGCTCCAAAACAGCGAAGTCGCGCTCGCCTTCCTCACGCCAATGCTAGACTCGCATCAAGCACTTTGGCAATGTCTGCGATGGTTCTGTTGCAATGGCCTTGGCGCCGCCAACGTTACGGTTCTGCGCCCTTGCTCCTGCGCCAATGGCAACGCGCCTGATTTATCGCGGCGTTGGATGCCCCGCCGGATCAAAGCCGGGAACTGGACACTCCCGTGATACTACGGAGGTTCTAGTCAGGTGCTGCGAACTCAGACCGCCGCGACCTCTGGCTCGCCATGCGCCGCTTGCCGCGTCTGCGTGCTCTCCCGGACCAGCAACCAACAGAACAGGATGATGACCGGAGAACCAAAAGGCAGCGGCTTCACGACCGACAGTTGATAGAGGACAGGTAGGTAGAAGACCATCGGCGCGAGAAACGTCACGCCAAGCACCATTTTCGACCAGGCCGGAAAGCCGACCTTCAACCATTCGCGGAGCATCCAGGCCAGCGGCAGCGCCATGATGAGCATGTCGTAGAACAGGCAGAACGGCGTAATCAGAAGGCAGGCGAGCACGATGATCGAGCGTTCGGTCGCAGCACTGATCTTCTGACGCAACATCCAGACCAGCACGCACGTCATGCTCAGCGCCGCGAGGCCGTGAATGATAAAGGCCGTGTTGACGCCGGCGCCGAGCAGACGGGCCGTCGCGTACACGCTCTGCAGCAATGAAAACTCGACGTCCCCGTTCTCCAGAGCCTGGCGGGCCGAATGAGAGACGTCGAGGAAGTTGAGCCACGTATCCAGGCCGAACAGCAGCACGGACAGCACGACGAGCGAAATCGACGACAGGCCTGCCCAGATCAGCGTTCGCCAGCGACCTGTGACGATCAGGGCGATCGGCACGGCCAGCGCCAGGTGCGGCTTGATCACCATCAGCCCGAGGATCGCGCCCGCGAGCTTTGGCCTCCGGTCCATGATGTTGAGACCGCAGCCAAGGATCGATGCCGTCAGGAAGGCGTTCTGCCCTGCCACAGCATTAAGATAGACCGGCGCATAGGCAAGGATCGCGACCAGGCACCAGGGCGTTCGCAAGATGCGCCAGATCACCGCGGCGAACGACGCCGCCGTCATGCTGATGAACACGAACAGCGAGGCGAAATACGGCGCGAGCGCGAGCGGCAGGCACAAGAGCAGCATCGTCGGCGGATAGAAGAACGCCTCGTAGCCCTCTCGAAGGTATGGAGCTTCCGCGAGCAGATGCAATTCGGGCAGATAAACCTCGGCAGGATGCCCAGCCAAAACCTGGAGCGAGGCCGCCCAGAACGTCAGGAAGTCCGAGCCGAGCAGAAAGTTATTCGCGCCATAGCCGCCATCGCGGTAAAATAGCAAAAGCGACCTCGCAAGGGTCAGCACCAGCACAATTGCGATGCCACTCACGTACAATCGGGCGCGCGGCGCGGTGAGCCATGGCATGTCTTTCAGCATCGGCAATTCCTGAAACACCACCTTGAGACATAGCGACTTCAATTCCAGAATCAAAAATCGGTTGCAACTTAACGCTACCGGTTAAGGCTACCATAACCCGGGTGCCCGGTGGCGATCGTGGGCAAGAGACCTCCGCACCTCGCACTGGGACAAGGTGGCAATCAGACGCTTCTCGGCGTCGATAGGCGTTTGGCTTCGCTGGGACCCCGTCGAGCCCGCATCATCGGAGGCGGCGATCCGCGTCTGCCAGCCGGCACACGGCGCTGCAGCGCCTGCGACTGCACCTATGTCGTACGTGGTGACGATATCCCTGAAGCGGATGGCGTCGGCTTCCGCCTTTGCATCGAGAGGATCACCCTCGATCTACCGGGCATGCGCGGAACTCCTGGCGATTAACCCAACGCCGCATCGAGATCGGCCACTCGCTTGCGCCACCGCCAGTTGCGGTATACAACCGCTTACATTTCAAGCAATTCTTAGTTTCTGGCAGTTTCATGAACGGATTTGGAATGGCGCGCGCCCGTGTGGAGCGCAGCGGATACGACCGTGCATTGGCCATTGCCTGCCTCATCGTGTTGGGCTTCACCCTGTACTGCGTGGTGCCGAAGGTCGTTGACGGTACCGGCGCGACCGGGCTCGACTTTTCATGCTTTTGGAGCGCGGGGCAGATGGCTCTCGATGGCCAGGCCGCGACCGCCTACGATTGGCCGCGGTTGCGGCAAGCGATCCTTCACATACATCCCAGCTTGAACCACGCTCCGTTCCCCGTTTACGAGGTGCCGATACCATTTTTCTACCCGCCGTTTTTTTTCTTTGCGGCGGCACTGCTGGCACTGCTGCCGTTTCCGACCGCGTTCTGGATCTGGAGCACCACAAAGCTGCTGTGCTGGGGGCTCGTTGTTTTCGCCATCCGGCCGCGCTTCGCCGTACTGCTGCTGGCATTCGCCGTGCCGGCCGTCCTGTACGATTTCATTGTCGGCCAGAGCTCCCTGCTCGCGGCATCGCTGCTCGGCGCCATTCTGCTGACGCTCGACAGGCGTCCGATCGTCAGCGGCTTCCTGATCGCGCTGCTGATCTTCAAGCCGCAATATGGCGTCCTGCTTCCCCTCATTCTGATCGCTACTGGACGCTGGACCGTCTTCATCACCGCCAGTTTGGTGATACCGGTGCTCATGCTGCTCACCGGGCTTACCTTCGGCTGGGACACTTTTGAGGGGTTCCGTGGGGCGGCCATCTTCGCGACGACGCAGTTCCATCTCACCGGCACGCTGGCTTGGTACAAACTGCAGAGCGTCTATGGCGTGCTTCGGTTTGCCGGTTTTGGCTATGGATCGGCCATGGCATTGCACGTCGCGGTCGCCGCGGCAGCCGCGACGTGGATGCTGATCATATGGCGCCGCAACGTCAGCTTCGCCGTCAAGGCCGCGAGCCTGCTGGTCGCGACATTGCTCGTCTCTCCCTACTTGGCGATCTACGATACGGCGCTCCTGGCTCTCGCGCTCATCTTTCTCATGAACGCGCCCATGGCCGAACATGGCTCGCTTCTCTCGAACCGCTCCGAACTCCGGATCGGGTTCGGCGTGCTTGTCCTGGCGGGGTTTACCTACCCGGTCGCACTCGTGCCCGTCGGTCCGTTCATGTGCGCGACCCTGATCGCGATGATCTGGATGAGATGCAGGCAACCCGGTGTTAAGTCGGATCTGGCTTACGGCTGAGGAGGCCACCGCCAATCGGCGGACTTTCAGACAGCTCCCATCAATTCGTCTTCGGCGTGAGCATCTTGCCTTCGATCTTGGGAAGGTCGTCGGTCGAGGCCGACTTGTCGCCGCCGGCACGGCGGGCGAGTTCGACCGTGAGCCGTTCGGCGGCTTCCGGCTGCATCAGGCCGAGGATGTCGGACATCTTGCGCGGCTGGATCTGCGAAGCGATCTGGTAGAGCACGTTCATTTCCAGACGATCGAACACTTTTGCGGCGTCCTTCGGCTTCATGTTCTCGTACATGGTGACGATGCCCTTGAAACGCGCGGCCTCGGCTTCCGCTTTTGCCGCGGCATCGGCATTCGCCCTGGCATCATTGGCCTTGGCCTCCTCGACCTTGGCCTCGATGCGCTTCTCCGCTGCCTTCAACAGGCTTTCGCGGATCTCGACCTCGCGCGCGCGCGTCTCGAGCTCCTGGCGGCGCGACTGCAACCGTTCCAGGATCGCGCGCTCCGACGCCGACACCGGCGCGGGTGCATCCAGATTGACGACAACGCCATCGGGCTTGGACGGCTCCGCGGCCGGTGCGGCCGGCTTCGGCGCCTCGTCCTTCTTGGCCTCCTTCTGCTCGACCGATCCCGTGATGTCGCCGGGATCGCCCTTGATCTTGCTGTCAACAACCGCAGCCTTGCCGGCGCCGGGGAAGTTGAAGTTCTGCTGCGCCCAAGACGGGCCGGCCGGGGGCGTATCGTCGGCAAACACGTAACCGCCATCGAGCACGAGGCCGGCGACCTTCAGCACCATCAGGCCGAAGATCGCGACCAGCACCACAGGCATCACTCTGATGTCACGAAGCAACTTCATGCAGCGAGGCCGCCGGCCCTCCTGCGCTCGGTGAAGGCTTCAGCCGCCGCGGCAACCGCGTGCGCGGCCGAAACCCTGGGCGCCGGCGCCGCTGGCGCGGCGGGCGCAACTGCCTGTGCCGGCGCATGCGCGGGCTCCGACGGCCGCGCGGCCAGCGCAATCTTGGACAGGCGGCGCACCACGTGGTCGCCCTCCGCCAGCTGGTTCTTCAGCAGCGCCGACATCTGCGTCGCCACATCGAGCTGGTTGCCGAGGTTCTCGTTGACGTCGCGCACCGCGTGCTTCAACCCGCCGATCGCCCGCTCCGCGATCTCGGTCGCGGTGATCAATTCGGCGATCGTCGCCTTCAGCGAATGCTCGTCGGCCTTCAGCCGCTGCAGGCGCTTGTTGAGCAGCCAGCAATAGCCGATCGTCAGCATCAGCAGCACGGCTACCAGACTCTCGATTGCTAGTCCAAGCACATGACTCATGGTGCCTCCATCATCTTGGTCCGCTCGTCCGCCTTCTCGAACATCGCGAAGGTGGTTTGGGGTTTACGCAAATTCTTGGTGACGCGGATCGCGACGCGGTCGCCGACCCGGCCCATGCGCCCTTCCGTCAGGGTGACGTTGCCGCAGCGCACCGAGACCAGCGCGTCGGAGCGGATATCCAGCGGCAGGGTGTCGCCGACCTTGAGCTTCATCAGCTCCTTCAGCGGGATATCGGCTTCATAGAGCACCGCGTCGACCGAGATCGCGGCCTGCGCCACTTCGGTGGCGAAATGGCCTTCCCAGATCGGGTCGCGGCCGAACTTCTCGCCCATGAACATCTGCAACAGCACGTTGCGGATCGGTTCGATGGTGGCGTAGGGCAGCAGCAATTCGACATTGCCGCCGCGATCTTCCATGTCGATGCGCAGGCGCACCAGGATCGCGGCATTGGCCGGGCGGCTGATCGCGGCAAAGCGCGGGTTGGTCTCGAGCCGGTCGATCGTGAAGGTCACCGGCGACAGCGGCCGGAACGCCTGCTCGGCATCCGACAGCACCACCTCGACCAGGCGCTTGACGAGGTTGGTCTCGATCGTGGTGTAGGGCCGGCCCTCGATGCGCAGCTGGGTCTGGCCGCGGCGGCCGCCGAGCAGCACGTCGATCATCGAATAGATCAGGCTGGAATCGACCGTGGCGAGACCGAAATTCTCCCACTCCTCCGCCTTGAACACCGAGAGCACCGCCGGCAGCGGGATCGAGTTCATGTAGTCGCCGAAGCGCACCGAGGTGATGCGGTCGAGCGAGACCTCGACATTGTCGGAGGTGAAATTGCGCAAGCTGGTCGTCATCAACCGCACCAGGCGGTCGAACACGATTTCGAGCATCGGCAGACGCTCGTAGGACACCATCGCGGAATCGATGATGGCGCGGATGCCGGAATGGTCGTCGAGGCTGACGTCGCCGACCGTGAAGCCGAGGAGATTGTCGATCTCCTCCTGCGACAGCACGCGCTCGCCATTGGTGTTCTTGCTGCCGAAGTCACGGCTGCCGTCCTCGACCATGGCGGCCCATTGCAGCGCCATGTTCTCGGTGAGCTCGTTCTTGGCGGCTTCCGCCGCGGCTGCCGCGGGATCCTCGGAATCGAGCGAGGCTTCCCACTGCGCCGCAATGGCGTCCTGGTCCATCTGGTCGTTGCCGGCCATGGCTTTACATCCACCCCGTCACTGGATCACGACTTCCTTGAACAGCACCGCGTTCACCTGGTTGGGTGCCAGCGCGAGATTGACGCGCTTGGTCAGCTCTTCCTTGAGGCGGAACAGGCCGGCCGAGCCGTTGAGGTCGCTCGGGCGCAGCTCGCGCATGTAGGTCTGGAACAGGTCGGTGACGCGCGGCAGCGCCGGCTTGATCGCCTCGATCTGCTTCTCTTCCTTGACCTCGAGCACGAGCTTCAGCTTGAGATATTGCACGCGCTCGCCGGGCGCGCCGACCAGATTGACCAGCATGTCCGGCACGTCGACGAAGCTCGGCGGCTTCGGCGGCGGCGCTTCGGCGTGCTGCTCCTCGCCGTGGCCGCGCATGAAGAAGAACCAGCCGCCGGCGCCCGCGCCGAGCACGACGAGGAAGCCGACGACGGCAATGATCAGCTTGAGCTTGCCCTTCTTCGGAGCAGCCGCGCCCTCGCCGCTCTCCGTCTTTTCCTCGTCCGCCATCGTCCGCTCGCTTCACCCTGAAGGATGCGAACGCGATTTGCCCCAGCCTTGGCCTGAAGACGCGATACAAATGCCGCCGGCGCACACGCGCCCCAATGCCGGCAACACTGGGGTCATAATGGTTAACGGAAGCTTAGGATTTACCTTCCACTAGGAAAAAACTGCCGGGCAAACATGGTCAACAAGACCTTTCTGCCGCCCCTTGCAGACTCCGACCAAACACCTAAGCCATTCAAATAAATCACTATTTCAAGTTGGCACGGCTTTCGCTGAGAGGACGGCGTGACTGGCGGGTTTGGGAGAACCCAATAGTTACCGACGGGTCCGGCGTGAAGGTTTGGGAGAACCTGCATTCGGATCGCCTCACAGGGGAGAACCACCGATGCAGAATACCCTTCTGGTCGGCCTATCGAAGCAGATGGTGCTGGAACGGCAGATGGATGTCGTCTCCAACAACATCGCGAACATGAACACCAACGGCTACAAGGCCGACCGGTCGCTGTTCCAGGAATATCTGTCCTCGAACGCGCATGAGGACAATTTCGCGTCCTCCGACCGCCGCGTCTCCTTCGTGCAGGACCGCGCGACCTTCCACGATTTCTCGCAGGGCCCGACCGAAGAGACCAAGAACCCGCTCGACGTCGCGATCGACGGCAATGCCTTCCTGGTGGTGCAGACGCCGGGTGGCGAGCGCTACACCCGCGAAGGCAGCCTGCAGATCAACAATCGCGGCCAGCTGGTCACCGCCTCGGGCTACCAGGTGCTCGGCACCGCCGGCCCGATCACCTTCCAGCAAACCGACCACGACGTCTCGATCGCCGCCGACGGCAACATCACCGTGCTCGAGGGCACCTCCCGTCTCGACTCGATCCGCGGCAAGCTGCGGCTCGTCTCGTTCGCGCAGGCCCAGCGCCTGCTGAAGGAAGGCTCCAACCTCTACGCGCCGGGCGAAGGCACGCAGGCGCTGCCGGACACCAAGGCCCAGATCCGCCAGGGCTTCATCGAGAAGTCGAACGTCAATTCCGTCGTCGAGATGAGCCGCATGATCGAGATCACGCGGACCTACACCCAAATCGCCTCGCTGCTGCAGCAGCAGAGCGACCTGCACAAATCGGCGATCGAGAAGCTCGCCGACGTGCCGAATTGATCCGGGGGCTTGACCGATGCGCGCACTCTATACAGCTGCGACCGGAATGGCGGCACAGGAACTCAGCGTTCAGGTGATCTCCAACAACATCGCGAACCTGCGCACCACCGGCTACAAGAAGCAGCGCGCCGCGTTCCAGGACCTGATCTACGATCATGTGCGCCGGGTCGGCGCGCAGGCCTCCGACCAGAACACCATCATGCCGATGGGCATCGACCTCGGCGGCGGCGTGAAGACCGTCGGCACGCCGCGCATGATGACCCAGGGCACGCTGTCGCCGACCGGCAACGATCTCGACATCGCAATCCGCGGCGAAGGTTTCTTCAAGATCCTGATGCCGGACGGCACCTTCACCTACACCCGCGACGGCTCGTTCCAGATGGACAATCAGGGCCGCATCGTCAACGCGCAGGGCAATTTGCTGCAGCCGACGATCACGATCCCGCAGAACGCATCCGGCCTCACCATCAATGCGCAGGGCCAGGTCTCGGTGACGCTGCCGGGCCAGACCGCATCGACCAACATCGGCCAGATCGGCCTGACCCGCTTCATTAACAAGGCCGGCCTGATGCCGATCGGCGACAACCTGTTCGTGGAAACGCCGGCCTCCGGCCAGCCGCAGGACGGCACCGCCAACACCGACGGCTATGGCGACATGCAGCAGAGCAGCCTCGAACAGGCCAATGTCGAGGTGGTCTCGGAAATCTCCGACCTGATCGCCGCGCAGCGCGCCTATGAGATGAACTCGAAGGTGGTCTCGGCCGCCGACCAGATGATGCAGTCGACCTCCAACCTGTTCCGCTGAGGATGATGTCGATGATCGCCCGCTCACTCCTGATCGCAACCGCGTTTCTTGCAGCCTCGATGACTTCGGCTGCCGCGCAAGGCCGCCGCGAGACCATCGCGGTGCCGACGCTGCGCGCCAGCATCACGGTCGCCGACGACATCGTGCGGGTCGGCGACCTCATCGACAATGCCGGCAGCGCCGGCAGTGTCGCGGTCTACCGCGCGCCGGACCTCGGCACCACAGGCACGCTACCGGTCGCGCAGGTGCTGAACGTGTTGCGCTCGCACCAGGTGATCGGCGTCGATACCCGCGAACTGAAGGAGATCACCGTCACCAGGCTGGCGCGCACCATCGACAGCAAGGAAATCGAGCAGCAGGTGTCGCGCGCGCTGGAAGGCCGCCACGGGCTCGGCAGGGCTGGCAACATCGCGCTGACCTTCGACCGCGATCCCGGCGACATCCGCCTCGAGGCCACCAACACCGGGGTGATGCAGCCGATCGCCGTGCGCTACGACCCGCGCTCGACGCGTTTCGACCTGACCTTCGAGATCGGCAACGACGCCGGCGCCGCGCCGTCGAAGCTGCGCTTCACCGGAACCGCGATCGAAACCATCGAGGCCGCCGTGCTGACGCGCAATGTCGAGCGCGGCGACGTGCTGAAGGCCTCCGACGTGATCGTCGAGCGCCGTCCGAAAGCCGAAATCGGCAACGACGCGGCGGTGCGCGACAGCGCCGTCGGCATGCAGGTCCGCCGCCAGCTCCGTCCCGGCCAGGCGCTGCGCGTCGCCGACCTCGCGAAGCCCGATCTGGTCACCCGCGACCAGAACGTCACGCTGATCTACCGCACCGCCGGCCTTTACCTGACGATCCGCGGCAAGGCGATGGATGGCGGCGCCGAGGGCGACACCGTCAGCGTGATGAATCTGCAGTCCAAGCGCGCCGTCTCCGGCGTCGTCACCGGCCGCGGCGAGGTCTCGATCTCGGTCGCGACCCCGCGCCCGGTGCCGACCGCCGACGCCACCGGGTCCAATTCCGCTTCCGTCAAGCTGAGTTCAGTCGCACCAAACGCCGAGTAAAGTTCATGTCCCAGTACCGCATCAACCGCCTCGTCCTGACCGGCGCGCTGTTCGCACTCGGAACGATCGCCAGCGGTTGCTCGTCGATCGACCGTCTCTCCCAGATCGGCGAGCAGCCGAAGCTGTCGTCGATCGACAATCCGACCACCCAGCCCGGCTACAAGCCGGTGCAGATGCCGATGCCGAAGCCCGAGATCGCCTCCTACAGCCCGAACTCGCTGTGGCGCAGCGGCTCCCGCGCCTTCTTCAAGGATCAGCGCGCCGCGCGCGTCGGCGACATCCTGACCATCACGGTGAACTTCACCGACAAGGCCGCGATCGCCAACGAGACCCAACGCAGCCGCACCAATTCGGAAGACTCGGGCGTCACCAACTTCCTGGGCTCGCAGACCATCACGCAGCCGAACAAGATCCTGCCCGGCCGCATCCTGACCGCCGACTCCACGGCCTCCAGCGACGGCAAGGGCTCGGTCAACCGCCAGGAAGCGTTGCAGACCAACGTCGCCGCGGTCGTCACCCAGGTGCTGCCGAACGGCAATCTCGTGGTCGAGGGCAAGCAGGAGATCCGGGTCAATTTCGAAATCCGCGAGCTGATCGTGGCCGGCATCGTGCGCCCGGAAGACATCCAGAGCGACAACACCATCGATTCCTCGAAGATCGCTCAGGCCCGCATCGCCTATGGCGGCCGCGGTCAGATCACCGACGTGCAACAGCCGCGCTACGGCCAGCAGGTTCTCGACGTGCTGCTGCCCTTCTAAGGCATGATCCGGAAAAGTGCGAAGCGGTTTTCCGAAAAGATCATGCGCAAACAAGGAGCTAAAGCGCGATGATGATTCAACCTAGTCTCGTCGCGCTTTAGCGGCATGATCCCGCAAAGTGGAAACCGGTTCTCGGAAACGGATCATGCCTGAGTAGGACTTTTTACGAGCTCCCACATCTCGTCGCGAACCTAGGCGCGGCGCGGTGTACCAACACGGCCCTCGCTAGCTCCCCTGGCGAGGGCCGTGGCTTTTTGTGACCGGTGGCGTGCGCCGGCGCGGTCGCCGCGCACCAGTCCGATACCGCTTCACGAAAGTCGCGCCATCGCCTTGTCGGTTCGTTAACCCTCGCAGCAGCGCACAGTAGAAGTCCCGGCGCTTGCAACGTAGGGAGACGACAACGCAGGGTTTTCTGTTTGTATGACGGTCATGCAAAGAGACGGAAAATATGCGGCGTGGTTCCGGACGCCGCGGGGCGAAGGCACCGGAATAGTCCAGCTCGCAAATGGCAGGATCTCGGGCGGCGACGCCATGTTCACCTATGGCGGCACCTATCAGCTCGATCAGGACCGCTTCACGGCGACGCTGACGACGCACCGCTATGCCGATGGTCCGTTCACCACCGTGTTCGGATGCGACGAGGTCGAGGCGCAGCTGACTGGCTCGTTCAACGGCAACCGGGCGGTATGCTCGGGCACGGCCAAGCAGGCCCCCGGCGTGCTGTTCGAAGCCACGCTGTTTCTGCAGCAGCAGGAGCCGGAGCCCGCCCCCGGACCAAAGACCACGACGACGCGCGCCGGCGTGGCAAGACTGCCGAAGCTCCCCGACCGGCGCACGACGCTCGTGAGCCGGCGTTTCAGCTAATCCGTCCGCAATCCCGATGGCGTCGCCACCCGGTTCGGCGTACGATCGCGCACGCGCGAAGCGCAGCCCGATCGATGCAGCCGGAAGGAGGAACGCATGTATGCCGCCATCCGTCACGCCAAGGCGAAGTCTGGTAGCGCCGAGGAACTCGCGCGCCGGATCAAGGAAGGCGCAATCCCGATCATCAGCGACGTCGAAGGCTTCATGGCCTATTACGTGGTCTATGCCGGCGACGATACGGTCACCGCGATCAGCGTCTTCAACAACCATGCCGGCGCCGAAGAGGCCAACCGCCGCGCGCTGGCCTGGATCGACGACAATCTCGGTCCATTGCTGGTCGGCCAGGCCACCGCAGTCGCCGGTCCCGTGATCGTGCACACCGTGGCCTGAAGGCCGCAACCGCGGTGGCGGGTCCGGTGATCGCGCACACCACGCCCGGCAAACTTGGCCCGGCAGAAGCTGCCCGCGGCGCGTCGTGCGCGCCTGGCGGCGCCGCGATCCCCTTGAAATCACGGCTGCAACGGATGGCACGCCATTTGCTCCACGATTGCAGCATTGCAACGGGGACTGCGCGCGCAGATGACGTCGATTTCGGCCCTTGGATCGGTCACCGCCAGCATGACGACTGGCACATTGAAGAAGCCGCTGACCGCCGACGCCACCGGCGGCAGCTCGCTCGGCGACACCGTCGAGCAGAGGTTTCTCAAATACGCGCAGATGAGCCCGATGGACCGGATGCGCGCGAATATCCTCAAAAGCATGGGCATGTCGGAAGAAGACCTCAAGACCATGACGCCGGATCAGCGCGCCGCGGTCGAGCAGAAGATCAAGGAGCTGATCGAGCAGGCGTTCCGGAAAAACGCCGGCAAGGCCGGCCAGGCGGTCGACATCTCGGCCTAGCCCGGCTGAACGCAAGCCATCGGCGGTGGCATCGCCGAGGTGATCGCCTGATCGGATAACGCCATTTGAGCACGCGACTAGGCGGACGCGGCCTCCGGCACCGGCATTCCGCGCATGGTGGCGTACGATCTGCCGAGCATCGCCTCGACCGCCATCGCGGCCAGCCACAGCAGTGCACCACAGGACAGATCGATGACATAATGCCCGCCGATCGGAACGGTCGCGATCAGCACAAGCGCATTCCAGATCAACGTGATTGCGAACAGCCATCGCGTCCCTGTCGTCGCACAGATCGTCATCAGGACGAGGCAGGTGTGAAACGACGGGAATGTCACCACGCCTTGCAGATTTTCGAATGACACGTTCGGAAACGGCGCATTGCGAAAATACTCGAACTTTGCGAGATGATAGATTCCTGCGCCGTCCGGAAGTTGCTCAAGCACCTCTATGGGATGATGGAAATAGGCAAAAGCTCCCCTGGCGGGCCAGAACACCGAAAACGTCGCAGCGACCACCGCGGTCAGGCTGAACACAAATACCAGCTGCCAGAGTTTGTCGAAGCGTCCCATCATGGCCAGGAACGGAAGCAGTGCGGCAAGCTGGAGCAGCCAGCTGTCGTAAGCCACGAATAGCAGATGGGACAGCGAGGGATGATCCGCAAACCACCGGATCATGGACGGCAAGTCGACCCCGACGGCACGATCGGCGTTGCCGAGAACGTCATCGATCAAGGGGAACTTGTATCGCAAGCCGACTAGGCTGATGACCGCAGCCGCGATGATCGACCAGCAAGTCGCTGCGACAGCTCCACCGAGATGAGAGAGTGTCGGCGCGGTGCGCCATCTGCCATAGACGACATGGACGATGATGAGGAACGCCATCATGCCGGAAAACAGCGCCAGATCTCTGGCGTCGATCGCGACGCGAAATCGCCAAAGCAGGAAGCCGGTGAAACCGCTCGCCGAGACGGCAACCAGCCATGAGCCGAGCATGCTCCATTTGTAGGGGTGGGCTCCCCGAAGTGTCTCTGCTGAAGCTTTCGCCTCTGGAGAGACCTTTCGCGCGGCAAGGATGTCCGCCGACGACGCGATCCGTGACGGACCAACCACCTGACTGAGCATTCCGACTGCCATTCCAGCGGGCGCTTCGACACGAGACCCGCTCATTCCACAGCCACAGGTTTAGCAGCCACTCGTTAAGTTGCGTGGGTACACCGCTACAACCGGAAGGCTTTCATGTCCAATGGTGAACGGTTTATTTCGTTCTATTTCTGAAAGGGGGAGTTTGGCTTCCGATGCGCGAAGGCCCGGCTACTGACGGAGATCCGGCCGGTCGTTCAGGACAATAAAGACCTTGCCGTCGAAGTCGTATCGCGCGACCTCGCGCATGCCGAGCCGCAGATGCGCCCTGAGCGAGCGCGGGTTGTCTTCCCTGATGAACAGGATTGCCTCGCGGCCGGGGAACGTCGCCCGAAGCTTCGCGTACAACGCCTCTAATACGCCAAGGCCGCGCGCGTCCCGCGACACGCATACCGGACCATAAACATAGGCATCTGCCCGCCCCGGCCAGGCGTTCAGCATGGCCCGCACCGGCGGCGTCTCGCCATATCCCTTCTCCGACGTCAGGAGCGCGCCGAGTAACCTGCCCTCATTGTCGGTCGCGACGACGATCGGCTGCCCGTTTGCAATGCGCGTCTCGATCACCTCGCGCGGCCATTGCCCGAGCAGCATGCCGCCACGGTCGCCGCCGTTGGCCGTCAGCAGCGCGGAGATGGAGTCCGCATCCGGCGATGTGGCGAGTCTGGTCTTGATCATCTCGGATGGATCGCGAGCACCATGGCGGCGCAGCTCACGCCTTCTTCGCGGTCGCGCGGGTACCGCCGGCCTTCTTCGCCGGCTTCCTCGCGGATTTCCTGGATTTGGCCCGGTTGAGCTCGATCGCGGCACGAATGAGCGTCTTCAGCGCCGGGACGTTGATCTTGTCGCCCTCGAACAGATCGATCGCGCGCCGCGCATTGCCCTCGAAGCCGGTGTTGAACAGTTTGTCGGGGTCCGGCAGCTGCGCGCCATACATGAAGGTCAGCTTGACCTTGCCCTTGTGGGCGTTGCCGACCGCAATGATGCCGTCGCGCGACCACACCGGGCTGCCCATCCACTTCCACTCCTCGATGATCTCAGGATCGGCGGCGAGGATGCTCTTGCGCAGGCTGGCGAGCGTCTTGCCGCGCCAGTCGGTGAGATCCTCGATCATCCGGTCGATACGTTCCGATGCCGTCATTGCTGTCTCTTGCGCCTCATCCGCCCCAAATCGTCACGTCAAGTCGTCACGTCATGCAATCACACTTGGGACGCGGACGTCGATCCCCCATGCCGACGCCGCGGCGACAGATAGGGCAATGCGAACAGATAAAGGCCGCTGAGCAGCATGAAGATCAGCGGGAACAGCGCCAGCAGGCCGATCCAGACCGCCTGCTGCTGCAGGACCATCGCGACGATGTTGATGATGACGGCGACCGTGAAGGCGATCGAGAGCCAGCGGTGCAATTGCCGGATCCAGTTGTTCCAGTCCAATGTGACCTCCTGTTGGATGAATGTTGCGAGTTCGCGAGCGCGCCTCACTCCGGCCGCGCCATCAGCTGATCGAGATTCTCGAGGAACTGCTTCCATCCGGCATGGGCGCCGCCATACGCCTGCTTCTGATGCGGCTGGAAGCCGGACTGCTCGACGCGCAGATGGGTGCCGGTGGCTGTCGGCGTCAGCGTGAAGACCACGACGCTTTCGAGATTGTAGGCGGCGTCTGCATGCGCGAAATTCCAAGTGTAGGACAACGTCCTGTGCGGCTCCACGGTGAGCACCTTGCAGTCCAGCACGCCGCCCCACTCGCCGCGCAGGTTGAAGCTGTGCCCGACCTCGGGCTTGAAATCGTTCTTCATCAGCCACTCCTCCATCAGATGCGGTTGGGTCAGCGCGCGCCAGAGCTTTTCCGGTGGATGAGCGAATTCACGCTCGACGATCGCGGAGCGCGTTTTAGCGGTGGTCTTGTTCATTGGTCCATCCTTTTGAGGAGATCTTCGAGGTGGTCGAACCGGTTCTGCCAGAAGCCCGCCATCTGGCTGGTCCAGTCGATCAGCGGCGCCAGCGCGCCGAGTTGCGCGCTGTAATGGGTCTGCCTGCCTTCATGGCGGTCTCGCACCAGCCCGGCCTGCTTCAGCACACCGAGATGCTTCGACACCGCCGGCTGCGAAATCCTGGCGCGGGCCGTCAGGGCGCCGACGGTCTGCTCGCCCTCGCGGCACAGGCGCTCGAAGATGGCCCGGCGGGTCGGGTCTGCAAGGGTTCGAAACAGGATGTCGTGAGCGTCTGGCATTTGCGATCAATAACCCGCTGGTTATGAATTAACGTATAACCAGCCAGCTATGAATGAGTCAACCAGAAATTTCGGCCGTTCGGCTGCGGTCGCGCGACCTGGGTTTTCCGGTTCAATCGCACAACGAGACCGCCCGGGCCTTTCATAACCCGCAGGTTATCCGGTTGAGCCGATCGGCCCGTCGGGCCGTAGCCCATCGCGCAGGGAAAGCCGGGTTGTTTCCGGTTACACCAGTGGTTCTACCCCCGTGATTTCTACCTTTTGCACGGGGCCCATGGGTGCGATCAGCACCCGACTTTCCCTGCGCCCTCTGAAGAGAGAGCGGAAGGAAGAGCACACACTCAATGTCATCCTGGCGAAAAGCCAGGACCCATTACCCCAAATCTCAATTGTTGCGCGACGCTGGGGCCACGATCCCGTTCATGATCAAATGCGGTGGTTATAGGTCCTGGGCTTTCGCCAGGACGACGATCGTGCGTGTCCGCACTGTTATCGCCCGGCTCGCACCGGCGTCTCTGGAATACTGGATCACCCGCTTTCGCATGCGCGGGTGATGACACCGCGCTGTTTGACATCTTGAATTGGGACTCATCCTCATCGTCGACCCTGCTTGCGCAACAGCGAACGTGGTGGCTCCGAGCGTGCGAAACCACATCGTTGCGGTGGCACAGCGCATGATCTACAACCTTTGCACGGACGCGATTGCTATTCTCGGATAATTTTACGGAGATTTTTGATGTGCCAGCTTTGCGAAATCACAGCTCCCACCCAGACCTCCCGGCGCCGCTTCCTCGCTGCCGCGGCCTGCACCGCCGCCAGCCTCGCCCTCGGGCCGCCGGTTTCCGCCAAGGAAACCAAATCGCCGCCGAAGCCGCAGAATGTGCTGGCGCCGGACGCGGCGCTGGACCGGCTGGTGAAGGGCAATCTCCGCTATGTCGAAGGCGTCTCGCGGCGGCATGATTTCAAGCACGAGCGCGAGGCGCTGGCCGGCGGACAGAATCCGTTCGCCGGCATCCTGAGTTGCGCGGACTCCCGCATCGCACCGGAATACGCGTTCGACACCGGCCGCGGCGATCTGTTCGTCTGCCGCGTCGCCGGCAATTTCGCCAGCGACGAGACCATCGCGAGCCTCGAATATGCATTGTCCGTGCTCAACGTGCCGCTGTTCATGGTGCTCGGCCACGACAGTTGCGGCGCGGTCGACGCCGCCATCAAGTCGCTGAAGGACAACACCACCCTCCCCGGCCATCTACCCTCGCTGGTCAATGCGATCGCACCGGCGGTGAAGGCGACCGAGGGCAAGGGAGGCGACCGCCTCGCCAACGCGATCAGGCAGAACGTCATCGACAACGTCGCGAAGCTGAAATCGGCGACGCCGATCCTCAGCGCCGCAGTCGATCAGGGCAAGCTCAAGGTGGTCGGCGCGGTCTATCGGCTGACCGACGGCAAGGTCGAACTGGTCACGGACACCAAACGCCCGGCGACTTGAAGGTCAGGTGAACGTCGCTACTCTCGGTGTCGTCCCTGCGCAAGCAGGGACCCATACCCCGCGGCGGCGGTTGTGAGCCGCGCTCGTCGCTCCGGCGACGCGCAACAATCAGCATTCGTGGTTATGGGTCCCTGCTTTCGCAGGGACGACGTCTCTTATGTGGAGGCAAGCTCGCCCAAACGTCGCCTCACGTAAAGGTCGCTTCCACTTTGCCGAGACCGTCGAGCTCCATGACGACCGTGTCGCCCGCCTTCAACCACACCGTCTTGACTAGGCTGCCGGTCAGCACGATCTGGCCGGCGTGCAGGCCACGGCCTTCAGTGGCGAGATGATTGGCGAGCCAGGCGAGCGCGTTGTGGGGATGCCCGAGCACGTCGGCGCCGGTGCCGCGGCCTTCTTCCTTGCCGTTGACGATCGCGCGTCCCGCGACCGCGCGCAGATCGGGCACGTTGATGCGCGGCACCGCCTCGCCGAGCACGCAGCCGGCGGCGAAGAAGTCGTCGGCAATCAGCGTCGGCGCGCCCAGCGTCTCCCATTTGACGTAGCGGTCGTCGACGATCTCGATCGCGGGATAGTAGGCATCGATCGCTTCCGCGACCCATTCGGCGGTAAACGGCGCCTCGCTGGGAGCGAGATCGCGGGCGAGCCGCACCGCGATCTCGCACTCGACGCCGACATGGACGAACTCTGCCGCCGGCAGCTGCACGCCGCTGTCATGCACGACCTTCTCGAACACACCACCACCGCATGGGTGCGGGATGTTGATATATTCCTGCATCACCGCGCTGGTGCAGCCGATCTTGTAGCCGACGAGGCTGCCCAGGTGTGGCTGCATCAGAGCGTGCAGCGCGTACTGCACCTGATAGCCTTCGGCCTCGTCGCGCGGCACGACGTCCTTCGGTAGCGCCTTGAGCGGCGCCCGGCTGCGACGCGCGCTGGCGATCGCCTTTGCGGCCGCGAGGACCCGATCCATCTGCGCAGCCTCCCTGGTGTTCTCGGCGGCGCGGTGGCGCCTCCGTCTGCTCGCTGCAATTCAGCACTCGCCGACGCGTCTGGCAAGCACGCTGGACGGGAGCTGCCGTCAGGCCTTGACGAGGCCGAGCCGGATCAGGCTCTCCGCGGTCGCGACGATCATCTCCTCATTGCCGCGCGGGCGCCAGCCCAGCAGGTGCTGCGCCTTGGCGCTGGTCGAGCGGCGCACCTTGCCGAGCAGCGGCAGCGCGGCACGGGCCACCGGGTTGCGCCGAGCGGCAAGCCGCATCATCCAGTCCGGCGCCTGGAACCGCGGCACGCGCCGCGCCTTGCTGCCGAGTCTGGCGCGCAACACCCGCGCGACCCCGAGGACCGACATGGTCTCGCCGGCGACCGCCAGGAAGCGCTCACCGCTCGCCTTGGGCGACAGCATGGCGCGCAGATGCAGGTCGGCGACATCGCGCACGTCGACGAGGCCGAAATGGATCCGCGGCACCGCCGGCATCGCGCCGTCGAGCAGCGCCTTGATGATGCCGATCGACTCGGAGAAATCGGCACCGAGCGCCGGGCCGAACACCGCGGTGGGGTTGACCACGGCAAGCTCGAGGCCATTGCCTTCGCGCGCGACGAAATCCCAGGCGGCGCGCTCGGCCAGCGTCTTGGATTTCGGATAGGCCTGCACGCCGGGACCATCGAGATTGGACCACACCGTCTCGTTGAACGGCGCCGCTTGCGGCGGATGGCCGTAACCGATTGCGGCGAACGACGACGTCACGACGACGCGCTTGACGCCGGCGTCGCGCGCGGCGCGCAACACCCGCAGCGTGCCTTCCCGCGCCGGGACGATCAGCTCATTCTCGTCCTCGGGCACATAGGCGCCGAGCGGCGATGCGACATGCAGCACGTAGTCGCACCCGGTGGCCGCCTCGCGCCAACCGTCGTCGCGCAGCAGATCGGCGGTGACGAAGCCGACCTGGTCGGGCGCCGGCGCACCGCCCTCGCGCAGCATCGCGATCACGTCGTTGCGGCGCCCCGGATTGCGCACCGTCGTTCGCACCGCTTGCCCGTCGGCAAGCAGCTGCAGAATGGTATGCACGCCGATGAAACCCGATCCGCCCGTGACCAAAACCGTGCTCATGTCCCTGCCCTCTTCATGGTTCGGCGGATGGGCCCAACATTGCACTGCCCGCCCTGCACAGGGCGCATCTGGTCACCTATCTGACCCTGGACAAGTAGGATGAAATTCGAGACCGGTATGGAAAACAATACCAGCGATATGTGTGACGGCGGTGAATGCGAGAGCCGTCCCACCGACCCCAATGTGCTGATCGAATTCAAGCACGCGATCCACGCGCTCGGGGGAAAATGGAAGCTCGAGATCCTGTTCACGCTGATGAATGGCGGCGTGCGGTTCGGCGCGCTGCGCCGCGCGCTCGCGCCGATCACCCAGCACATGCTGACCGCGCAGCTGCGCGAGCTCGAGCGCGACGGCCTGGTGGCGCGCAAGGTGCTCGCCGAGAAGCCGCTGCAGGTCGAATACGAGCTGACGGATTCAGCCTGGAGCCTGACGCCGGCCTTCCGCGAATTGCTGGCATGGTCGAAGACGTTCGGCCCGCGCCGCGGTGCCGCGGCAGCAAGCGAGATGACAGTCGGAGCCGGACGGGCCTGAATGTCGTCTCGCCATAGGCCGTTTCGGCATAGGAATTACATTGCCTCCCCCGCACGCGGGAGAGGTGCAGCGAATGCGTGGCAAGGCTCGACCACGCATCATGCCACTTCACTTCATGCCAAGCGCCTGCCGGATCGCGATCTCGACCGGCGAATACGCACCATCCGCACGTTCCAGTCTGTACGGTTCGCCGGCAGCGAGCGACGGCTGGGCCATGAAGCGCGGCGTCGTGCCCCGATGCTTCTGCGCGGCATGCACCAGCAACGGATGGCACAGATAGACCGTGCCGGCCTCACCGGTCGCGAGCGCGACCTCGCAGTCGGCGCCGACATCGTCGAGCACCATGCGTGCGCGCCCGGTCTCGCCCGCCGGCGCAAGGTAGCGCGCCATCGGCCGATGCGAGCCGACCCTGATCCGGGTCGGCGCATCGTCCTCGCCGACGTCGGAGAACAGGAACAGCATCAACAGCGCCCGGCCGCGCGAGACGACATTGGCCCGCCAGGCGGAGAAGTCGCTGCGCTCGTTCGGATCACAATCCTCGCCGGGGAAGCTGACGTCGATGTGCCAGCCGGCATCGCCGGGATCGTCCGGATGTGGGAAGCGCACCGGAAAGGTTCCGATGTCGCCGCGCGGGCGCCAGCGGCCGGGACCGGCGATCTGGTCGAACGCCCGGTGCAGCAGCGGCGTATTGATCGCTTCGCGAAACGGCGTACCGCCGTACCCCGGCAACCGGATCACCGGTTGGGTCCAAGTCAAAGGGTCGTGCTCGCTGCACGGCAGGTCACGCCACATGATGGCGCGTCCCCGGTCGGCGAGTTCCCGGGGAAAGGCGCTGTCGATCCGGACAAAGCCCTGTTGGATGAATTGCTCGATTTGCGCGCAGTCAAGCGCATGCGCGTCGTTTCGATAGGCCATGATTGTCTCTCAAACTGTCGCCAGCCATCGCTGCTCCGCGACGTGCGGAACCCGACCGGCTCATTCGGTTTCACTGGAATCCCAGGAGCGAAAGCTCGTGGGGCCGCTCAGCGCTTCCAGGAGGAAGCGGGATCAGCCCGGGAAAAACACCGAAGCGATGTTGAGAGTGCGTGTCATCATGGCGGCGCGAACGTACAACCGGTACGCGCCGGTAGCAATCCGCGGCGATCCGTCGCCACTATTCGTCGCGATAGACCTTCTCTCGCTTCTCGTGGCGTTCCTGCGCCTCCACCGACAGCGTTGCGATCGGGCGGGCTTCGAGCCGCTTCAGCGAGATCGGCTCACCGGTCTCTTCGCAATAGCCGTAGGTGTTGTCTTCGATGCGCTGGAGCGCCGCGTCGATCTTGGAGATCAGCTTGCGCTGACGGTCGCGGGCACGAAGTTCGATCGCGCGGTCGGTTTCCGAGGACGCTCGGTCCGCGAGGTCGGGATGATTGACGTTCTCTTCCTGCAACGTCTGCAACGTGACCTTCGATTCGCGGAGGATTTCATCCTTCCACGCCAGCAGCTTGGCGCGGAAATAGTCGCGCTGCCGCTCATTCATGAAAGGCTCTTTTTCAGTCGGCCGGTAGTTCTTCAGCTTTTCCAAAGGCAGCCATGTCCCTGTCAGGCGGAGGGAACACAACCCCTCCGCGCGGCGCCTTATATAGCCACGTCATGTGACAGACAATATCTGCCACCGCGAAAGCCGGGCCGCCCCCAAGGCCTTGCACAGGCAAACTTATCCGCCCTGCCCGGGGGACGACCCTGCCCCCTCAATAGCCGACCGTGAAACGCCGGCGGATATGGGCCGGACGCTCGATTTCGTCGGCGAGTGCAACTGCGAAATCCTCGAACGAGATCGAGCTTTTGCCGTCGGCTGCGGTCAGGAGCTGGTCGGTCCCGAGGCGGAACTTGCCGGTCCGCTCGCCGGCCACGAACAGCGCCGAGGGCGACAAAAAGGTCCAGTTCAGGTCCTTCTCCTGGCGCAGCGGGTCGAGGAACTCAGCCCCCTTGGAGGCCTCGGCCTTGTATTGGGGCGGAAAGTTGGGGGTGGTCACCAGGCGGACCCCCGGCGCCACCTCGAGGCTGCCGGCCCCGCCGACCACGAGATAGCGGCCGACCCCGGATGCCTTGGCGGCCCCGATCAGCCTGGCGGGGTCGCTGACCAGGAAATGGATCGAACTGATCGCGGCATCGTGGCCGGCCCACAGCGCGGCCAGGGCGGCCTGGTCGTTCGCGTCACCCTTGCGGGCAGTGACGTTGGGCAGGCTGGCGATCTTCTCCGGGTTGCGGGCGATGGCGGTGACGGCGTGGCCGCGGCCGGCGAGTTCCGCGGTGATGCGCGAGCCGGCCTGGCCGGACGCGCCGGCGATGGCGATCTTCATCTCAAGTCTCCGATTGATAGTTTCCAATGGTGACTAGATAGCCAAATGGATGTAGGTGTGAAGAAGGCACTCTCGTCTCACCTGATCACGCCGGAGTAACCGCGATGAAAGCCACGAGCCTCAAGCCGGACGCCTATGCCGCAAATTGCCCGACGCGCCAGATCCTCGACCGGGTCGGCGACAAATGGGCGGTGCTGATCCTGCTGCTGCTGCGCAGCGAGCCGATGCGCTTCAACCAGCTTCGCCGCGCCATCGAAGGCATCTCGCAGAAGATGCTGTCGCAAGTGCTGAAGAGCCTGGAGCGCGACGGGCTGCTGCGCCGCCGGGCGATCGCAACGGTGCCGGTGACGGTGGAGTATTCAATCACGCCGCTCGGATCGACGCTCGCCGAAGCGGTCGATCCGCTGCGCGACTGGGCCGAACGGAATCTGAAGGAGGTGCTGGCCGCGCAGCGCCGCTACGACGCGCAGCGCAAGGCACTGGCGGCCTGAGGGCACTGTGGCCTGAAGGCACTGGCGGCGTGGCACAGACGAGTTGATCGAGAGGAGCCTAGTATTGCCCGGCCTTGGCGAGCTCGACCTCGACGCGCAGTTCGATCTCGCCGAGCACGGCATCGAGGCCCGGATCGCCGGAGGATTCCTTCAGGCTCGCCGCGGCGTCACGCAGCCGGTTCACCGTGGAGGAATCGAAATTGCCGGACAGCAGGCCGAGCTTGAGCGCATCGAGCACGTCGAGCGCGCCCTTGCCGCGGGCCACCGAGCGCTTGCGGCGTTCGGTCGGGTCCTCGACGCCTTGCAGCGCGAGCAGCGCATCGAGGCTGGCGGCAGCCTTCGGCGCGGCGGCGGAGCGAACCTCTTCCTGTGCGGTCGTCGCATCCGGCAGCGAGAAGCCGCTCGACGACGTGCGCCGCGTGGAGCTGGTGGACGTGCCAAGCGTGGTGCCGTTCGGTCCGTAGATGCGCATCGTCGTGATCCCGCAGGCCTGAATGGCCGAGCATCGCCGTTTTATGGTTAACGGCGCGTAAACGACCCGGCAATTTCTGCCGCCGCGCGGCAGTTTCGCGCTCCCTGGCGAACCGGAGCAAAATGACGACCCGACAATTTCGATAAATATATCAAGACATTGCCCAAGCGAAGCGGAGTGGCACGCAGCTCGCATGGTTAATGGCGGATCGCCGTCATGGGAGTGTCGCGCAATCCGCGAGTTCAGTTCGAGGGGAGCATCGGGATGCCCGGCATCCGCATCGCAAATCTGTTCGGAGTGGCCTGCGCCGCGCTGCTGGCGCTGGCGGCCTCCGTCATGCCGGCCGCCGCGACGTCGCGGATCAAGGATCTCGCCAATATCGAGGGCGTGCGCCAGAACCAGCTGATCGGCTACGGCCTCGTGGTCGGCCTCAACGGCACCGGCGATACGCTCAACAACATCCCCTTCACCAAGCAGTCGCTGCAGGCGATGCTCGAGCGCATGGGCGTCAACATCCGTGGCGCCACCATCCGCACCGGCAACGTCGCCGCCGTGATGGTGACCGGCAATCTGCCGGCGTTCGGCACCCAGGGCACGCGCATGGACGTCACCGTCTCCGCGCTCGGCGATGCCAAGAACCTGCAGGGCGGCACCCTGCTCGTCACCCCCCTGCTCGGCGCCGACGGCAATGTCTACGCGGTGGCGCAGGGATCGGTGGCGGTCGCCGGCTTCGCGGCCGAAGGTGCCGCCGCCAGCGTCGTGCGCGGCGTGCCGACCGTCGGCCGGATCGCCAACGGCGCCATCATCGAGCGCGAGATCGAGTTCGCGCTCAACCGCCTGCCCAATGTGCGCCTCGCGCTGCGCAACGCAGACTTCACCACCGCCAAGCGGATCGCCGCCGCGGTCAACGACTATCTCGGCGTCAAGACCGCCGAGCCGATCGATCCCTCCACGGTGCAGCTTGCGATCCCGACGGAGTTCAAGGGCAACGTCGTCGCCTTCCTGACCGAGATCGAGCAGTTGCAGGTCGATCCCGATCTCGTGGCAAAGATCGTGATCGACGAGCGCTCCGGCATCATCGTGATGGGCCGCGACGTTCGCGTCGCCACCGTCGCGGTGGCGCAGGGCAACCTCACCGTCTCGATCTCCGAGAGTCCGCAGGTCAGCCAGCCCAATCCGCTGTCGCGCGGCCGAACGGTCGTGACACCGCGCACCAGCGTCGGCGTCAGCGAGGACGGCAAGAAGTTCGCCGTGGTCAAGGACGGCGTCTCGCTGCAGCAGCTGGTCGACGGCCTCAACGGCCTCGGCATCGGACCGCGCGACCTCATCAGCATCCTGCAGGCGATCAAGGCCGCCGGCGCGATCGAAGCCGACATCGAGGTGATGTGATGGCGAGCCTGATCAACAGCACCACCGGCAGCATGCCGAACAAGGCGTTGATGCCGACGTTCAACGGCCGCCCCGATCCCGTGCTGCAGGACGCGCTGAAGAAGGTGACGCCGCAGCAGGCCGCCAAGGCGAAGGCGACCGCGACCGATTTCGAATCGATGTTCCTCAATTCGATGTTCTCGCAGATGACGACCGGCCTGAAGGGCGATGGCCCGTACGGCGACACCGTCGGCACCGGCGCATGGCGGTCGATGCTGACCGACGAATACTCGAAGAACTTCGCCAAGGCCGGCGGCGTCGGCATTTCCAACGAAGTGTTCCGCTCGCTGATCCTGCAGCAGGCGAACAAGAGCTAGGGTTTCAAGGAGCAGCGCGATGAACCAGCGTCCACAGCAGCCGCGGCCAGTAGCATCCGCCTCCGCCGCGCGGTCCGCGACGTCGACGCCGCCGGACGTCGCGCGTCTCGCCAACGAGCTGACCGAAGTGATGAGCGGCCTGCTCGCCGTGATCGAGCAGGAGACCGAGTTCGTCCGCGCCGGCAAGATCCGCGAGGGCATGCAGCTCGAGCCGCAGAAGTCGGAGCTGTCGCGGCGGTATATGCTCGCGGTCGAGCACCTGAAATCGATGCAGAAGATGCTGTCGCAGACCGATCCCGAGCTGCTCGCGACGTTGCGCCGGCATCACGAGACGTTCCGCGCCATGCTGCAGGTCAATCTGACCGTGCTTGCGACCGCGCACGCCGTCTCCGAAGGAATCGTGCGCGGCGTCAATGCCGAAGTGCAGCGCCGCAACATTCCGAACACCTACACCGCAAGCGGACAGCGCGCCACGCCGGGCCCGCGCAACATGACGCCGATCGCGGTCAGCCGCACGCTCTGACGCGAACGCCTACAATTTGGCTCAATTCGACGCAGCCCCGGCAGCGCGGCATTCAGCGTGTTTTCTAACAGCCTATTGAGAGGTTCCCCGTAGAGTTGCGGATCGTGAGGGGTTGGGATTTGACTCAAGCAAACTAGTGCCTGTGCACTACGAGGCTGCCATGAGTACAGATTTCAACATCAAGCCGGTGGGGGCACCGGTCGCAGCGCCGATGATCTCTCCCACGAGCGATACGGCGCAGAAGGCGGTCAAGACTGAACTGCCGGCGAGCCAGAGCGTCACCGCTCCGGAGCCGAGCGTGCGCGTCACCATCGATCCCAACGCCGTCAACGCATCGATTTCAAATCAGGCTCCGTCGGTCAGCGATCAGGTCATCATCGACCGCGACGCGCGCGCCGTGGTCTATCAGGTGGTCGACAATCGCACGAATTTGGTGGTGAGGCAGTTTCCGGAAGAAGCCGTATTGCGCCGCCGCGCCTATTTCCACGCGCTCGATCTCAGCAAGGACGCGCCGACGCGGGTGCGTGCCACCGATCGCCGCGCCTAAAGCGCGATGAGATTAGGTTGAAGCATCATCGCGCCTTAGCTCCTTGTTTGAGCATGATCTCCGCGCAAACGCGTCCCGCGTTTGTCGCGAGGGAAAACCGCTTCACACTTTTCCGGATCATGCTTTAGGCGCGGACCAACGACCGTTCAGGTCTTCTGGGTGGCGTAGGCCTTGTCGAGATAGGTCGCTCCGGTGGCCGGATCGGTGACGACATTGGCGATCAACGCCGTCCCCTGCTGCACCAGCGCGAACTTGGTATCGCCGATCCGGAACCCGCCGTCCTTGATCAGCACGTCCTGATACTTGCTGGTACCGTCGCTCTGGTAGTGGACCTTGGCGCGGAAGCCATCGACGTTCGACACCGAGATGTTGAACGACTTGTTGTTGGCGTACTTGCCGCTCCAGCTGCCCTCATAGAGGTTCGGATCGACGGCCACATAGGGCGTCTTCGACGGAACCGTCAGGCCGGCGGCCTTGTAGTTGGCCGACAGGATGCTCAACACGTCGGCCATGCCGAGGTCTCCGTCAGGAATCAATCAGCCGCGGCCCGAGAGACCGGCGGCGATATTGCAGTTGATATCGATCAGCGACTTCAGTTTCGCCGGATCCGGATTCATCTGGATGTCGACGGTCTGCTTCATCACGAACACGCCGATATTGGCGATGTTCTGGCGAATCTCGAGCGGCTGCGGATTGTCGTCGCCCTGCGCGGCGCTGAGGAAGATCGACCACAGCCGGCGGTTGAACAGCAATGCGTGATCGAGCGCCCTGTCGGGACCGTTCCAGTTCGTCTGGACTTCCTGCAGCTGCCGCGCGGCCTTCAACAGCGCCTGCGCTTCGATTTCACGTGGGGACGCCGTCGTCGTGGAGGTACGAGCGTAGGCCTGGGCTGCATTCGACATTCAATGACCTCGATGGGATGCGGATTTCTCGAGCCGCGAAGACGCAATTCTAGCGCCCGATATTTATGCATCCGGCGCCTTTAAATATGGTTAGCAGCCGTTACGAAATGCGTCGTTCTGACGGCATGGACAGAGACCGTAATATCCCGGAGACAAAAGAAAACGGCGGGGTTTCCCCCGCCGCTCTCGAAGCACTTGCCGGCGCGCTTAGCGGAGCAGCTGCAGCACGCTCTGCTGGCTCTGGTTGGCGAGCGCCAGCGCGGACACCGCGATCGACTGGCGGGTCGACAGCGCCTGGCTGTTGGCCGCTTCCTCATTGGTGTCGGCCAGCGTCAGGTTGGACGAGCCGGTCTGCAGCACGTTGATCAGGTTCTTCGAGAAGTCCTGGCGGATCTGCACGATCGACAAGTTCGAACCCAGCGTCGAGGCTTCGCTGCGCAACGAGGAGCTCGCCGAGCTCAGCGACGCAATGACGCTGTTCGCCGAGTTGTTGTCGAGGAAGTCGGTGCCCGCGGTCAGCGCTTTCAGACCGAGGCCGCTGGCATTGAAGGTGACGCCGGTGATGGCGAGTGTCGACTTGCCGGTCTCGTTGAAGGTCAGCTTCAGGCTGTCGCCGTTCAACAGGTTGATGCCGTTGAAAGACGCGTCCTGCGCCGTGGTCGTGATCTGCGCGATGGTGTTGTTGTACTGCGTGACCAGAGCGGCGCGAGCCGACTGCGAGGCCTGGTCGGCAACCGGCGCCGTGCCGGCCGCGCTGAAGGTCGCGGTGCCGCCGCCGGTGTTGGTGAAGGTCACCGCACCGATCGTCGAGGAGGCCGCGTCGTTGGTCGTGGTGATGACGAGCTTGTTCGAGCTGTCGAGGCTCGCCGTCAGGTTGCTGGCCGCCAGCGACGTGTTCAGTTGCGCCAGCGACGTGCTGGCCCCGAACGTAAAGCTGAAGGCAGGCTGGCCGGCCGACGCTGCGATCGCCAGGACGTCACCGCTCTTGATCGTGGTGCCGTCGACGAGGTTGGCAGACGTGCCGCCGAGCGCCGCGGTGGAGGTGACCGTCGACCTTGTGGTGTAGCCGGTCGGGCTCTGCAGCACCTGGTTGGCGATCGACTTCGCGGTATCGACCAGCTTCTGCAGCGAGGTGATGCCGGTGTTGGCGGCCTGCAGCACCTGCACACCGTTGCCGATGCCGTCCAGCAGGTTGTTGATGTCGCTGGCGCGATTGTCGAGCGACTGCGCGGTGAAGAAGTTGGTCGGGTTGTCGAGCGCCGTGTTGACCTTCTTGCCGGTGGCAAGGCGGTTCTGCGTCGTGGAGAGCAGATCGGCGGTGGACTGGAGGGAGAGGAGGTTCTGACGAACGGAGGAGGAGAGAATGATATCGGACATTTTCATACCTTTCTGGTGTGAAACTGAGGAAAAAGCCGCTCCAATCCTTTCTGATCGGGCGGACAGCCGATCCTGCGGTCAAGCCGCGAAGGAAAACGAAATCTCCAGCACGGCATTTGAGACAAAGGCCGAAGAATAAAATTGTCGCCATTGGACGAGCCTCGTCCCGAAAACTACTGACAGGACTGTCAATTCCGACGACGTGTAGACGTTCGCGCCCGCCCCTCGTTCATCAAGCATTAACCATCATGGGAAAGGATCGCTGTCGCATCGGCCCCCGGCCGCAACGGCGGCTGCTAAGCAGTGCCGAACCACTTCGCTCCGCCAGCGAAGACGTCGCGCGACTGCAGGCAAAGGAGAACGGTCATGGCCCTGAAGGTCGAACTCAAACCGAACGAGCGCATCATCGTCGGCAATTGCGTGATCACCAACACCGACCAGCGCGCCCGCCTGCTGATCGATGGCGACCGCATCCCGATCCTGCGCGAGAAGGATATCCTGACGCCCGAGACCGCGGACACGCCGGCGAAGCTGATCTATCTCGCCGTGCAGCTGATGTATCTGTCGCCGGACCCGATGGCGCACCACCCGACCTATTTCAGTCTGGTGCGCGACATTATCACCGCGATGCCGAGCGCGTGGCCCTTCATCGAAAGCGTCAACAACTTCATCCTCAACGGCGACCTCTATCACGCGCTGAAGGAGTCCAAGAAGCTGATCGCACACGAAGAGAAGCTGCTGGAAACCGCGCGCGACCAGCAAAACGCCGAGCGTGACGACACACGCAAGAGCGCGTAGAGCTTCTTGTTTTGACGTGTTTTCTTCACGCGAACCGACGTCCACTTCAAACGCTCTAACCTCACTCATCTCAACGAAAAAGGCCTCCTCGCGGAGGCCTTTTTCTGGCTGGAGATGAGGGGCCCGTGATCAGCTGATCGGCAGATATTTCAGCAGCGTCGTCTGATACAGCATCGACGTGGTCTGGTACGACGCCTGCAAGCTGGTTTGCAGCGCCAGGATCTTGGTCGCGACCTCGTCCTGATTGACGCCCTCGACCGAGTCGAGCATCGTTTCTGCCATCCCCTTGAGCTGGGTCTGCCGATCGGTGGCCGCCTTGGTCGCGGTCTGGGCACCGGCGAATTCGGCCTGGACGTCCTGGATCTGCTGCTGACCGTTTTGCGGGGCGAGGTTGGCGCTTACGCGCTGCGCGAGCGCCGTCACCTGCGCGCTCGCTTTCGGGTTGCTGGCATTGGTGGTGACGGCTGCGTACACCGCGACGTTCTGCAGCAGATAGCGGAAGGCCTGCTCGTTGGCGCGCGCGCCATACTGCACGGTGATCGACTGATCGACCTGCGCGACCGCGGTGCCGCGCGCCGACCCCGGGCCATTCTCGCCGGTGTACCAGTAGACGGTGTTGTCGGGCGTGCCGGCGACCAGGTTGGCCGCGGTGTCGAACGGCGGTCCCCCTACCCTGAGCGGCGCCGGCGCTGCGGTGGTGTTGTTGGCGATGCCGAGTGCGCCGAGTGCGGCTGTATTGGAGCTCGAGATCGACAGGCTCTCGCCGTCCGCGCCGTGCAAGGTGATCGCGCCGTTGCTGATGGTCGACGGGTTCTTGGTGCCGCTGATCTGGTCGATCTTGGCCATCAGCGTCTGCACGCTGTCGGTGACGTTGACTTGGTTGCCGGTGGCGCCCGAGGCCACGAAGGTGATCGGCGTGCCGTTCACCGTGATGGTGTCACCGGCGGCAAAGCTCGTGGACAGCGAGTCGGTGCCCGCTGCCCCCGAAAGCGCCGTGGCGCCGCTGATCGGCGCCGGCGGCGTGTTCTGGTTGTTGACCGCTGCGCCCGAGACGGTCGCGACCGGATTGAAGAAATTGTTCGACGCCGCGACCGCGGACGCCGCGACCAGCGACGTGTCGCTCAAGGTCTTGATCGACGAGGTCAGCGTCGACTGCAGGTTGGCCGTCGTCGCCGCGGTGTCGGCGCCGATCAGGAACGAGCCGGCGGGCGGCGGGTTCGTCGCAGTCGCCGTGAGTTCGATCGCTTCGGTGGTGCCGTCGGGCAACGTGAAGTTGAACTTGATCTTATCGCCGTCCTTCGGATTGACGACGCCGAGATCGACCGAAGCCGATTTCGGCGTGCCGATCGGCTGCGTCACCGTGGCGCCGCCCGTCAACGATGACTGCACCGAAAGGAGCTTCAGGCCGAACGGCGAGCCGTCCTCGGCGATACTCGTGACCATCGTGGTCGCCGGCGGCGAGGAGACGCTCAGGCGTCCCATCATGCCGGCACCCTGATCGGCCTGCTTGCGCTCATTGATGAGCTGGGTGAGGCCGGCCTGGGTTGCGGTGCCCTTGAGCATGGTATCGGCGGACACCGTGGCCGGCGTATCCATCGCGCGGCCGGAAAACAGATAGCGGTCGCCCGACTGGCTGTTCAGCATCGCGACCGCGTTGGCGAAGGCCGCCTGCGCCGTGATCTGGCCGGAGGTCTGGCCGCTGTCGTTGAGCGTCAGCGTCGCCGTCGTCGCGGCGTTCTTCACCTGGGTCCCGACGTCGGACAGGCCCTGCAAGGTGAGGTTCGCGACACTCAGGCGCGTGTTGAGGTTGGTGGCGGTATCGGAGAACGCGTTGATGCCGCTGATCTGCGCGCGCAGGCTAAGCGCAAAACCGCGATCAAGCCCCTGCCCCGCATAGGTCGTCGATACCTTGCCGGTCGCAAGCTGCGTGGTCAGGTCATTGAGCTGATTCCGCAGGTTGAGGATCGTGGTGCCGATATAGGAAGTTCTGCCGCTTACGCCGTCGATCGACATGTTACCCTCACGTGAGCTGCAGCAGCGCGTCGTACATCTGCTTGATCGACGACATCACGCGCGCATTGGCGGAATAGGCGTTCTGCAGCGAAAGCAGATGCGCCATCTCCTCGTCCATGTTGACGCCGGAGGTCGAGTCCATCTTGGTCTGCAGCGTGTTCAGCACGACGTCCTGGCCGTCGGCGAGTTGCTTGGCAGCGGTCGCCGACTCGCCTTGCTGGCTGATGAACTGCTTGGCAAAGTTCAGCAGCGTGCCGGTGAACGGCGCGCCTGACGTGCCAAGGCCGGTCTGCGGCGAATAGCTGTACGAGGCGTTCGACAGCTGGTTCAGAACGAGGTTGGCGCGCGTGGTGTCGCCGGCCGGCGTCTGCGGATTGGTCGAGTACACCACCATGCGCGAGGGATCGCCGATCAGGCCGGTGTTGACGCTGATGCGCGCGGCAAGGCCGGTGGTCTGCGAGCCGTTGGCGGTGATCGCGCCGGTGTAGAGCCCGCCATTGTCGGTGAACAGCGGAAGGTGCGGATCGCCTGAGGTCAGCGACGAAACCGTCGACGTGACCGACGCCGCGGCCACATCGGCCTTGTTGGCGGCGCCGTCGTCGAGCACGCGCAGCGTCGACCCCGACGGATTGGAGAATTGCAGGCCGGTTCCGCCGAGTGCGCCGTTGAGCTGCGACAGCACCGAGCTCATGCCGCCGGAGAAATCGATGCCCAGCACCTCGTCGTTCGGATCGACGGTTGCGGTATTGCTCAGCGGCAGCACGCTCGGATCGTCGACGCGGACGATCGACAGATTATGCGTGAGGCCGGTGGTGTTGTCCTTGTAGGAGACGTGGATGGTGTTGCCGTTCTGCAACCCCGACAGGTCGAGGTCGAAGCCGGATTGCGCCCCCGCCGTCGCCGCGGTGCCCGCGGTGGTCTTGTCCGACAGCGCGCTCGACATCGCGGCGGCGAACTGATCGATCTGTGTCTGGGCCTGCGCCAGCGTGTTGTCACGCAACTCGAGATAGGCGGCGATCTTGCCGGAGCGAATCGAGTTGGTGGACACCATGTCATAGGTGCCGCCATGCGGGAACGTGATGGTGATGGTGCCGACGGTGCTCTTGGTCGGGTCGGTATTGTACAACGTGTTGGGCGTCATCGTGCCTTGGGCGTTGAAGCTGAGCGTCGCGGCCTCGGTGCCGACCAGCTGCACGCCGGAATTGGTGAAGACGCTCACCTGGTTCTGGCTGTTGGTGACGGTGCGGATGTCCATGAGCTGCGAGAGCTGCGTGACGTAGCGGTCGCGCTGATCGAGCAATGCCGCGGTCGATGCATCGGTCGTGCCGCCATTGGCCGCCAGCTGGACATTGAGGCGCGCAATCTGCTGCAACGCATTGTTCGCGCTGTTGATGGAATCGCTGATGCCGGCCTCGGCGTTGGCGCGCAGCGTCTGGATTCCCTGCGAGGTCGCGTTGAGCTGCTGCGCCATCGATTGCGCGGCATTGATGACACCGATGCGGGCCGACTGCGATTCCGGGCTGGTCGACAGCCCCTGCAGCGCGGTCAGGAACTTGTTGTAGGCGTCCTCGATCGTGCCGGTGGAGTCGGGATTGCCGTACACGCCCTGCAGATTGGCCAGGAAATCCGAGCGGACGTCGGCGTAGGCCGCTCCCGACGTCTCGGTGCGGAGCTGGGTCTGCAGGAATTCGTCGAGCTGGCGGTTGACGCCGGTGATGAGGACGCTCGATCCGTACTGGCCGGTGGTGCCGGTGACCTGGTTGAGCGTCTTCCTGACGTAGCCAGGTGTCTCCGCGTTGGCGACGTTCGACGACACGAGCGAGAGCGAGGCCTGCGTGGCGCGCAGGCCCGACATCGCGGTGGAAAGGGCTTGGCTCAAACCCATGATGTGTACTCGCCTTTACTTCTTCACACGTGCCGCAACGATGCGATCAGCGCACCACGTTCAGGAGATCCTGCACCATCGAATTGGTTGTGGTGATCACCTTGGTGTTCGCCGAATAGGCCTGCTGGGTCACGATCAGCTTGGTGAACTCGTCGGCAATATCGGTGTTCGAGCTCTCGAGCGAGGAACCGACGATGGTGCCGGCCTTGCCGAACAGCGCCGCGCCGGACTCGTCGGTCGCCTCGAACGCACCGCCGTCGATGCGCTTGAGGAAGTTGGTGCCGTTGAAGGTCGCCACCGAGATTTCGGCGAGGTCGATGTTGCGGCCGTTGGTGTAGTTGCCGACGATGCGGCCGTTGGTGGAGACGCTGACCGACTGCAGCTGGCCGGCGGGGAAGCCATCCTGCTGGATCTGGTTGACCTGAACGTTGCCGTTGGCATCGGCGAACTGGGTCACGCCGCCGGAGCCGAAATTGATCACGGGGCTGCCGAGCGACACGCCGTTGACGACGGCATTGGTGAGCGCCACCGAGGAGATCGCCGGCGACATCTGGCCGTTCGAGGCGAAGGTGAAGTTGACGTTGACGTTCTGCCAGGAGACCTGCGTGCCGGTCGCATTGGGATTGACCTGATAGAACAGGTTCCAGGTATCGGTATGTCCGCTGCCCAGCGAGGAGCTGTCGGTCTTGGCCCAGCGGAATTGCAGGTTCACCGGCGCGCCCGACACGTCGTAGGCCGTGACGGCGCCGCCTGAGACGGATTCGTTGAGGAAGGTCGAGTTGTCGTTGCCGACGACCTGGCCGGTGCCGACGGTGCCGCCGCCGCCGCGAACCGCAACCGCCGACCCGGTGAAGCCGAGCGCCGCAAAAGCGGTCGAGTTCGAGCTCGTCACGTTGAGATCGGCCAATTTGCCGGAGTGCAAGGTGATCTTGCCGCCGCTGATCGTCGATGGCGTCGTGGTACCGGTGATCGCGTCGATCTTCGCGAGCAGCGTTGCGATGCTATCGGTGACGTTCAGCTGGTTGCCGGTCGCCCCCGAAGCGACGAAGGTGATGACGGTCCCGTTGACCGTGATCGTGTCGGCGGGCACGACGGGCGGGCCGGCAGAGCCGGCGCTGAAGTTCGTATTGATCGAATCGGTGCCGGCTGCGCCCGAAAGCAAGGTCGCGGCGGTAATGGCCACCGACGGAGTCGCCTTGTTGTTTTGCGCTGTGCCGGTGATGGCGGAATCGGTATACGGCGCAGCCGGCGTGCCCAGCACCAACGGATTATTTCCGCTGCTGAACGCGCCCGGCCGGATCAGCTCGGAACCGGGAACCGAAGTGTCGTGCGCGGTGGTCAAGGGATAAGACGCGAGGTTGGCGCGATAGTCGATCTTGGTGGTCTGCTGCGCCGGCAGGAAGTCGTTCTTGAATTGCAGCACCTGCGGCGATGAGCCTGCCGGGTTGCCGGTGGTCGGGTCGATCGGCACGCCCTCGAGATAGTAGCCGGCGCCGTTGACGAGATAGCCGTCCTTGTTGAGCTGGAAATCGCCGCGGCGGGTATAGCGGTCGACGCCGTCGAACACCGGCGCACCGTCGGTGAAGCTGCCGGGCTTCTGTACCGCGAAGAAACCGTTGCCGTTGATCGCCATGAAGGTCGCGACCGATGCCGACTGCACGTCGCCCTGCACCGAGTTGGTCGAACGGGACTGCGCGGTGACGCCGCCGGCGAGCTGCGCGGTCAACGCGGTCTGCGGGACGAGGTCGAGGAATGAGGTATCGATGCGCTTGAAGGCCGTGGTCTGCGAGTTGGCGATGTTGCCGGAGATGTTTTCGAGCGCGTAAGACCCCGCGCGCAAGCCACCGACAGCCGTCGTGAGAGCGCCGAAGATACCCATGACATGTTCTCCAATTCGATTCCCGGCGGCTGGCAATCACAGGAATGGCCGCATCGGCGGAGCATGTCGCAAAGGTCGTGCCACGAAACAAAACGTAACAAAATCATCCGCTTGAAAAAAATGCCCCGGTCGTTCGACCGGGGCACATTTGCCGGGAGCGGCAACAATTGCCGGGAAGAAATGTCAGGTCGCGGACGGCGCCGCCGGGTGAAACACCAGCGCGAAACCGTCCATGCAGTAGCGAAGTCCGGTCGGTTTCGGGCCGTCGTCGAAGACGTGGCCGAGATGGCCGCCGCAGCGGCGGCAATGCACCTCGGTGCGCACCATGCCGAAGGTGCGGTCCGACGTCGTGCCGACCGCATTGTCCAACGGCTTCCAGAAGCTCGGCCAGCCGGTGCCGCTCTCATACTTGGTCTCGGACGAGAACAGCGGCAGGTCGCAGCCGGCGCAGGCGAAGGTGCCCTTGCGGTGCTCCTTGAGCAGCGGGCTGGATCCCGGCCGCTCGGTGCCCTGGTTGCGCAGGATTTCGTATTGCTGCAGCGTCAGCTGCGCGCGCCATTCGGCGTCGGTCTTCTCGATCTCGAATTTCTCGGCGGCCTGCGCCGGCGAGGCGCGCAGCCAGCGAAAGGCGGCAAGGCCGAACAGGCCGGCGACGGAAGCAAGCAGGATGCGGCGATCGATCATCAATCATCTCCGGTGCGGACGGCTCAGGAGGGCGTGCCCGAGGTTCGTCAACAGATACGAACCCCGCCGGCGGACGTTACATCCGCCCGTCGGAGATCTGCTCACTTTCTTGCGAGGCATCCGGATACGGCGCCTCGCCGTCCTCGATCTGCCTGGGCGCGGGCGGCCGCACCGGCCGCACCGCCGACGGGGGCGGACGGCGGGGTGCGGGTCCCCGGGTTCCCGCCCTGAGATTGGCCTCGGCGAGCCGCGCCTCGCGCAGGCGCTCCTTCGCACGTGTACCCTCGCGGTAGCGCGCCAGAACACCCGCTGCGGACGCGGCGCCTCTCGTCCACAGGCTGACGAAATGACCGGCGACGCGGCCGGTGGCGCCGCCGGCCCAGACCAGCTCGAACGGCGAAAACAGCCGCCAGCGGTCGTCGCCCCACAGGATGCTGCGCGCGATCAGCTGCCCGGCGAGCGCCGAGGTGTTGAGCCCCTGCCGGCCGAAGCCGCTCGCCACCCACAGGCCCCGGCGCAACTGGCCGATCTGCGGCATGCCATGCACGGTGACGCCGACCGCGCCACCGAACATCTCCGCGATCGGAACCTTGCCGAGTTGTGGAAACACCGTGGCGATGCGGCGCTGCACCGCCCCGCCGAGCCGCTTCGGCCGTGCGTCCCAGGTGGTTTCGGGGCTCGCCCACAACAGCCGATCGCCATCGACGACACGGAAATGGTCGATGCCATCGCTGTCGACGACCGAGCCGGGAAAGGCGATGGTCTCCGCCAGCCGCTCCCCGAGCGGCTCGGTCAAGGCCGCGTAGCGCCACACCGGCAGCAGCGTATCGGACAAGCGCTTCAACGGCGCACCGAGATGGATATTGCCGGCGAGGACGATATGGTTGGCGCGCAGCCGCGCCGTCGGCGTCACGATGCGTTTGCGGATGCCCGAGAAATCGATGCTGACGACCGGCGTCTCCTCGAAGATCCGCACGCCCGCCCGCATCGCCAGCGCGGCGAGGCCATGCACATATTTGCGGCCATCGATCTGGAACGCCTTCGGATAATAGATGCCGTGGAAATAGCGGCCGGTCCTGAGCACGCTGCGCACGCGATCGACCTGCCAGCCCTCGACCTCGGTCGCGAAATCCTCGCCCAAGGTCTGCAGGCGGCTGATCAGCGCCTCGCCGACATCGACATTGGAGACTTCCAGCGCGCCATCGCTCGGCTTGATGCCGGGGATCAAATCTTCGGTAGCGGTGGCGCGGACATAATCGGCCCCCTCCTTCGACAGTGCCCATAATTCGCGGGCATCGTCGAGGCCGACGCGCTCGATCACGTCCGTCATCGGCAGGCCGAATCCCGGCATCACGGTGCCGAGATGATGACCGGAGGCGTTCCAGCCGATCTGGCGGCCTTCGAGCACCGCGACGCTCGCACCGAGCCGCGCGGCCTCACGCGCCACGGTCAGGCCGGCCAGCCCGGCCCCGACCACGCAAATGTCGACGTCGAGGTCGAACGCCAGACGGTCGCGGAGCGGCGAGGCCGCCTGGTCGGGGCCGTCCGCCGCACTTGTGGAACTCTCGCTCATGGCGTTTCTTACGGACCGCTGCGGCGCTTGTCACCTTGTCCAGGGCATGAGCCTGTAGAATTAATTCGACCTGACCGAATCGAGAATGGAAGTCCATGCGCCGTTTGCTGCTGCTGCGCCACGCCAAGACCGAACACGACGCGCCTTCGGGGCACGACCAGGACCGCCGCCTCGACGAGCGCGGCCACCGCGACGCTGCGGAGATCGGCGGCTGGATCGCCCGTCATCCGCCCCTGCCCAATCTGGCCCTGGTCTCGCCGGCAGTCCGCACCACTCAGACCTGGGACATCGTCCGCGAGGCGCTGAAGGGCGCCGGGCCTGCGCCGAAAGTCGAATTCGTGCCGGAGCTCTACGGCGCCGATCCGGTGCATTTGCTGACCGCGATTCGGATGGCCTCGGTCAGCGATCCGAAGCGCCTGATGCTGATCGGCCATAATCCCGGCATGCACGAACTCGCGCTGACGCTGACCGGCAGCGGCGACGGGGCCGCAAAACGCGCGCTCGGCGACAATCTGCCGACCTCGGGGCTCGCCGTCTTCGACTTCGCGATCGACGACTGGAACGACGTCTCGTTCCGGCGCGGCAAGCTCGTCCTGTTCGTCAGCCCTAAACTGTTGAAGCAGGCCTCGCGCAGCTGACGCAAGCGGACAGCGCCGCGCCGCCATGCTATATTGACGTCTGCGCGACAGGGGGACCGGTTCGCGTCGATACAGAACGACTTCAAGAACAAGAAGGCGCGCGTCCCGGGCACAGGGACCAAACGGCTCCAGACCAATCGCGGACAGGAGGCGCAGATGTACAAGTCCATTCTCGTTCCGATCGACCTTGCCGATACCGATCTGGCGAAACCGGCGATCGCAACCGCCGCGACGCTGTCGCAGACATGGAACGGGTCGGTGCGCCTGCTCAACGTGCTGCCGATGACGCCGGTGATGCTCGCCGAATACGTGCCGGCGGATTTCGACAGCCAGCAGCGCGAAACATCGGAGGAAGCGCTTGCGATCGTCGCACGTGAATCCGGCATCGCGCCCTCCCGCATCTCGGGCGTGGTCCGCCAGGGCGGCATCTATCACGAGATCCTCGAAGAGGCCGCGACCATGAAGGCCGACCTGATCGTGATGACCTCGCACCGCCCGGCGATGCGCACCTACTTCCTCGGCTCCAATGCCGGCCACGTGGTGCGCTACGCCAAATGCTCGGTGCTGGTGGTGCGGCACTAAAGCGGGATGAGTTATGGGGCCGTCGCAGGCGGCGCTGCCAAAATATCGAAAACAACCCCATGCAAAGGAGCCGGCGGCTGCCGGCGTTCGGCCAGGCTAACTTGACACGTCGGGCAACTCAGGGATATTATTCTAATATTCCGAAATTGTGCCCACATCCCCTCGCCCCATACGTTGCAGGCGGGAAAGGGAACGCGCCCTATTTGCGGACGCAGACTAGTCGCATCCTGCTCGATCAGACCAGGACGCGGACTGATTGACGCGCAGCAACAGCGATGGTCATTTCGCTCGTGGCACGCCGCACGGCTTGCGTCTCGTCCACGAGGCGGCGGACGGTGCGCGCGCAGCGGCCGCACTGCGCGCTGCAGCCGAGACAGCCATAGACCCGGCTGGTCGACCGAGTCCGCTCCGCTTCTGCGGCGGAGCGCACGTCCTGATCGCTCAACACATTGCACGAACAGACGATCATGACGCGGCTCTCGACGGAGAGCGCTGTTGTGCGCTGTGCTTGACGACCGCGAGCGGCGTCGTGCGGAAACTAATCGCCATCCGATTGTAGGCATTCATCAGGCCAACCGCGATTGTCAGGTCGGCGAGCTGCTTCTCGTTGAAAACAGCCGACGCCGCTTCAAATGCCTCGTCCGAAACACCTTGGTCTCCAAGGCGAGTCACGGCCTCTGCCCAGGCTAGCGCTGCCTTTTCCTGCTCGTCGAACACACTGCCGGCCTCGCGCCAGGCAGCTACGAGAACGAGGTGTTCGACAGATAGTCCGGCCTTGAGAAGGTCCTGCGAATGAAAGTCGATGCAGAAGGCGCATCCGTTGATCTGGGACACGCGGAGACACGCTAGGTTGATAAGCTGTGCGGGCAGTCCCGACTGATAAACGTATGCATGTACGGCGCCGAGTGCCTTCGCTCCAGCCGGCGAGGCTGCGTTGTAATCCATCCGCTGTGACATTGTTGATTCCTTCTGTTAGACTGTTTCGGTTGCTGTTCATGTCGGCGCCTTCGTCAGAAACGAAGGCGCCAGTTTAAGAGCAAGCGGTCAGTAGTCCCAGTTGACCGGCAGACAGCGAAACACGTCGCCGTCGACCTTCACATGGCAAATGCAGGGGAACGACAGGTGGGTGGCCAGCAGCAGTTCGCCGCTCTCCGCCATCTCCCGCAACAGACGGACCCGGATGCGGGCCGCCTCCATCGGGTTGTGCTCGAAGCCGTTGTGCACGTCGGGGTGGTCGAACCCGATCTGGAATACGGCATCGCCGGCGAACGTCAGCCGATCGCTGCCGGACCTGAGGCGGACCACACAGTGGCCGGGGGTGTGACCACCGGTGCGCTGGGCGACTACGCCCGGCGCGATTTCAGCCCGGTCCTCGAACGTCCGCAGATAACTGCGGTATTCGCGCAGGAACTTCTGCGCGGTCGATTCAAGCACCTCCGGGAAACCCTCCGGCATGGAGACGAGGGAGAAATCGGGCTTCGCCCAGAACTTGACCTCGGCGGCGGCCACGTGGATTCGCAGGTCCGGACGCAGCTGCTCCTTTACCCCATCGACGAGCAGCCCGCCGACGTGGTCCATGTGCAAGTGGGTCAGCACCACGTCGGTCAGGTCCGCAAGATCGATGCCGGCGGCCTCCAGTCGATGGGTCAACTGTCCGGCCTTCGGCAGGTTCGAGTTCACTCCCGCCCCGGAGTCGACCAGGATGGTTCGGCCGCCGCTCCGCACCACGACCACGTTCAGCGGCCAATCGAGCATTTCCGGCGGCAGCATCAGCTGGTCGATCACGGCCTGTCGGGCAGCCGGGTCGGCGGTAGCGACCAACACATTGGTTGGCAGATGCAGCACTCCATCGCTGATCACCAGCACGTCAATCTCGCCGACCTTCAGCGCGTAGCGCGACGGAACCAACTCGTCGTGCCTCGGCCTGAAGGGTTGTGGGGTGTAGTCCAAGCTCATGTTTGTCTCCTGTTGCACTTGTTGAGGTTCCTGGACGGTTCTCGGTCGAGCGGCCCGCGCTTTGCGAAGTGTGGCCCGTTCCGCGTGAAGGCTTAGAGGAAGCCGGTCACATCGGTCACACGCTCGGGATCGGCGGAGGCCAGCGCAGCGGCGCGCTGGGCCTTGGGCGGATAGATCCAGACGGTGTTGATCTCCTGCTTGGTCTTCTTGGCGACGTCGCCGACCATCGCCACCTTGCGTTCCCAGCCGGTCGTGAACAGCGCACCGGCTTCGCCGAGGTCGAGGCAAGTGACGTAACCCTTCTGGTGGTAATGTTTGGTCGGAACGCCCAGCAGCTCGGCGGCGGCGTTGTTGCCTGCGAAGGCGCCCATTCGCGTGGCGTGCTGGCACGACATCAGCGCGTAGTTGCCGTCATTGTCGCAGGCAGCGCGTGCGGCGTCGCCGGTGGCGAAGACGCCGTCCACTCCCGGTACGCGCAGATCGCGATCAACCAGCAGCCGGCCGAAATTGTCGCGTTCGGCGGGAATCTGCTGGGTCAAGGGCGCGGCGCGAATGCCCGCGGCCCAGATCACGGTCTCGGTTTCGATGCGTTCCCCGCTGGAGAGCGTGATGCCGGATTCATCGAGCGAGGCGACGCCGGCGCCGAGCCGGGTCTCGACGCCGAGCCTGCGTAGTGCGTCTTCGATGACGGGGCGGGCGCCTTCGCCCATGTCGGGGGCGATCGCCTTGTTGCGGTCGACGATGATGACGCGCGGCGTCGCCTTCTTGCCGAAGATCTCGCGCAGCCGCGCCGGCATTTCGGTTGCCGCCTCGATGCCGGTGAAGCCGCCGCCGGCGACGACGACGGTGTCGCGGCCGTTCACGGCAGGTCGGTCGGGGAGGCCGTGCAGATGCTTGTCGAGGGCAAGCGCATCATCGAACGAGTCGACGGCAAAGCCGTGCTCGGCGAGGCCCGGAATATTCGGACGGAACAGTTTGCTGCCGGTGGCCACGACCAGGCGGTCGTAGGACAGCGTCTTCCGCGTTCCCACGCCTGTCGCGATTTGCACCTTGCGGGACTTGGTGTCGATCGTCTCGGCGCTGCCTTGCACGTGGTTGACGTCGATGGCGTTGAGGACATCGAGCAGCGGCGCCGTCAGGGTCTCCGGCTTCGGCTCGTAAAGCCGCGGACGGACGACGAGCGTCGGCTCCGGCGCAACCAGCGCGATCTCGAGCTCTTCCGGTGAAACGCCGCGGATATCGCGCAGGCGTGCGGCGGAGAGGGCGGAATACATGCCGGCGAAGCCGGCGCCAATGATGACTAGTCTCATGTGTTTTCTTCCTAGTTTGGACTTCCAAAAGTCCGCGCGCTCCCGCCGCCGCCCTTCATCAAGGGTGGCGATCGACGACGACGCGAAGGCGTGAAACGAAGGCGTAGCTCGCTATGGCGTGAGGCACTCCGGCGACGAGCGCGCCGACATCGGAGACTTCAACGACCAGCCTTGTCGAAGAACAATCGGCTGAGCCGTGCTCATGATGGAGATCGCGGGATAGGTCCTCTGCACGGACTGCACCGGGATTTCCACCTCCTCGCCCGCTGCGGAGGTGAAGCGGACGGCCAGCGAAAGCCCGTATACGAACGCAGTAGCAAGACCGCGTCGTCGCGATGCAATTGCAAGCCGGTTGACGAAGGTTTTCCAGATCATCGTCGATCTCCATCGGCGTTCGTGGGCACTATGATGGTCTAACTGATGCCGGGTACCGCTGCCCCTGAGGGATTGCCGTACCTGTCGAGCGATTGCTGCTAATGAATGCGTTTGCGCCAGTCGCTCGGCACGGGGTCAAACCCCGGCAAAGGGCTGGTGCTTGGCGCGCCATTTTGGGCCGGGGCCACGCATGTAGTGCAGCTCGGGCCGATAGCTGTCACGTACGTCCAGAACCAGGTTGTGAATGAAGCCGGCGAAGTCGGAGACTGTCTCAACCGTCTTGCTGGTAAGATCAGACATTGCGGACCAGCGCGAGAAATTTGCTGCAATCGCACGGGAACCGACGATGCTCTTGCGGATCATCTTTTTTCTCCATCCGGTTGGATGTGGGCACCGTGATGATCTAGCGGATTTGAGCTGCGGCTGCCCCAGAGCGATTGCCGTACCTGTAGAGCGATTGCTGCCAACGCATGCGCCTGCAGCAATCGCTCGGCTCTGGCCAGTCACTTCCTGAATGCGGCGGCGAACGCGGCCTGCAGGGAATGGCGAAGTGCGGCTGCCATTGACACGATCGCTTCGGTACTACGCAGCATGCTCATGTGCCGCAGGGACGTAGCTCGTTTCGACGGTCCAGGAATCCTGGGGCTGGCTGTACAGACGCCAGAAGTGCTCGGCCACCGCAGAGGCCTCCTTCGATTCCGGAGAAACAAGGGTGCAGACCGTCACTGTCGCGACGTGAATTCCCTTCTCCCGGAACGGTTCGAAAAGCCCGAGAGCCAAGGCGCGAATGCCGGCCTTGCCGATGCTTACCGAGAGGTAGTCCGGGTGGGGAGCTAGGGCGAAGCCACCTCCCGTCAAAAAGATGGCGCCGGACTTCTGCTCTTCCATCTTCGGGGCAACAGCCTGGGCGGCGACAAGCGCTCCTCCGATGTTCACCGCGAGATCATCGTTGAAGCTGTCGCGAGGCTGTTCAGAGAGGGTCGCCTTTCGCGCGGATGCGGCGTTGTAGTGCAAGACGTCGATAGAGCCGTGCTGTTTCTGAACTTCAGCGACCAACTCCGCAATGCTCTTCGGATCGCTGGAGTCCACTTGGCGAGCGTCTGCCTTGTACCCTTTCTTTATCAATCTTTCGGCTAGCTCTTGCGTCCTGGCGACGCTCCGGGCGGCCAAAACCACCTGAAAACCTTCTCTGGCAAAGCGTTCGGCGGTTGCGAAACCGATTCCCGGGCCCGCTCCGATGCTGAGAAATGTCTTCATCTCCTGTCTCCTTTCGATGTTGCACTTGAAACGGGTGAGATCACGGTTGCCGAAACCATCACCGCATGTGTTTGCGCCATTCGCTGGGGGTCTCGCCGGTCAGCTTCCTGAACGCCGCAGCGAAGGCGCTCTGGGAGGAATAGCCGAGCGCGGCTGCGACCGAGACGACCGACACGTCAGTGTCTCGCAACATGTTCATGGCCTGCTCGAGCCGGTGCTGGCGTAACCATGCGTGCGGCGAAAGCCCGGTGCTTTCCCTGAAGGCGCGGCAGAAGTGGAAGCGCGACAGACCAGCATCGGACGCCAGCGCCGCGAGCGAGACATCCGCATCGCTGTCCGAGTGCAGGCGTTCGATGGCGCGGGCCAGCACCTTGGGCGACAGTCCGCCCATGATCGGCCGGAACGTTACTGGCGCGCCGGCATGAGCTGCGAGCAGCCGCGTGGCCAGAAGGTCGGTCAATTGGTGCCTGAACAGCGTGTCCAGCGCCTCGCTGCCTTCCAGTGCGTCCGCCGCACTCAGCAGCAATCGGGCTGTAACGGGGTCGGGATGGGCAGTTCGCTCCACAAGGTCGGTGGGATCGCCTGCTCCGGCTTCGCGGGCTACGCGGTCCAGCGTTGCCTGCGGGAGGTAGAGCTGAAGCACGCTCAATGGGTGATAGATATCCCATCGTGAGGATGAACCGGCCGGAATGATCGTCAGGGTCCCGGGACGCGTCATTCCGTTCGCAAACGTTTTCCCGTCGCGGCGCTCGAACCGCACTGGCTCGGCGGGGAAAGCCATGATGACATGATCGACCATGGGTTTGACGATGTCGTGCAGGGGATCATGCCTCCAGAAGGTGATCACGCCGTTGGATGGGTCTGAAGCCATGCGCAGTGGTGCCGTCTTGAGCACGCGCGTCATTTCCTCGTCGGCGTGAGGACGTTCGCCGACCGACATATCTCGCTGCTGTACCTGGGATGTGTCTTGCTGGTTCTGCGAGATATCTCGCAGGAGTGATTTGCTCATGGACCTGTTCTCGTCGTTGAGAGGGCCTAGTTCGAGCGCTCGGGCGTTCTTAGCGCCTTACGGGTCTGGAGTCTCTCCTAAAGTGACCGCGCCTTGTCCGCTCCGGCTAGAAGCGTTCAGTCTCGAAGGCGTGGGCCCAGTCCCTGATCCCATGCTGGCGTCGCTCGTTTGAATTCCCGGCGAGCAAGCGCGGCGGCGGGTGATGGTCAGCGAGCGCGCATGGCCCGAATATTTTCCTTTCACCACCGCAAAGCATCGAAGACGTGGGCGGCAAAAATTCCGATGCTGAGAGCGAAAAGGACTGCTGCAATAGTTTCAAACATGTGACCTCATACGCGGGTCCAAGCAAGACGCTTGGCTGCGGAGTCAGAGTCGGGTGGTCGCAGAAGTGTTAGCGTGGTTTGAACTCGATGATCTCCGGTTTCGTCTCGGAGAAGACGAAACCTAAGTTGAGGGCGTTGGCCGGTACCGCCCGATCACGCCGACGATCACGACGGCGAAGAATACCAGCACGACGCCCTGAACGATGACGAACGGCGGCTCGGCCGGCGGCACGCTCGGCGCCAGCGCATGCAGCTTCGGTACTTTCAGGAAGGACTGGATGACCAGCACGAATACGTTGAGATAAAGCGCGACCGAGGCGGTCAGTGCATAGATCCAGCGCCACGAGCCGGTGAGTTTCATGCCGTAAAGTGCGAAACAGGCGATCGACAGCAGAACCAGCGAGAGAATGCCGATCATGTGAGACGGCAAGAACTTTTCGAACAGCAGCGGTGGGATCAGAAACCCCGAAGCGCTGGTCAGGATAGTGAACGCAAGGAACGTCGCAGTGAGTCCGGGCATCTGCTTCGAGCCAAGCATCCCGAACATCACGACTACGCCCGCCACGATTGCGATCAGGCTGACGATCACATGGACCGTCACCAACATCGTCAAGCTCAAACCCGGCATCATGATGCGCTCCCGAAAAAGAGGACGCCGTCCCTGGCAGTAGAAGAAGTCAAACATCTGTTGCACACCGCTATCGTCTCCGTGTCATTGGCATGGACACGACGACATCTAGCGAACCGGGTGTGCCGTTGCCCCCGAGCGATTGAGCTAGTTGTAGAGAGATTGCGGCCGACGTGTGCACCGCGGCCGTTCGGTCCAATTCCGCCGCGCCGCCCGGCGGCAGAACGGTTGCCGTTTCTGTCGAGCGATTGCTACTAACGCATAGGCCTGCGCCAATCGCTCGGGTTCTCGCCGGTCAGCTTCCCGAACGCGGCAGCGAGGACGGCACGTCCGCTATTGGCCCTTCTCGAACCTCCGGCGAGGTCCGCCTTCTCGCCGCTGTCAGGGTGAAAGCGGACATCAAGCGCCCCTCACCCAACCCACTTGATGAGTACCCGGCTTGGCTATTTGGTCAGCGGCCACCATCGAGGCAAAGCCGCGGGCAATGAATGCTGCCAAAGCGATGTTCGCCTAGAGGCGATTCCGTTTCGGCTGGATCCGGCGCGCCTCGCGCTCGATCGAGGCGGCGACCAGCGGCGCCTGGTCGGCTGCGATCGGCGGCGAGAAAACGAAGCCCTGCACGAGGTCGCAATCGAGCGTGCCGAGCACATCCACTTCGGCGGACAATTCGGCGCCCTCCGCCACGACCGTCATGCCGAGCCCGTGCGACAGGGCGATGATGCCGCCGAGCAGCTTGCGCTTCTCCGGCGCGGTGGAAATGCCATCCACGAAGGCCCGGTCCACTTTCAGGCAGTCGAACGGCAGGCGCGTCAGGTAGCCGAGCGAGGAATAGCCCGAGCCGAAATCGTCCAGCGCCAGCCGGGCGCCCAAGCCGGACAGCGCCGTCAGCGTGCGGCTGATCCGTTGCTCGGTATGATCCACGAACAGGCTTTCGGTCAGCTCCAGGCAGAGCAGCTCCGCCGGGAAGCCGGTCTCTGCCAGGATGGCCGAGACCGCGGTCTCGAAATCCACGCTCCAGATCTGCGCCGGCGAGACATTGACCGAGATGGAGCGCGGCGGCAGCCCGGCATCCAGCCAGGCGCGGCCCTGCCGGCAGGCCTCGCGCAGCACCCAGAGGCCGAGGTCGACGATCAGGCCGGAGCTTTCGGCGATGGGGATGAACTCCGCCGGCGAGATCGGCCCGCGTTCGGGATGGCTCCAGCGCAGCAGCGCCTCGAAACCGGTGACGCGGCCGGTCTTCAGATCCACCTGCGGCTGGTAATGGGCCTCGAGGGCGCCGGCCTCCACGGCGTGGCGCAGATGGCGGCCGAGATCGAGCCTCTCATCGACCGCCTGCGCATAGACCGGCTCGAACAGCTGCGCCAACCCTCGCCCGGCCTCCTTGGCCATGTAGAGCGCGAGGTCTGCGTTGCGCACAGCGGCCTCCGCCGTCGCGCCATGCTCCGGCAGGCGGGCGATGCCGATGGTGGCGCCGACCGAGGCCTCGCCTTCGGCGAGATCGACGGGGCCGGACAGTTTGCCGATGAGCCGATCGGCAAGCCCGGTCAGCGCGGCGTCGGACGTGTCGCATCCGTCCGCCAGCACGGCGAATTCGTCGCCGCCGAGCCGGGCGATGAAGGCGCGCGGCCCCAGGTCCTGCCGCAACGCAGCCGCCACCTTGATCAGCAATTCGTCACCGGCGGCATGGCCGAGGGAATCATTGACCTCCTTGAAGCGATCGAGGTCGATGAGCAGCAGCGCACCAGTCCGGCCTCCCTGGGAGCAGCCTTCGGTCAGGGCGGCGAGCTGGCGCGTGAACAGCGCGCGATTGGCAAGGCCGGTCAACGGATCGCTGTAGGCGAGCTGCTCGAGCTGGCGCTCGGCTTCCTTGCGCTCGGTGACGTCCTGCACGGTACCGATGATGCCGATGACCTTGTCGTGGGCAACCTCCGCCTTGCAGATCACAGCCAGATCGCGGGGCATGCCGTCCGCGTGCAGGATGCGCAGGTCGGTGGCCTCGGTCCGGCGGGTGCGCAGCACGCGTTTCTGCACCTCCCGGAAGCGGTCGGCGTCGCCGTCCAGGAAATAGGGTTGCATGTTCTCATCGGTCGGCTCGAACGTGTCGGGCAAGCCGAGCAGCTGGTAGAGCTCGGGCGCCCAGATCGTGCGGCCGCTGTCCAGCCGGTGGCTCCAGGTGCCGATCTTGCCGAGGCGGTGGGCCTCCTCCAGCGCCCGCGTGCGCTGGTCGAGCAGCGCCTTGGCCGCCCTGAGCTGGGTGATGTCGCTGGACGTGCCGCGGTAGCCGAGAAAGCTGCCGTCATCGGCGAAGATGGGCTTGCCGCTGGTGCAGATACTGACGCGCGAGCCGTCCTTGCCGATCAGCGTATAGGTGAAGTCGCGAAAAGGGCGGTGGGCCTCCATATCGGCGCGGTGCCGCGCCATCGCCTCCCCATCCTCGGGCGCATAAGTCAGTTCCCAGCGCGCCTTCCTGCCGGCGGCCACCGTCTGGAACGCCGCATTGCCGGCAAGCGATTTGGGATAGGGCAGCAGCCGATGCTCGGCGTCGCTCTCCCAGCACCAGTCCGAGGCGGTAGAGACAAAATCGGCCAGCCGTTGCTCGCTCTCCGCCAGGCGCCGCAGTGCGGAGGTCTCCTCCGTGACGTCGCGGACGATGCCGGACACGCGTCGAACCTGACCATGCGCGTCGAATTCCGGCTCGCCGTGCACCACACAGTCGAGCAGGCTGCCATCGGTACTGCGGAGTCTCGTGCGCACCGCATAGGGCCGCCCCTCCGTCCAGCAGGCCGCGTAATGCGCCTCCAAAAGCTTCCGGCTCTCAGGCAAATAGCGCTCGCGCACCGTGGCGATGGGGATGTAGCCGTCGGCGGTCTCGAATTCGTAGAATGCGGCGAGCTCAGGCGATATCCAGAGATCGGTCGCGGCGGCGCTCTGCGACTCCCAGTAGCCCATGCGGGCCAACCTGATCGCACAGCGCAGCGATCGCTCCTCATGCCAGCGGCGACGCGCTTCCCGGGTCGGGACCTGCCCTTGCGACAATTTGCGAGCGGCCATCGGTCCCCAACTCAACGCGAGCGTACGCAGCTAACAGGCTAGCATATGGCCTCACAACCTTGGAGCAACGGCGGTGACGAGACGAGGTTCTTCCGCTTCTTTGGTGTAGTTTCGGTGAATTCTGCAACCGGCAGTCGGCGCCCGGCCCTAAAGCGCGATGTGATTGGGTTGAATCGTCATCGCGCTTTAGCTCTTTGTTTGAGCATGATCTCCGCAAACGCGTCCCGCGTTTGTCGCGAGGGAAAACCGCTTCGCACGTTTCCGGACCATGCTTTGCCGCCGCACGGCATCTTAACGGATCCGCAGCAGCTCGAGGTCGAAGTCGCCGGTAACGGCGGTCTCGATCTGGCAGCGCGAGAGTCCGATATCGCGCAACGCCCGGTCATCGAGCTGGCGCAGCGTCTTGATCGCCTCGCGGCGCACCCAATAGGTCGCGAGTGCATCACCCCACACTCGGAGCAATCGGAGCAATCCGCCCAACATACTGGGCCGCGCGGGCCCTGCGGCGGCTGAGGATATCGCTGACATTGTCGTCTCCTTCGCTGCCCATAGACAAAGCTACGCCGTTGACACAAATGCTGTTTCAGCGCCTGCGCCGTCGGAACCTCGGATTGCTTGCGCGCTCCTCGGTGCAATCATGGGCTTGTTCCCTCTTAAATGATCCGGTACATTGGTCGGAGCAAGTAAAATATTGCTCTCGGTGCAATAATGTCGAGGTTCGAATATCTGAAGCTGGCGGATGCGGTCGCCGCCGAGATCGCGAGCGGCGCGCTGAAGGCGGGCGACCGGCTGCCGCCGCAGCGTCATTTCGCCTATGACCGCAACATCGCCGTCTCGACGGCGAGCCGGGTCTATACCGAGCTGTTGCGGCGCGGACTGGTGGTCGGTGAAGTCGGCCGCGGCACCTTCGTCTCCGGCGAGGCACGCCGCGGCATCGCGGCCCCGACCGAGCCGCGCGGCGCCCGCATCGACCTCGAGTTCAACTACCCGCTGCTGCCGCACCAGGCGACGATGATTGCCAAGAGCCTCGAAGGGCTGGAGCGGCCCGAGGTGCTCGAGGGCGCGCTGCGGCCGGCAACCAGTTTCGGCACGCGGGCGGCCCGAACCATCTCCTCGGAATTTCTGGCGCGCAAGACCTGGACGCCAAATCCGGACCAGATCCTGTTCACCGCCAATGGCCGGCAATGCATCGCCGCCGCGCTCGCCGCCGTCGTGCCGGCCGGCGGACGCTGCGGCGTCGAGGCGCTGACCTACCCGTTCGTCAAGGGCATTGCCGCGCGGCTCGGCATCTCGCTGGTGCCGCTCGCGATGGACGAGCACGGCGTGCGACCGGATGCGGTGCAGAAGGCGCATCGCGAGGCGCATCTGTCTGCGATCTACGTCCAGCCGACGATCCAGAACCCGCTCAGCATCACCATGCCGCCCGAGCGCCGCGCCGAGCTGTTGCGCGTGGTGGAGAAGCTCGGCCTCGTCGTCATCGAGGACGGCGTCTACGGATTCCTCGACGATGAGGCGCCGCTCGCCGCGCTGGCACCCGACAGCTGCATCATGCTCGACAGCCTGTCGAAGAAGGTGGCGCCGGGCCTCGCGCTCGGCTTCATCGTGTCGCCGCCGCGGCTGCGCGAGAGCATCATGGCCGCGGTGCGCTCGGGCGGCTGGACCGCGTCGGGCTACGCCTTCGCCGCGGGGCAGCGGCTGATGGCCGACGGCACCGCCGCCGAATTGTCACGGCTGAAGCGGATCGATGCCGGTCGCCGCCAGCTTCTGGCGGCGAAGCATCTGGCCGATTTCGAAATCCAGACCAACCCGAAGTCGTATCATCTCTGGCTGACCTTGCCGCCGCATTGGCGCTCGCAGACCCTGGTCGCGGCCGCGGCGCGGCGCGACATCGCGCTGACGCCGTCGACGACCTTCGCCGCCACGCCGGGGCATGCGCCCAATGCGGTGCGGCTCGCGCTGGCCGCGCCGCCGATGGAGCAGCTCGACCTCGGCCTGCGGACTCTCGCAGGCATGCTGAGCGCGACCGAAGAGGATTTTGACTCGACCGAGTGAGTGCGAGGCCATCGCACGTCATCGGGCTTGATTGCGAACCGCCTTCGGCAGCAGCGCATCGGGCAATTGATCGAAGCTGTAGCGCCGCGGCCGGTTGCGCGTGACGAAGCCGCCGACCTGCCAGGTGAACAGCGCGGCAAAGCCGACCAGGAACAGCGCCCCCATCCAGTTCGCCGTCAGCAGCGCCATCAGCAGCAATCCGATCATTGCCACCGCAAGGCAGGCCAGCAGCGCCAGCGCGGCGGTGTACGTCTTCGGCCCGAGGCCTCCGACCAGCCTGGCGTTGCTGCCCGCCGCCTGCATCCGGCGATGCAGTTCGACGATGAAGTCGCGGTAGAGATGCCCCTGCGGCGCCACCAGCGTCGCGGTCTGCCAGGTGGTCGAGAGAATCGCGATCCGCCCGCCTTTGGCGTTGTCGATGTCGGCGCGAAACCGCTGCTGCTGCATCGAGACCGGGCGATAGGACAGTTTCACCGCGGAGATATCGGCATAGTCCCACACGCCGGTCCGGCCGGCGATCCGCCACGACAGCCCCTCCTCGGTCAGCTCGAACTGGTGCGCCGAGCCGATCAAGGAGGCGTTGTAGGCGTAGCGCACCGCCGTGCCCTCACCTGCCTCCGACCGGTCCTGCAACGTTGTTGGCAATTCGCCGTTCCACCCGTTCAAACGTACGCGCAAGACTCTCTGTTTGAGCATGATCTCTTCGGAAAACCGGTTTCCACTTTTCCGGATCATGCTCTGGCTTGCGCTACCTGTCGCGCCTATCCTACAAGCGAGCCATGCCCGAGACGACCTATTTTCCGCGTTATCTCATCCTCGGCGGCGCGATGATATCCGGCGTGCTGCTGGCGCTTGCCGTGCACATGCTCGGCGCGCGCTACGGGCTCGATCTCGGCGGCCTGTGGCGCTCCGATAGCCACGAGTTCATGCCGGCGGGCGCCGCGATTGCGTGGTGGCTGATCGCGACCGTCGGATTTTCGGGCGGCTACTTCACCGCCAATCTGATGCACAGCGCGGTGGCCGGCCAGATCCCGCATCGGATGCGCAACTTCCTGATCGTCGTCGGCGTGCTGATGCTGGCCGGCGCAGGCCAGGCCGCGTCGGCGCCGAGCTCGGTCTCAACCATTTCCGCCGTGCTCGCAGGCCTCGCCGCCCTGTGCCTCGGCGCAGTGATGGCGTTCTGCGGCGCCTATTTTGCCCTGCGCAAGAGCTAGAGCGTTTTCGAGCGAAGCGGACGCGGTTCGCGTGAAGAAAACGCGTCCAAACCAGAATCCAGCTTCCCGGCCTTCCAACTCAGGCGACCGACCGTTCCGGCGCCCTGCGCAACATCTTGGCGACGTCGGCTGCCGGCCGCGGCGGGCTGAACAGATAGCCCTGCGCCTGCGTGCAGCCCTCCTGACGCAGCAGGTCGAACTGGGTATCGGTCTCGACCCCTTCGGCGGTCGTGACGATGCCGAGGCTCTTGCCGAGGCCGGTGACCGCGCGCACGATCGCCATCGAGTCCTCGCGTGTCGCAAGGTCGGTGACGAAGGAGCGGTCGATCTTGATCTTGTCGAACGGGAAGCTGCGCAGATAGCTCAGCGAGGAATAGCCGGTGCCGAAATCGTCCAGCGAGATGCGGACGCCGAAGCCGCGCAGCTCATGCAGCACCGCGAGCGTCGCCTCGCTGTTCTGCAGCAGCACCGATTCGGTGATCTCGAGCTCGAGCCGGTCCGCCGACAGGCCGGATGCTTGCAGCGCCGCCTTCACCGACGACACCAGGTTCGGGTTCTTGAACTGCACCGGCGAGAGATTGACGGCAACCGCGACGGCCTCGGGCCAGCCCGCGGCATCCGCGCAGGCCTTGCGCAACACGATCTCGCCGAGCGGAACGATCAGCCCGGTTTCCTCGGCGACAGGAATGAAATTGTTCGGCGCGATCAGCCCGCGCTGCGCGTGATTCCAGCGAGCCAGCGCCTCGAAGGCGACCACTCGATCGCCCTCGACATCGCGGATCGGCTGATAGTAGACCTCGAACTCGTCATGCTCGAGCGCGAGCCGCAGGTCGCGCTCGAGCAGGCGGCGCGCCTGCGCACGCGCATCCATCCCGGTCTCGAAGAAGCGATAGGTGCCGCGGCCGTCGGCCTTGGCGCGGTACAGCGCAAGATCGGCCTTTTGCAGCAATTCGTCGGGATCCTTGCCGTCCTCGGGCGCGAGCGAGATGCCGATGCTGACGCCGATCACGAGCTGATGGCCGCCGATCTCGTAGGGCGCGGCGATCCGCTCGACCACGAGACTTGCCAGCGACGACACGACGGACGGCTCGCAATTGCTGCAGAACTGCACGATGGCGAATTCGTCGCCGCCCAGCCGCGCCACGGTATCGTGCTCGGTCACGCATTCGCCCAGCCGGCGCGCGACTTCGCGCAGCAGCGCATCGCCGATCGGATGTCCGAGCGTGTCGTTGATTTCCTTGAAATGATCGAGATCGAGACAGAGCACGGCCAGCTGGTCGGAGCGCTTGGCCAGTCTCGAGGCCTTCTCGAGCTGCTCGCGGAACAGCGTCCGGTTCGGCAGATTGGTCAGCGCGTCATGCCGCGCCATGTGCGAAATCTGTTCCTGCGCCTGCTGCCATTCGGTGATGTCTTCGAAGGTCGCGACCCAGCCGCCGCCCTTCATCGGCTGGTCGACGACGCGGATCGCGCGCTCGTTGCGGCTGACGATCCGCGTCGCGCTGTGGCCGGCCTTTGCCTCGGCGACGAGCGCGTTGCAGAACTCCTCGGGATCGCCGTCCCACTCGCCGATGGAATGGAGATCCTGCAGCACGTCGATCAGCAGGCGTCCCTGCAGCGGCACGCGACTGCGCCCCATCATCTCGCTGTAGCGCTCGTTGAACAGCATGATGCGGCCGTCGGCATCGAACATGCACAGCCCCTGCGACATGTTCTCGAGCGCGGTATCGAGCACCACCTTCTGCTTGTGAAGCTCGGTCTTGGCGCGACGGTCGAGGATCGAGGCGATCAGCGAGAGGCCGAGGATCGCGAAGGCCGCAACGGCGGTCATGAATGAGAGCACGCGCGGCGAGACCGTAAGTCCGCCGGAAACGATCGTCGGATCCGGGACGAGCGTCACCGCGCCCATCGCGGTGAAATGATGCGAGACGATCGCGACCGTCAGAAGACCGGTCGCGGCGGCGGTGGTGCCGAAACGTTCGCCACGCGTGGCAACGACCAGCGCGAGCGCGCCGAACAGGCTTCCGAACGCGATCGACGCGGCGACGATGCCGGGCGACCAGACGATACGCGCGGGCAGCTCCAGCCCGAGCATGCCGGTGTAATGCATCGCCGCGACACCGGCGCCGACGATCGCGCCGCCGGCCGCAACCGTCCGCCAGCGTTCGTCGAGCGTGGCGACGGCCAATCCGACGGCCAGGATCGCAACCGCGAGCACCAGCGACAGCAGCGTGATGGGAACGTTGTACCCGGCCTCGATGCCGGGATCGTACGCCAGCATGGCGACGAAATGGGTGGCCCAGATACCGCAACCGCCGACCGCCGCATCGAGGCCGATCCAGATCTCGCGGGCACGCCCCTGTGCGGCGCGGGCGCGGTGAAACAGGCTGATCGCGACGGCGCTGGCGAGCAGGCAGATCACCCCGCCAAGGACGACCAGCCGCCAGTCATGTTCCAAAGTGAGACAGGTCAGAACGCGATACATATAGGCCCCCTTTATGGACCTATAAGAACAGACGCATTCGTGTACGAACGGTAACCGCACTGCAGCAAGGTTCCACGCATGGTGAAGAAGCCTTGAATGCAGGCGATCGGGTCAGGGCGAGCGGAGATCCCTCGCCGCAGTTCGTCTCAACGCCGAGCCCGTGACCATGCCCCGATCCAGATCAGCGCAGCGGCCGCCAGCAGCACGCCGGCGGAGATGACGAGGGCCGCATGCAGGCCGGCGATGAAGGCCGCGGACCGGCTGACCATCGAGCCGAACAGCGCGACACCGAGCACGCTGCCGGTCTGCCGGGTCGCGTTCAACACCCCTGCCGCGATGCCGGCATGCTGCTGCCCGGCGCTGCCGAGCAGCGCCGATGTCAGGGGCGGCACCAGCAGGCCGAGGCCGCCGCTGATGGCCAGCAATTGCAGGCAGATCGCGAGATAGCGCGTACCGGGGCCGATGAACAGCAGCGCCAGGCATCCGGCGGCCGAGAGCGCGGCGCCGAGCGCGATTGTCGCCGGCGCGCCGATCCGCTCCGCGACATGCGGCGCGATCAGGTTGGCGGGCAGCACGGCGCCGAGCATCGGCACGAACGCGAGGCCGGTGGCGAACGCCGACAGCCCGTTGACCTGCTGGAAGTAGAGGCTGAGCACGAAGATCAGACCGTAGAACGCGACATTGACCAGAAGGCCGACCAGCGAGGTCAGGGCAAACATCGGGTGGCGGAACAGCGAGAGCGGCAGCATCGGCTGCGGCGCGCGCGCCTCTCGCCAGACGAACAGCACGGAGAAGACGGCGGCGAGAACAAAGCCTGCGATCACGAACGGGCTGCCCCAGCCGAGCGCGCCGCCTTCGATCAGCGCGCCGGCCAGCGTGCCGAGCGCGGCGATCGCCGCGACCTGACCCGGCAGATCGAGCCGGTGTTGCTGATGACGCGTGGTTTCGCCGGCAAAGCGCCAGGCGAGCCACAGGCCGGCTAGGCCGATCGGCAGGTTGACCAGAAAGATCGCGCGCCAGCCGACCAGCGCGATCAGTCCGCCGCCGACGAACGGGCCGGCGGTCAGCGCAAGGCTCGCGCCCGCGGCCCAGACCCCGACCGCGCGTCCCCGCGCCTTCTCGTCTTCATAGGCATGGCGGAGCAGCGCCAGCGAGTTCGGCACCAGGATGGCCGCGGCCAGCCCCTGCACGCAGCGGGCGGCGATCAGCGTCGCCGCATCAGGCGCGACCGCGCAGGCAACCGATGCCGCGGTGAAGATCGCAAACCCGGCCATGAAGATGCGCTTGGCGCCGATCCGGTCGCCGAGCGCGCCCGCGGTCAGGATGAAGGCCGCAAAGGCAATCGTGTAGGCGCTGACCACCCATTGCAGTTCGGCGACGCCGCCGCCGAGCGAGGCGCCGATCGCATTGAGCGCCGTGTTGACGATGGTGACGTCGAGTTGCACGACGCCATAGCCGAGACTCATCGCGGCGAGCGTCAGCGTCGCCGCGAGCCCGCTCGTTTGCTGATCTGACGCTGCGCACTCATCCGGCATGTGCCGGACGTTCAGGGATGTCTGTTGCATGGTCTTGTCCTTGCTCTCGGCAACCAATGCGAGACATAGGCCTTCGTTTCGCCGCAACACTTCGCCACCAATCGAAGTGTGGAATCGCATGCCTGGCCGGCCTGCCCGACGGCGGCCGGCTCGCGCGGCGTTTTGCCTCAATAGACCTACGGACCGCCCTCGCGCGCCTCACCCGGCCCCGAGCGCAGGGCCGATCACGCCCAAAGCGCCTGTCGACTTCACACTTTGGTAAACGCCATGGCCGGCTCAGGCGTCCCCAGGCTGATGCATATCGTCTATTCGCCTCGCGCCAACGAACCCGCACCGTCGCGGGGACGGCGGGAAAATCGGCAAAAAAGCCGACGAAATCGCCTGGAACGGCGGAACATGCAATGGCCCCGTCGCTGTCCTGCGACTCACATTCCGCAGAGCGAGAACATATGTAGCCAATATGACAATGACGCTGGACGAGGGCCGAAGCTTGGCTTGTCAAGGGCTGCACAACGCATCGGTTTTGCCTTATGGGTCATCGCGTACGGTGCGTTTGCCCGTCACCCGTCGCCGTCCGTGACCGGGTCCCACTGAAATTGCCGCCCCGCCGGGAGGATGAATGCTTCGGCTGCTGACCACGCTTGGGCGTGGTTTCAAGGAAAAGATCGGCTGGAAACGGCTCGGGATCGCCGCGAGTGTGTTGATCATCGCGTTCGCGATCACGTCGCTTGTTCACACCCTGAAGGGCGTCGATACCGGCATCATTCTCACCGCGCTCACCAACATCGCGCCGCATCGGATCGCGCTCGCGGCGCTCTGCGTGGTCGGGGCGTTCTGCACGCTGACCTTCTACGACTTCTTCGCGCTGCGCACGATCGGCAAGATCCATGTCCCTTACCGCATCGCAGCGCTGTCGAGCTTCACCAGCTACACGATCGGCCACAATATCGGCGCCACGGTCTTCACCGGCGGCGCAATCCGCTTCCGGATCTATTCCGACTACGGCCTCTCCGCGATCGACGTCGCCAAGATCTGCTTTCTGTCGGGCCTGACCTTCTGGCTCGGCAATTTGTTCGTGCTCGGCTTCGGCATGGCCTGGCACCCGGCGGCAGCGTCGGCGATGGACCTGCTGCCGCCGGCGATGAACCGGCTGATCGCGCTCGGCTGCCTTGCCGGCATCGGCGCCTATTTCGTCTGGCTCCTGACCGGCGAGAAGCGCCGCGAGCTCGGCCAGAACGGCTGGAAGGTGGTGCTGCCCTCGGCCAAGCTGACGCTGCTGCAGATCCTGATCGGCGTGGTCGATCTCGGCTTCTGCGCGCTCGCAATGTACCTGCTGATGCCGACCGAGCCGCATATCGACTTCGTCTCGCTGGCGGTCGTGTTCATCCTGGCGACGCTGCTCGGCTTCGCCAGCCACGCCCCCGGCTCGATCGGCGTGTTCGACGCCGCGATGCTGGTGGCGCTGCCGGAGTTCAGCAAGGAACAATTGCTGGCGACGCTGGTCGTGTTCCGCATCCTCTACTTCCTGATCCCGTTCGGGATCTCGATCTCGATCATGGGCATGCGCGAGCTCTGGCTCAACGTGGTGCAGCCCTGGCAAGAACGGAAACGACTAAGCCAAGCCTGCACGGCTTCGGCGACCGTGCGGCAACCGATCGAAAGCCGGCAGCAGCGGGTCAGGCAGCTGAAACGATAACAGACAAGGTTATCGGCCCTTGTGCGGGCCGCTCGACCCCGGATTTTCGATCCTCGCGGCCCCTTCTCTTATTTTCGCCGTACCGCTCGCGTCAAACCGCGCCATGATTGGCATTTTGGTTCGATTTTCGTTTCGGGTGACGGTCTGCAGCGTGCTGCTCGGCAGCGCGCTGGCCGCGGTATTCGCATCGGCCGCGGACGCGCAGGACAATCAACTGCAGATCTCCTGGGAGGTCCGCAACCGCTTCCGCCTGTTCCGCGAGGAACGTGACTTCCGCCTGCATGTCGAAAGCGGGCTTGGCCGCAGCGTGCTGGCCTCGGAACAGGCGCTGGAACTGCAAAGCGACGGCCGCGGCTGGGCGCGCAACACCGTGAACCGGCTCTGCATCGACCTGCAGGGCCGCGTCAGCGAGCCCTGCACGCGCGACAACGTCAAGGAAAGCTATCTGACGCCGATCGATCATCCGATCGTCGTGCGGCTCACCGGACCGGTTCCGGTCGGCGCGACCTGCGCCTGGTCGTTCGACGACGGCGACGGGCCGCAATCCTCGACATTCGATTGCGCCGAGCCGGTCAATCTACGCGTTCGCTACGGCCGCACCACAGTCGCGACCGTCGACGTCGCGAGCGGCTCGGACGCCAACCAGCGCGTAACGACGCCGATCGAGGTGCGCGACTTGCTGATTGCGGGCCTCGGCGACAGCATCGCGTCCGGCGAGGGCAATCCCGACCGCGCGATTGCGCTCTCCGACGAGGGGTTCTGCTTCCGCTCCTATCTCGGCGGGGCGCAATATTACCGGCCGAGCCGCGCCGGCTACAAGGGCGGCCGCGCCTGCGAAGCACCGGACACCCTGACCAACTGGCAGCGCCAGAGCGCGCTGTGGCTCAACTCGGCCTGTCACCGGTCGCTGTACAGCTACCAGACCCGCACGGCGCTCGCGCTCGCCGTGCAATATCCGCACATCGCGGTGACCTATCTGCCGCTGGCCTGCACCGGCGCCACCATCTCCGACGGCCTGCTCGGCTCGCAGCAGGCGCGGGAATGCCTGCCGACGAAGACAGCCAATACCTGCTCGGGCACCGTCAACGGCCAGATCGCGGAGTTGCGCACGGCACTCGCCGCCGCCAAGCGCCGTCAGCCGGACCGCACCCTCGACCTCGTGCTGCTGTCGATCGGTGCCAACGACATCTATTTCTCAGGCCTCGTCGCCAACGTGATCGTCGACACGCCGACCGAGCGCACGCTGTTCAGCCGCGGCGGCTCGATGGCCAGCGTCGACGATGCCCGTTCGGCACTGGCGCGCGACCTGCCGGCCGATTTTGCCAAACTGCGCGATGCGCTGAAGCCGCTGGTCGGCGGCGATCTCTCGCACGTGATCTACACGGCCTATGCCAATCCGGCGCTGGCCAATGGCGGGGCGCCCTGCCCCGGCGGCCGCGCCGGCTTCGAGATCCATCCCTCCTTCAACGCGGATCCCAATCGCCTCGCGTCGGTCTCGAGCTTCGTGCAGAACGAGTTCCTGCCGCAGCTCAAGGCGATCGCGCAGTGCCAGTCCGGCATCATCTGCCGCAATCCGCAGGCCGATCGCATGACCTTCGTCGATGCGCATCAGGACGCGTTTGCGAGCCATGGCTTCTGCGCACGCGCGTCGACCGATCCGGAATTCGACCGCGACTGCTTCGCCGCCAATGGCGACAGCTTCGTCTCGGACATCGTCGCCGCGGCCAACGAGCCACTCAAATGCGGCCGCAGCGCCGGCGAATACCGCGCCTATCTGCCGCGCGCGCGCTGGATCCGCGACGCCAATGACAGCTACTTCACGGCAATGACCTACCCGCAGGGCCTGCCGTCCTCGATGCAGCCAAGCGACATCCACGACGCGACATGGGGCATCCTGTCGGCGGTGTATGGCGGCGCGGTGCATCCGAGCGCCGAAGGCCATGCGGCGATGGCCGATGCCGCGGTCCCCGCGGCCGCTACCGTGCTGCAGTTGAACACCGCCGTGCCCGAAGTGATCTCCGAGCCGGTCGCGCCATTGCCGATGCCGATTGCACCAATGGGACAGCGCTGAACGCTCACGCTGCCAGGCAAGAGCGGAGCGTGAGCGCGCGCAGATCGGAGCGTTAGCCAGAGAGAAGTGTTAGTGCCGCTTCGTCGCGGGCACCGGCGCCGGCTTCGCTACAGCGGCTTGCGCCGGCAGATATTTGGCGACGATCGCGGGATCGAGCTGGGCCACCGCGGTGTCAGGCAGCCGGGTCCAGACCTCATCCTTGCCGAACAGCGAGATGCCGAGGAAGCCGCGCATCGTCAGCGTCTGACCATCGGCGCTCAACGTCATCTTGGCCTTGTAGACCTTGCCGTTGCGCGGATCGAGCACGTTGCCGCCTTCATAGGCGAGCCCGTTGCGCTTCATGTCGCGGATGAGCGGAATGCCGAGCCACGGCATGTCCTTGCGATCGTCGGTGCATTTCGAGCAGACCGGATTGGGCGGATCGCCGGGCGATGAAAACATCTTTGCGATCATGCCTTCGAACAGACCATTGCGCTCGATCACCAGGAACCAGCCCTCGGGCTTGCCGTCTTCGATCTTTTGCCACAGGCCGGCCGCCGACGGGTCGGCCGCCGAGGCCGCAAGCGGAGCAGCTAGCGCAAAGGCCGTGGCGATCGCGAGGATCAGCCGAAGTCTGGATAGCGTGTTCCGCATCATCATCACCTGATCAATCGACCAACTCGAGTACAAGCAAACTACGGCCATTTCACGGAGTGTTCCAGTACCCGCGCCGCGCAGGAAATGGCCCGTGCCGCCGGCATTGGTCTCTGCTCGAGTGAAATCAGTTCACCCCAAGCTTCTTCTGCAGACTCGATGACGAGGTTGTGTACTGGAACACCAGCCGCTTGTCCGGATACACGTAGCGGTGCGCCTTCTGCGCCATCAGCGCACCCTCGTGGAAGCCGGAGAGAATGAGCTTGAGCTTGCCCGGATAGGTGTTGATGTCGCCGATCGCGAAGATGCCGGACACGTTGGTCTCGAACGCCGCAGTGTCGACCGGCACCAGATTGTTCTCCAGCGCCACGCCCCAGTTCGCGACCGGGCCGAGCTTCATGGTGAGCCCGAAGAACGGTAGCATCGTATCGCAGGCGATCGTCGAGACCGCATTGTCGTTGCCCTTGAGCGCGGCGCCCGAGAGCTGGCCGTTGGCGCCTTCGAGCCCCGTGACCTGGCCGATCTTCAGATCCATCTTGCCGTCGGCAACGAGCGCGCGCATCTGCTCGACGCTGTGCGGCGCCGCGCGGAAATCGTCACGCCGGTGCAGCAGCGTGATGCGCTGGGCGATCGGATGCAGATTGAGCGTCCAGTCGAGCGCGGAGTCGCCGCCGCCGACGATCAGGATGTTCTTGTCGCGGAACTGCTCCATCTTGCGCACGGCATAAAACACCGACGTCCCTTCATAGGCCTCGATGCCCGGCACCGGCGGGCGCTTCGGCTGGAACGAGCCGCCACCGGCCGAGATCACGACGACCTTGCACTCGAACTCCTTGCCGGCATCGGTCTTCACCCGGAACAGGGGATCGCCGATCTTCTCAATGCTCTCGACCATCTCGTTGAGATGGAAGGTCGGATTGAACGGCTTGATCTGCTCCAGCAGCTGGTCGGTGAGACCCTGGCCGGTGACGAAGGGAATGCCGGGAATGTCGTAGATCGGCTTCTCGGGATAGAGCTCGGCGCACTGCCCGCCGATCTTGTCGAGGATGTCGACCAGATGCACCTTCATGTCGAGCAGGCCCAGTTCGAACACGGCGAACAGTCCGCAGGGACCCGCGCCAATAATCAGCACATCGGTTTTGATCGCTTCGCTCATATCCGCTTCTTTTCAGTTGAAATCGACTGGACGGCTCTCGCCTGCCCAGCCAAGTATGGCCCGATCGGGACATGCATAATAGGGACAGCGGCTGGCGCGGCAACCCCTTGCCGAGCCTGCGCAACTCGGCTGTATGGGCGGGAAACCGACGGAGATCCCCCTCGTGAATGCCCCTGTCCGTGCTGACGATGCGCCGCGCCTGGAAGACTTTCCCTATCGCCTGTCCGACAATGTGCGCTTTGCCGATCTCGACCCCAACGGCCACGTCAACAACGCCGTCTATGCGAGCTATTTTGAAACCGGCCGCGTCACGCTGGTGAAGGACCGCAGCATGGGGCTGATGCCGGCGGGGCTCGGCTGGATCATGGTGCGCCTCGACATCCATTTCCGCGCCGAGCTGCACTGGCCGGGTCAGATCGAGCTCGGGCTCGGTCTCGTCAAGTTTGGACGCACATCGACCACCTTCGACCAGGTGGTGTTTTCGGAAGGCAGGTGCGTGGCGTCGGCGAAGGCGGTCACGGTGATGATCGATGAGGCCACGCGCAGGCCGACGCCGCTGCCGGCGGAGGTCAAGCAGAACTTCCGCCGCTGGGTCCGTCGCGGTGTGAATCCGGACGGCGAATGAAAGACAATAGAGCGTTTTCGAGCGAAGTAGACGCCGGTTCGCGTCAAGAAAACGCGTCAAAACAGAAAGCTGAAGCTTCGGTTCTGATTCAATCAGAACCGAAGCATTAGGCCTGCCGCTCCGGCGTCGACACGACCAGTCCGTCGAGATCGTCGGTCACCTTGATCTGGCAGGACAGCCGCGAGTTCGGACGCACGTCGAAGCCGAAATCCAGCATGTCCTCTTCCATCGGCGACGGCGCGCCCACCTTCTCGCGCCAGGCTTCATCGACATAGACATGGCAGGTCGCACAGGCGCAGGCGCCGCCGCATTCGGCTTCAATGCCGGGAATGGCGTTGCGGATCGCGCCTTCCATCACCGTCGCGCCGTTCTCGATCTCAACTGTGCGTTTCTCGCCGGAATGGTCGATAAAGTGGATTTTGGCCATGATTGCTCGTGCTGCCGGAATGCGCCGGACGATGGATGGAAAGGTCCCGGGCAGTCGTATAACGGGTCGATCCGCACAGCGCTAGCACGGAGACCGAAAACCTGCCCGCCGGTTGGGACGCCGCCCAAGCTGTCGCGGCGCGCCGCCGAGACGCCGGAGGCCTAGGTGCGGCCCAGGATCAGCTCGATCGCCGTGCGCGCCTCGGCAATCGCTGCGCCGAGCGCGGCAAGCGGCTGGGCCGCATCGGAACCGCCGGCCAGCGCGGTCTCCAGCTGGGCCGCAGCCTCGGCGACGCCGAAGGCGCCGATCGCCCGCGCCGATCCTTTCAGGGTGTGGGCGTGGGTCGCCGCCTCGGGCGGCAAGGCGGCCAGTTCACCGAGGATCCGGGCCGACTGGGCCGAGAACATGGCCAGCACTTCCCGCTCGAGGCCCGGATCGCCCAGCGTCATGCGCTGAAGGTGATCGACGTCGATCGGCCCGGCGCCGGGCGCTAGCGGCGGCGATTGCGTCCATTCGACCCGTTCGAGATGAAGCGGCATGGCCAGTCCCTGTCGTCTCCGCCGGACCCTCGCCGGCGGATCGTTGGCCCAGCCAATCACGAAACTGGTTAACGGATTGTTGTCGGGATGATCGGCAAAACCGCCCGATTCTGGACAATTTCTGGACACAATCGACGCTCTACGGCCGGAATTTCGAGTACCCATAAGGCCTTATGGCGCAAAGCTGTTAACGATGATTAAGAAAGTATTAATCGCAAGCATTTCATTCGCATCGCTCTCCCAATAGGATGTTTGCGGATGTAGCGGACAAGCCGCCGAGGGGGCCGCTTGCGCTCCGCTTGTGGGCACCGGCTTCGAGCTTGCGTGGGGACGATCGCAGGCTCGCCGACGCGTAAATAGTGAGAGGGCTCAGACTGAACATGGCGAACACTCCCAAGAAGGTCAAAGATCCCACCGAAGTCGCGCTTTCTGCCATCCAGGAAGCCCTCAACATCAGCGAACAGAGCGCGGAGAATCGCAGCCCCCTCAACGAAGGCGCCGCGCCGCCGAACCTGCCGCCGCCCGCGGCCGATTTTTCAGCCGCATCGTTCGAGTCCCGTCCGAACAATACCGATCGTTCGGCGTTCGAGCCGATCGAAGAACCGCGCGCGCCGCGCCGCGCCGCCAACGACGATCGCGAAACCATCGGCCAGATGCTGCAGACGCTGCAGGGAGGACGAGCGCGCAACGCCTTCACGCTGTTCTTTGTCTGCTCCGGCGCCTGGCTGCTGGGCGGCGTGATTCTCACCATCGCGTTCTGGCCGGCCCTGCAGGCCTCGATGGCCCAGGGCACCGGTGTGCTGGTGCTCGCCGGCCTTGCCGCGCTGTTCGCCGTGCCGATCCTGCTGTTCTACTATCTCGCCAGCCTCGCCTCGCACGGTCAGCGCATGCAGATGATCGCGCAATCGATGGCGCAGGTCGCGATGCGATTCTCCGAGCCCGAAAACGCCGCCGCCGATTCCATGGTGACGGTCGGCCAGGCGATTCGCCGCGAGGTCGCGGCGATGGGCGACGGCGTCGAGCGCGCGATCGCGCGCGCCGGCGAACTCGAGACCCTCGTTGCCAACGAGGTCGCGGCGCTGGAACGCGCCTATTCCGACAACGAGGTGCGCATCCGCGCGCTGCTGCAGGACATCGCCCACCAGCGCGACAACCTGGTCGGCCAGGCCGAGCAGGTGCGCAGCGCGATCTCCGGCGTGCAGATCGACCTGCGCCACGATATCGCGCTGATCTCGGACGCGATCGCCTCGCGCGTCGACGAGGTCGCCAAGAGCATCACCGGCGCGCTGGAAGAGCGCGGCCAGCACATCACGACCGCGCTGAGCCACGCCGGCGACAACATGATCCTCGCGCTCGGCGAGCGCGGCGGCGACCTGCTCGACCGCCTCGAGGAAGCCAGCGCCGAGACCACGCGCGCGGTGATGGATGCCTCCGAGCGGCTGACCACCAGCCTCAACTTCAAGACCGGCCACGTCCATGACGAGTTCGTCGATCTGGCCGATCGCGTCCACGAGCTGCTCAACGAGCGCATCGACCGCATCACCGGCGAGTTCGAGCAGCGTTCGTCCGCCATCGTCGACGGCATCTCCGACCGCACCGAAGAGGTCCACGACTCCCTGAAGAACTCCGCGGACTCGCTGCTGCTCGAGCTCGAGCTGCGCAGCAACGACCTCGTCAGCAAGATCGACGACGCCGGCAACCGCCTCGCCGGCCAGATCCTGACGTCCGGCGACAAGGCGAGCGAGGCGCTCGACGTCACCGTCAACTCGCTGGTCGCCAAGGTGGTGGGCCAGACCGAGACCGCGCACGACTCGCTGTCGCTGCAGATGAGCGCGTTCGACGACCTGGTGAAGAACCATGGCAGCGAGCTCGCCGAGAGATTCGCCCGCGACTCCGGCACGCTCGGCGCGCTGATCACCCGGCACATCTCGGAATTCGACCGCACGGTGAAGACCTTCGGCGGCGACATCGTCGAGCGCATGGGCCAGCGGACCCAGGACATCGCCGACAGCCTGAAGACCTATGTCGACACCTTCGACCATCGCGTGACCACGAACAGCGGCGAGATCACCGCCTCGCTCGACCAGCGTCTGCTGCAGTTCGAGACCACGCTCGGCAGTCGCGTCACCAATCTCGATGCCTCGCTGACCGACAAGCTGTCGTCGTTCGATAGTTCGCTCGCCACCAAGATCGGCTCGTTCGACGGCCGTCTGCAATCGCTCGATGATGCGATCGACGGCCGCATGAAGTCCCTCGAAGTTACCTTCGAGAGTCGCGCCAAGTCGGTCACCGACACCATCGACGGCCATCTCGGCACGCTCGCGACCCAGCTGACCGACGGCGCCACCCAGGCGATCCAGTCGATCGACTCGCGGCTTGGCCTGCTCACCACCACCCTGACCGAAGGCACCGTGCAGGCGATCGCCGCGGTCGACCATCGCATCAACGGCGTCACCGAGACCATCGACGGCCACAGCGTCCGTCTGGTCGACACCCTCAACGGCCACAGCACCCGCCTCGCCGACACCATCAATGGTCACAGCGCGAACCTGACCGACACGATCTCGGCGCGCTTCGCCGACATCCAGCAGGGCATCGAGAGCCGCGTCGGCGTCATCGCCGGCGACATCGACACCCGCGTCGCGCAGTTCGAGGACCTGCTGGGCTCGCGCGTCGAGGCCGTCGCCGGCCGCATCGAGAGCAGCGGCCGCCAGGCGAGCGAGGACCTGATGTCCCGCGCCGAGCTGTTGTCGTCGAGCATCAAGTCCCATGTCGAGGACGCCGAGCGCTCGCTGACCAACCTCGTGGTCAACACCAGCGAAACCATCCAGACCGGCGCGCGCACCGCGCAGCAGGCGCTGCTCACCGTGTCCGCGGACGTCGGCAACCAGCTCAAGCTGAGCTCGGCCGAGGTCGAGAGCGTGCTGACCGCCGTCGGCACCAGCGCCGCCAACTCGATCCTCACCAGTGCCCGCGACGCCCAGGTGTCGCTGGTCTCGGCCTCCGGCGACGTCGCCTCGCAGATCAAGGCGCTGTCCGAGGATGTCGAGCGCACGCTGCAGGCGGCCGGCAGCGCTACCGCAGCCTCCGTGCTGGCCGGCGCCCGCGACGCGCAGACCACGCTGGTCAGCGCCTCTGTCGACGCCGCGAGCCAGGTCAAGTCGCTGGCCACCGATGTCGAGCAGTCGCTGTCGATGGCCGGCTCTGCCGCCGCCGAGGCGATCATGACCGGTGCCCGCGAGGCCCAGACCACGCTGATCTCGACGTCGACCGACGTCACCGGCCAGGTCAAGTCGCTCGCCAGCGACGTCGAGCGTTCGCTGTCGATGGCCGGCACCGCGACTGCCGAAGCCGTGGTCGCCTCCGCTCGCGAGGCCCAGAGCACGCTGGCCGGCGCATCCACCGAAGCCGCCAACCTGGTCCGCACGCTCGCGGCCGACATGCAGCACTCGCTCTCGACCGCCGGCACCGCCACCGCGGAATCCATCGTCGCCTCCGCCCGCGAGGCCCAGAGCACGCTGGCCGGCGCGTCGACCGACGCCACCAACCTGGTCCGGACACTGTCGGCCGACATCGAGCGCTCGCTGTCGATGGCCGGCTCCGCCACCGCGGAAGCCGTCGTCGCCTCCGCCCGCGAGGCCCAGAGCACGCTGGCCGGCGCATCCACCGAGGCCGCCGATCTGGTCCGCACCCTGGCGGCCGACATGGAGCGTTCGCTGTCGATGGCCGGCTCCGCCACCGCGGAATCGATCACATCAGGTGCGCGTGAGGCCCAGAGCACGCTGGTCAACGCGTCGACCGAGGCTGCGACCAAGGTGTCTGCGCTTGCCGCCGACATCCAGCGTGCGCTGTCGATGGCCGGCTCCGGCACCGTCGAGATGCTGACGGCCGGCGCCCGCGAGGCGCAGAACACCCTCGTCACCGCATCGACGGAGGCAGCCAACCACGTCAAGTCGCTGGCCGCCGATGTCGAGCGCACCCTGACCTCGGTCGGCACCAACACCGCGCAGGCGATCCTCGGCAGCGCCCGCGATGCGCAAAGCTCGTTCGTGGCGACCTCCAGCGAGGCCGCAAGCCAGATCCGCGAGATCTCCGCCGAGATCGAGCGCTCGCTGACCACAGCCAGCGCGGAGACTGCGCAGACCATCCTGGGCAGCGCCCGCGAGGCCCAGGGCTCGTTTGCGGCGACCTCCGCCGATGCTGCCGCCCAGATCCGCACGCTCTCGACCGATATCGAGCGCGCATTGAGTGCGGTCACGGCCAAGACCACCGACAACATCCAGACCTCGGCGCAGAACGCCCAGGCCGCGCTGATCACCATGTCCAACGAGGTCTCGACCAAGGTCAAGACGACCTCCGCCGACATAGAACGTTCGGTGCTGTCGGCCTCCAGCGCCTTCGGCTCGGCGATGACCGGCAAGACCGACGAGATCGTCACCTATGTGCAGCAGCAGACCGAGCGTCTGTCGCAAATGGTCGACGGCCGCCGCGGCTCGCTGGTCGAGGCGCTGACCGCCAAGACCACGCAGCTGTCGAGCGACATGGATCGCGCCACCGCTGACGCGCTGAAGGCGATCGAAACCCGCGGCCTCGCCTTCTCGCAGTCGATGGCGGCCCACGGCAGCGATGTCGCGCGCAACATCACCTCGGCCGGCGATCAGGCGACCGGCGCGGTGGCGAAGTCGCTCAAGGAGCTCGAGCAGGCCTCGCGCGCGGCGATCGACCAGTCGCGCCAGGTCTCGATCTCGGCCGTCACGGAGATGCAGGAGACCAGCAAGATCCTGCGCACCGATACGGTCGCGCTGTTCGAGCGGCTGCGTGAAGGCAACATCCTCTTGCAGGAAGTGTTGACCGGCGCCCACGACAACCTCAACTCGCTGGAGCGCGCGCTGGTGACCCGCGTGGCCGACTTCGTGTCCGCCATGAACGACGTCACCTCGCGCAACGGCGTGGCAACCCAGACGCTGGAAGACCAGCTCACGGTGTTCAACAGCAAGACCGGCAAGGCGCTGGAAGATCTCGGCGCGCTGTCGAGCCAGTTCGAGACCCATGGCAAGGCGCTGATCGATGCGGCTGCCCTGGTCGAGCAGGCCAACCGCTCGACGACGGCCTCCGTCAGCGAGCGCAAGTCGGCGCTGGAAGCGCTGGTCACGACCATCGACCTTCGCACCACCGATCTCGACCAGCGGCTGTCACGCTTCACCGGGCTGCTCGATGAATCGCTCGGAGCGGCCGAGGAACGCGCCCGCGACATCGCCCGCGTGGTGGCGGAGACCGCAGGCGCCGGTTCGGCTGCGATCAGCAGGCAGTTCGAGGCGGTGCGCCAGGCAGCCGAGAACGAGCGTCAGCAGACCGTCGACGCCATGAACGAGCTCTACCAGCAGAGCAATGCCGAGACCGATGCGATGTTCAAGGAATCGACGGAGAAGTTCTCCGCGATGGTCACGGCGATGAAGCAGATGGCGAGCGAGATGCACAACGAGCTCGAGGCCACCCGCAACGAGCTGCGCCGCGGCGTGCTCGAGATGCCGCAGGAGGCCGCCGAGAACACCGCGCAGATGCGCAAGGTGATCGTCGACCAGATCGAGGCGCTGGCCGAGCTGAACCGCATCGTCGCTCATCACGGCCGCGGACTCGACGTGGTCTCGACCAACCGCGCCAGCGTTCGCCACGAGGAGCCGGTGATGGCTGCCGGCGGCGGCCGCGGCGATGTGCGCATGCGGGACAACGGCAACAGCGCCTCGACGCTGCCGCCGCCGGATCTCGGCATGGCGAGTTCGCGCCGCACCGAGGCCCCGCCGGTCAGCCCGGCAGGCCCCAACAACAACGGCGACGGCTGGCTGTCCGACCTGCTCAACCGCAGCGACGCGCCGCCGCCCGCCCCGCAGAGCCGCGATGCCCAGCAGCGCCCGCGTCCGCAGCAGCAGCCGGTCAATCCGCTGGAGTCGCTGTCGCTCGACATCGGCCGGCTGATGGACCGCACGCTTGCGGCCGAGATGTGGGATCGCTACCAGCGCGGCGAGAACAAGGCGTTCTCCAAGCGCCTCTACACGCCGGCCGGCCAGAAGGCCTTCGATGAGGTGGCCCGCAAGTACCGCTCCGACCGCGGCTTCAAGCAGACGGTCGACCGCTACATCGCGGAGTTCGAGCGCCTGCTCGACGAAGTCGCCCGCGACGGCCGCGGCCAGCAGGAGCTGAGCAGCCACCTGACCTCGGAGACCGGGCTGGTCTACACCCTGCTCGCGCACGCCGCGGGACGGCTGGGGTAAGCTGCGAAGCAAGCGAATAGTGAGTGGCGAATAGCGAATGGAAAACGGAGACCGAAAGGCCTCCGTTTTTGTTTTGGGCTCGGAATTGGGTTCGCAGCCGGCCGGCTCAGCCGCGGTCACGCGAATGCAACGAGCCGTAGCCCGGATGGAGCGCAGCGAAATCCGGGGCAGTGCCGCCGCGGAGTTGACCCCGGATTACGCTTCGCTCCATCCTGGCTACGAGTTGCTTCGCTCGCAATGACGGATCCGCTCGCTAGCGAACCCTACTCGCTATTCGCCCACGACGTTCACTACTGCCGCCGCCGCGGCCCGGGTGCCGCCGGAGCCGGCGCGGGCTCGGGTGCGGCGTTGTTGCTGCCGCCGAAGATCACCCGGCTCGGGTTGCGGTCGAAATTGTTCACCGCGCGGCTGATATCGGACAGCGTCCTGCGACCGTCGTTGATCAGGAGATTGGAGCGCTTGTCGAGATCCTCGGCGAGCTCGCGGATCGACTTCACCATCAGGTTCAGCTCGCTGCCATTGTTGCCGCCCGCGATCGCATTGAGGCCCAGCATCAGGCTGTCGGCCTTGCCCATCACACCGTCGACCTTGAGCATGACGTTGTCGATCTTCTCGGAATTGCGCGCCAGCGCCTGGGTGAAGACCTCGAGATTCTTCAGCGAATTCTTCACCGACTGCTGATTGTCAGCGACAATGCGGTTGACGTTTTGCAGGGTGGCGCGGATCGCCTCGGTGACGTCCTGCAACGCATTCGGGTCGGCGGTCAGAACCGGGATGCCGTCCTCGTCCAGCGGCACCGGCGGGGCGGCCTCCTCGCCGCCCTTGAGCGAAATCGCGGCGACGCCGGTGAGCCCCTGGAACTCGAGACCGACCAGGGTGTCCTTGCGGAGCGGTGCGTTGTTCTCGATCATCGCCAGCGCGACCACGCGTCGCGGGTTGTCGAGCTTCACGGAGACCACCTCCCCTATCCGAATACCGTTAAAATTGACATTGCCGCCGTTGCGCAGGCCTGACGCCGGCCCTTCGAAGATCACCCGCAAGGGACTGCGCTGCTTGGTGGTGTGCAGGCTCTGGAACCAGAGCACGAAGCCGAACGCGGCGGCGATCACCGCCAGCGTGAAAGCCCCGATCAAGACGTAGTTCGCCCGCGTTTCCATCAATTACTCGCGTTAATCACTCTTGGAATCACTCTTGGGCCCTCGCGCAGCCGGCTGCGCTCGAACCCGTCGAATTCCCTGTTGGCGCATGATTTCGTCCGAAAATCGGCTCCAGGTTTCGGGATCATGGGCTAGGCCACAACGGCACGGGCGCGCTTGCCGTTGAAATATTGCTGCAGCCATGGATGCTGCGATGCCTTCATGTCGGCGATCGATCCTGCAGCAATGATCTTACCGTTCCCTAAAACGGCGATGCGGTCGCACGCGGTGTAAAGGCTGTCGAGGTCGTGGGTTACCATGAAAACGGTCAGCCCCAAAGTGCGCTGCAGGGTGCGCACCAGCTCGTCAAACTCGCCGGCGCCGATCGGATCGAGACCCGAGGTCGGCTCGTCGAGAAACACGAGCTCGGGATCGAGCGCGAGTGCGCGCGCCAGCGCGACGCGCTTGATCATGCCGCCCGACAATTCCGACGGATAACGATCGGCGACTTCCGGCTTCAGCCCGACCATCACGAGTTTCGCCACCATGATCTCATCGAGCAGCCGCTGCGAGACGCGCAGATATTCGCGCGCCGGAAACTGGATGTTCTGGCGCACCGTGAGCGAGGAGAACAGCGCGCCCTGCTGGAACAGGATGCCCCAGCGGCGCTCGACGGCACGGCGTTGCGAGGTGCTCGCCGCGTCGAGATCGACGCCGAACACTTCGATGCGGCCGGCGACCTTCGGCACGAGCCCGATAATGGTGCGCGTCAGCACCGACTTGCCGGCCCCCGAGGGCCCGACGAAGCCGAGAATCTCGCCGCGCCTGACGTCGAGGTTGAGGCCGTCGAGCACCCGCGTGTTGCCGAATTGAACCGTGATGTCGCGGACCCGGATGATGGCGTCGTTGTCCTCTTCCGCCATGATCACATCCCGATCGAAGCGAAGAAGATCGCGAACACGCCGTCCATCACGATCACGAAGAAGATCCCTTTCACCACCGAGGCGGTGGTGTGCTGTCCGAGCGACTCCGCCGAGCCCTGTACCGCCAGGCCTTCGACGCAGGCGACGATACCGATCACCGCCGCCATGACGGGCGCCTTGACCATGCCGACGATGAAATGGTCGATCGATATGGCATCACGAAGGCGGAGCAGGAAGGCCTCCGGATCGACGCCGCCATAGAGCCAGGCCACCAGGCCGCCGCCATAGAGCGCGGCCATCGCGCCGAGAAAGGCCAGGATCGGCAGCGCCAGCACCAGCGCCAGCATGCGCGGCAGGATCAGGACCTCGATCGGATCGAAGCCCATGGTGCGCAGCGCGTCGATCTCCTCGCGCATCTTCATCGAGCCGAGCTCGGCGGTATAGGCCGAGCCGGAACGGCCCGCGACCATGATCGCGACCAGCAGCACGCCGATCTCGCGCAGCACCAGGACGCCCAGCATGTCGACGACGAAGATGTCGGCGCCGAACCTGCGGAAATGGAAGATGCCCTGCTGCGAGATGATGCAGCCGATCAGGAAGGTGATCAGCACCACGATCGGCACCGCGCGCCAGCACACCTGCTCGAGGTGATGCACGGTCGAGGTCAGGCGGAAGCTGCGCGGATGGATCAGCACCTTGCCGGAGGCCGCCAGCACCGCGCCGAGCATGTCGACGAGGCCGATGATCGTGCCGCCGATCCCGGCCACGGTGCGCCCGATCTGCTCGAGCATGCCTGATATCGACAGCGGGTCGCCGACGACCCTGGGCGCGGGGCCGACGCGGCGGACCTCGTCGACCAGGCTGGAATAGTTGGCCGACAGGCCCGCGATCTCGGCTTCCCCGCTGGCGTCGCTGAGGCTGCGGCGCAGCCGCTCGATCAGCCAGGCACCGAAGGTGTCGAGGCTCGCGACCTGCGACACGTCGATGAAGATGTGCGGCCGGCTGCCGCGCAGCTTCTCCGCGTCGGAGACGATCCGCTCGAGCGCAGGGGCAAAGCGGGCGGTCCAGTTGCCCGCCGCACACAACGCCAGTCCTTCGCCTTGGGCTATCCGCTCCAGTGTCGGGTCGCCGCTCACCTTTTGCCTACCCCTCAAGCCGGCTGGCTGCCGCTAACGCTGATCTCCGGCGCTGCCGGATCGGCTTGTCGAATCTGCCGCTAACCAGCCATAGTTGGCTGCGCGTCGCAAGCTACGGTTCAGGAAATAGTAGACTTTAAAATGACTTCCACCCCATCCGGAGCGATTTCCCTGACCGGTCGGATCGAGCGCTGGCCGATCGCGGGGACCTTCACGATCAGCCGCGGCGCCAAGACCGAGGCCGTCGTCGTGGTCGCCGAGGTAAGCCAGGGCGGCCGCACTGGCCGCGGCGAATGCGTGCCCTACCCGCGCTATGGCGAAACGCCCGAGGCGACGCTGCAGGCGATCCAGGCGATGCAGGCGCCGCTCGCCGGCGGCATGGACCGCATCGCCTTGCAGGAGCGGATGCCCGCCGGCGCCGCCCGCAACGCGCTGGATTGCGCGCTGGCGGACCTTGAGGCCAAACGCGCCGGCAAACGGATCTGGAACCTGCTCGGCCGGCCCGCGCCGGAGCCGCGCGCCACCGCCTATACGATCTCGCTCGGAACGCCCGAGGCGATGGCGGAGGCCACCGCGAAGGCTGCGCATCGTCAGCTGCTCAAGATCAAGCTCGGCGGCGATGGCGACGGCGCACGGATCGCCGCCGTGCGCAAGGCGGCGCCTCGATCCGAGCTGATCGTCGACGCCAACGAGGCCTGGACCGAGGACAACCTCGCCGCCAATCTCGCGGCCTGCGCCGATGCCGGCGTCACCCTGATCGAGCAGCCGCTGCCGGCGGGCAAGGACGAGGCGCTGGCGCGGATCCGGCGCCCGGTTGCGATCTGCGCCGACGAGAGCGTGCACGACCGCGGCTCGCTTGCCGGCCTGCGCGGCCGCTATGACGCCGTCAACATCAAGCTCGACAAGACCGGCGGCCTGACCGAAGCGCTGGCGATGGCGGATGCCGCCCGTGCGCTCGGCTTCGAGATCATGATCGGCTGCATGGTCGCGACCTCGCTGGCGATGGCACCGGCGATGCTGATCGCGCAAGCCGCGCGCTTCATCGATCTCGACGGCCCGCTGCTGCTGGCCAGGGACCGCGACCACGGCCTGCGCTACGAGGGCAGCCTGGTCTATCCGCCCGACGCCGCGCTCTGGGGCTAATCGGTGAGACGCTTGCGCGCCAGCCACATCACGAGCCCGCCCGTGGCCGCCATTGCGGCCATCATGTCGTAGACGCCGAGCCCGAAGCGCGCATAGACCGTGCCGCTGACGATCGCGGTGGTGCTGGCGACAATGCCGCCGCAGGCCGTGAGATAGCCTTGCGCGCGCGCCATCACGTGAACCGGCACGTGATGCACCATCAGGCCCATGATGCCGACCTGCGTCAGGCCGAAGCTCAGCCCGTGTCCGAGCTGGACCACGGCAAGCACCGCAAGCGGCGGGTCCTGCGCGGTAATCGCCCAGCGCGCCGCGGCACTGGAGGCTGCGATCATCACCAGCACAGCGGACGGCAGAGTGAAGCGCGGCGAGGCCGCAAACAGCACGATCTCGGCGATCACGCCGAGCACCCAGAGACACGCGATCGTCAGGCCGCTGAAGCCGGCCTGCTGCCAGGCAATCGATGCGAAGATGTAATAGGCGCCGTGGCTGCCCTGGATCAGCGCCGAGGATACGATGATGGCGAGGAAGGTGGGATTGCGCAGCAGTTTTGGCGCGCCGGCCGCAGGTGTGACGGCAGCCGCTGGACGGCCCAGCGGCCGCAGCGTCAGCCCGACCAGCGCGCCGAGCACCGTCACGGCCGTGATGATCCAGATCAGGTCGACCTCCGCGACATAGCGGAGCAGGAAGCCGCACAGCAGCGCGCAGACCGCGAAGGCGGCCGAGCCCCACAGCCGCAGCGGTCCGTAGCTGAGGCCGAATTGCCTGACGCCGCGCAGCGCATAGGCGTCGGTGAGCGGCACCATCGGCGTCCAGACGCAGCAGGTCAGCGCATAGATCGCCAGCAGCACGAACGCCTGGTGCTGGGTGCCGATCACGGCAAAGCCGAACGCGGTGGCGAATCCGGTGGCGATGATCGCCCCGCGCAGCATCTGGCGCCGTTCCGCCGCCGCGGTGACCAGCGGCAGCACGGTGAAACGCGTCACCGGCGGCACCGCGGTGATGATGCCGATCCAGGTGGCGTCGATGCCGACCGCCTTCAGCCACACCGTGAAAAACGGCAGGTGAACGCCGGTCATGCCGAACAGCGTGGCATAGAATGCCGCAAGGCTGCGCGCGAATCGCCGCGATGCAACCTTTGCTGCAATGGGGATTTGTGATTCGGAAGACATCAATTCAATTGCGATTCGCGCGATATCGTGGTGATCGTTAGCGTAACGCGCAGTGATTTGCGCGGAGAGATTGTGATGGCCGAAGAAGCATTCGCCCTGTCGCCGATATCCGCCCGCGCGGCCCTGCCGAGCGAGGAGGACTATGCCGCGATCAGCGCGGCCTTCATGGAGACTTCGCGGGGCCGCTGGTTCCTCGGCGAATACGCCAAGCGCAACCGCAATGCCGATACCCGCATGGTGCTCGATGCGGTGGCGCGGATCGAGGAAAGCCTCAGCGCGCAGCGGCAAGCCGCCGCAGCGGCGATCAGGGACGAGCAGGTGGCGCAGGCGCTGGCCGCCCTGCGCGGCGCAATCGAAGCCGCCCAGGCCTCCGCCATCGCCGCGCTCGACGGCATCAGCTTCGAGCAGAGCCTCGCGCCGGTGCGCAAGGGCGTGCGGGTGATCAGGGAGATCTCGTGGCGGCTGCGCGAGATCGGCAATGACGGCCGGATCTGCGACATCATCGATTCGCAGGTCAGCGCGATCGAGGCTGGCGCCGCCGAGGTCTCGATGGACGATGCCAAGGCCGTGCTGGATGCCGCCTTCGCTGCGCTGGCACGCCGCCTGAGCGAATTCGATCCGGACAAGGCGGCGACGCCTGCGGCCGAGCCAGATGTGGCCGAGGCGCCGGTTGCGGAGCCGCCGCCAGCGGCCCCTGCGCCGCCACCGGTGGTCGAAAGTGAAGCCCCCGATATGGCCGCTACGCCGCCAGCGCCGCCTCAGGAGGCCGCTGCCGTGTCGAACGTCGAAGCCGCGATTCCCGCCCCTGAGGCCGCTACGGCCGTGATGCCACAGCCGAGCGAGGCCTGGCTCAAGGCTGAAGCCGCGCTGGCCGAAGCCGAGGCCGCAGAACTCGCCCGCGTCAGCAACGAAGCGGCGGCCGACGCCCATGACGAGGCGGTGCTCGACCTGATCGCGATGGAGATGGGCGCGCCCGATCCGATCGACGAAGAGGCGATCGCGGAGGAAATGCGCGCCGCCGAGGAGATGCGCATCGCGGAAGCGATGGGCGTCGCCGAGGCGATGACGGCCGAGCCCGAAATGGTTGCGCCCGCCATTCAGCCCGAGCCTGCACCGGCGCCCGCGTCGCAGGTCGAGGTCAGGGCCGAAGTCAAGATCGAGCCGCCACCGCTGGCCGCAGCGCCGATTGCCGAAACTCTGGTGATGCCGCCGCCTCTCCCGCCCGCCGTTGAGGCTGCTGTTCCAGCAGCGGAGGTCTCACTCGGCTCGACGATCATCGCCAGTGGTCTTCTGAAAAGGCCGAGTGCTGCGGCCAACGACCCGCTCGCGCCGATCCGCCGCATGAGCCAGGCCGAGAGGATCGCGTTCTTCTCGTAAGCGCCGACGTCCGCACTTCGTCATTGTCGGGCATAGCCGTCCAAAGGACGGCGTCGCTCAGCTCGCCTGCGCCCCCGCAATCCATCGACCAAGAGCTTCCTTTGAGATGGATGCGCGGGTCAAGCCCGCGCATGATGCGTGGCGCGCGAAGCATTCATGCCCCGCACACGCAACGTGAGCCAGCTCATGTGCCGCGGCAGCATCGGTGCCTAACCCGGCGTCAGGCAACGAGTTTCGCGAACAGGTCGGCGTCGACATTGCCGCCCGACAGCACGATGACGACGTTCTTGCCCTTGGCGTCGATCCGTCCCGCGAGCAGCGCGGCGAGTCCGACCGCGCCGCCGGGCTCGACCACGAGCTTCAGCTCGCGGTAGGCAAAGGCGACGGCGGCGCCGACTTCGTCATCGGTGGCGTTGACGCCATTTGCGAGCAGCTTGCTGTTGATGGCGAAGGTCAGTTCGCCCGGCATCATCGCCATCAGCGCATCGCAGATGGTGCGCGCCGCGACCGGATGCGCCTCGCGATGTCCGACCTTGAGCGACAGGGCGTGGTCGTCATAGCCCGCGGGCTCGGCGACGATCACCTGGGCCTGCGGATATTTCGCCTTCACCGCGGTTGCGACGCCGGCGATCAATCCGCCGCCCGACGCCGGCGCGACCACGATGTCGGGCGTCAGTCCGAGCGCGGCCATGTCCTCGGCGATCTCGCGGCCGGCGGTGCCCTGGCCCGCGATCACGAAGGGATCGTCGTAGGGGCGCACCAAGGTCGCGCCGCGCTTGCCGGCAATGCCGTTGGCGATCGCCTCGCGGTCGTCGCGATCGCGGTCGTAGAGCACGACTTCGGCGCCATAGGATTTGGTGCGCTCGCGCTTGGTGATCGGCGAGTCCGCAGGCATCACGATGGTCGCCTGCATGTTGAGGATCTTGGCCGCCGCGGCGACGCCCTGGGCGTGGTTGCCCGAGGAGAACGCGACGACGCCACCGCTCCGCTTGTCCTGCGGGATCGAGGCGAGCTTGTTGAAGGCGCCGCGAAACTTGAACGATCCGGTCCGCTGCAGCATTTCGGGCTTGAGGAAAACCTGGCTGCCGACGCGTTCGTTGAGAACGGGGAAGGTCAGGAGCGGCGTGCGCACCGCGAACGGCGCGACCACCCTTGCGGCGGCATCGATGTCCGCGGCAGCGACGGGTGGATTGAGAACGGTGTCCGTCATTCGCAATTTGTATCGCGGCAGCAGGCTGGCGGGCAAGACGCTTCATAGCGTTTTCGAGTGAAGTGGGGACCGGTTCGCGTGAAGAAAACGCGTCAAAAACAAGCTTGCGTGACCCAACTAGCGTGAGTTTGGCTGTGGTGCCGGCAGGACGGCGAAATGGTGCTCTTCGGCACCGAATTCGAACGCTTCCCCTTCGCCATCCGGCGGCGCGGGACGGACGTTCATGCAACGGTCGATGAACACCCGGGCCGACGCCTGCCAGGTGTGGAGCGCAGCAAAATCGACGCAGGCCTGCCGCGGGATGCTGAGCGCCTCCAGGCAGGCATGGCGCAAATCCTCATCGAGCACGCCGACCGGCGCCGCGCCGATCACGTCGCGGGGACCGGTGACCGGAAAAGCGGCAACCGGCAGGCCGCTCGCCAACGCTTCAAGCAGCACCAGACCGAACGTATCGGTCCGGCTCGGGAAAACGAACACATCGGCCGCGGCGTAGATCTCAGCCAATTCTTCCCCATGGCGGGCGCCGAGGAACACGGCGTCCGGATATTTCCGCTCCAGCGCCGCCCGCGCCGGGCCGTCGCCGACCACGACCTTGGTTCCCGGCAAATCGAGCTCGAGGAAGGCGTCCAGATTCTTCTCCACCGCCACCCGGCCGACGCTGAGATAGACCGGCTGCGGCAGGCAGAGATCGACGTCGCGCGGATGGAACAGCGCAGTATCGACGCCGCGCGACCACAGCACCACGTTGCGGAAGCCGCGCTGACGCAACTCGGCCGCCAGCGCCGGGGTCGCCGCCATCACCGCGCGGCTCGGCCTGTGGAACCAGCGCAGCGCGCGCCACACCCAGGCCTCCGGGACCGGCGTCCGCGCCGAGACGTATTCGGGGAAGCGGGTGTGGAAGCTCGTCGTGAACGGCAGGCCGCGCTTGCGGCAGTAGCGGCGCACCGCAAGCCCGATCGGCCCCTCAGTCGCGATATGGATGCTGTCGGGCCTCGCAGCCTCGATCAGACTTGCGACCTTGGCCCGGTACGGCAGCGCCAGCCGGAGATCGCGATAGCTCGGCATCGCGAAGGTGCGGAACTCGTCCGGCGTCAGGAAGCTCACCTCGACGCCGAGCGATTTCGCCGCCTGTGCCATCATGGTCAGCGTGCGGACAACCCCGTTGACCTGGGGATGCCACGCATCGGTCGCGACCAGGATATGCGTCATGCAGCGCGTGCCGTCACTCGCGGAACTGGCGCGATCCGGCGCACCGGGTCGGTCCAGGTGATGATCTCGAAATGGCCGTCCTCATGCTCGGCGAGCGCTGTGCAACTCTCCACCCAGTCGCCGCAATTCATGTAGCGGATACCGTGCTCGTCATGAATCGTCGCGTAGTGGATGTGGCCGCAGATCACACCGTCGCAGCCGTGGCGCCGCGCCTCGCCGGCAAGCGTCGCCTCGAAGGCGCCGATATAGTTCACCGCCTTCTTGACCTTCAGCTTGGCCCATTGCGACAGCGACCAGTACGGCACGCCGAACATCTTGCGGAAGAAGTTGACGAAGCGATTCATCTGGATCGCGAAGTCGTAGGCCTTGTCGCCGAGATGGGCGAGCCAGCGCGCGTTCTGCACCACGAGGTCGAAGATGTCGCCGTGGATCACGAGATAGCGCTTGCCGTCGGCGCCGGTGTGGACGGTGTTCTCCACCACGTCGATGCCGCCGAAATGCGTGCCGTAATATTTGCGCAGGAACTCGTCGTGGTTGCCCGGGACGTAGATCACCTTGGCGCCCTTGCGCGCCTTGCGCAGCATCTTCTGCACGAAATCGTTATGGGTCTGCGGCCAGTACCAGTTCGACTTCAGCGCCCAGCCGTCGACGATATCACCAACGAGGTAGATCGTGTCGGCATCGTGAGAGCGGAGGAAGTCCAGCAGGCGGTCGGCTTGCGAACCGCGGGCTCCGAGATGGACATCGGAGATAAACAAAGTGCGAAAGTGCCGCTCGGGACTTTCTTCACTCAAGGAGTCACTTCCCATGCCTGTGCACCTAACAGATTCCTGTGACAAGGCGATGACGATCCCCGCGACCCAAGGCCCCACAAACAGTTAACGAGAATCAGCAGTACGCCCCTGCCCTGCGGATAACAGCAGCGTGCGACAATCTGGCGACATCGGCGGTCGCGGCTGTGGGGAAGAGGCGTTGTGTGGCTGCGTAACGCGATGGAACGACGCGCGCGGTGCGTAGCCCGGATGGAGCCAACCGGCGCGCGTTCGCGCGACCCGTTGGCTCCATCCGGGCTACACGGCTACGATACTTTCAGTAGTATTTGTGAAAGTGATGCACCGGCCCATGGCCGTGGCCGACGGCAAAACGATCGGCAGCGGCGATTGCTTCGGTGATCCAGGCCTTGGCGTTGCGCACGGAGGTCTCCATGCTCTCGCCCTTCGCGAGCCCTGCTGCAATTGCCGAGGACAGCGAGCAGCCGGTGCCATGCGTATTGGCGGTCGCAATGCGCGGCGCAGCCAGCGCGATGCTACGCTCGGCGTCGATCAGATAGTCGATGCTGTCAACGCCGTGGCCGTGGCCGCCCTTGACCAGCACCGCGCGACAACCCATCGCCAGCAATCGCTTGCCTTGTCGCTCGATGTCGGCCTCGCTCTCGGCAACCGGCTCGTTGAGCAGCGCCGCCGCTTCCGGCAGGTTCGGCGTGATCAGCGAGGCCAGCGGAAACAGCAGGGTCTTCAGCGCATCGACCGCCTCGGCGGCAAGCAGCCGATCGCCCGAGGTTGCGACCATCACCGGATCGAGGACGACATGACGCGGCGCCCAGCGCATCAGCCCGTCGGCGATCGCCGCAATCGTCTCGGCCTGTGCCACCATGCCGATCTTGACCGCGCCGACCGCGAGGTCGGAGAACACCGCATCGATCTGGGCGGTGACGAATGACGCGGGCACCGGATGAATGCCGCTGACCCCCGTGGTGTTCTGCGCGGTCAGCGCCGTGATCGCAGACGCCCCGAACACCCCGAGCGCGGCAAAGCTCTTGAGGTCGGCCTGGATGCCCGCCCCGCCCGAGGAGTCCGAGCCGGCAATGGTGAGCGCGACCGGCGTCATCTAGCAGAACCGGCGGTTGATACGAATGCGACCATCGCGAACAAGACCATGGCCTGTCCTAGCCCGACCGCGGATCGACGGCAAGTTCGCCTGACTTTAGCGCGGGTTGGCCTCGCCTTGCCCCCTTGCCTCGCCCCTTGCCTTGGTCGCCCGTTTTGGGCCTATAGTCGCGGAAATCCCCGGAGACGACTTTGATGGTTCCTTTCTTCGTCCAGATCAAATGCAAGCTCGGCCAGTCCTACGCCGTCGCCAACGCGCTGGCGGAGGCCGAGATTGCGTCCGAGATCTATTCCACCGCGGGCAATTACGACCTTCTGGTCAAGTTCTACGTCGACCACGACACCGACATCGGCCATTTCATCAACGAGAAGGTTCAGGTGATCCCGGGCATCCAGGACACCCTCACCATCATCACCTTCAAGGCGTTCGGCGCGAAGTAGGACGCGTCCACGAGAGCATGATGAGATTGGATCGAGCTTGAACGGCGTCGAAAGTTCACCTCTCCCTTGGGAGAGGTGAACCGAAACCGCGGCGAGCCGGTTCAACCAAAGCTCATCCCGCTTTACGACTCCTTCTCCTTCTTCACCGGCTTCGGCGGTCCCTCGACCGGCGGCAGCGACTTGATGTACTCGGCGATCGCGTCGCGGTCGGACGACGACAGTTGCGAGGTGTTGCGGATCACGCGCACCATCGCCCCACCGGCGGAGTCGCCGTCCGGCGTCTGGCCGCTCTCGAGAAAATAGGCGATATCCTTCACACTCCAGTCCGAGATCCCCCTTGGTGTGATGTTGGGCACCCAGCCTTCGCCCTCCGGATTCGGACCACCAGCGAAGCGCTGCGCGGTGACGATGCCGCCGAGGACATTGCGCGGGCTGTGGCACTCGGCGCAATGGCCGAAGCTGTTGACGAGATAGGCGCCGCGATACCAATGCGCGGAGCGGCTTGCATCCGCGATGAACGGCTTGCCGTTCATGAACAGCAATTTCCAGACGCCGACATTGCGCCTGATGTTGAACGGAAACGGCAACTCGTGGTCGCGCACCTTGCCGGCGACCGGCGGCAAGGTCTTCAGATAGGCGAACAGGTCGCGCACATCGCTGACCTTGGCGTGCTGATAGGACGGGTACGGAAACGCCGGGAAATAGTGCGCGCCCGATGGCGAGGTGCCCTTCATGACCGCAGTGACGAAATCGGCCTCGCTCCAGCGGCCGATGCCGTCGTTCGGGTCGGGCGAGATGTTCGGCGCATAGAAGGTACCGAACGGCGAGGTGATCGCGAGCCCGCCGCCGAGCCTCGTGCGGTCGTCCTGCTTCGGCACGGCATGGCAGGAGGAACATCCCCCCGCATTGAACGTTGTGAGGCCGTTGGCCAGGTCAGGCTGATAGGCTGGCAGGGCGCCGGCGGCGACGGTCGCGGGGATCGTCAGCCACCAGAACACGCCAAGGCCGATTACGCCGGCCAGAATCGCCAGGAGGAAAATTCGTCGCAGCATTCGCCGATCCGTCATTGGTCGCGTCATCGTAGCAACCAGTATGATGGCAACCCGTCGGACAAGCTCGCATCAAATTTGCCGCACCCACGATCATTTTGGGAATAAATCCGAAAAGCCGCTGTTTGAAGATTGCAACCATCCTGTAACGTCAAAGGGGAGAGAACCATGTCGAACAAGACCTTGCTTGCCACGCTGACGCTCGGCGCCGCCATCGCCCTCGCCGGTCCGGCCTTTGCCGAGAAGTTCACGGCGAAGCTGGATGGCAAGAGCGAAGTGCCGCCGAATACCAGCGCCGCCACCGGCACCGCCGACATCGACTACGATGCCGCCAGCAAGAAGCTGAGCTGGAAGCTGACCTATTCCGGCCTGTCGGGTCCGGCCACCGCCGCGCATTTCCACGGCCCCGCCGAGGCCGGCAAGAATTCCGGTGTCGCGGTCGCCATCCCGAACGCGACATCGAGCCCGGTCGAAGGCAGCGCAACCCTGACCGACGCGCAGGCCGCCGATCTCCTCGCCGGCAAGTACTATGTCAACGTTCACACCGCGGCCAACCCGGGCGGTGAGATCCGCGGCCAAGTGACGAAGTAATCCGTCACCAAGTCATCCTGACGAAGTCGTCGTCGCGACGTCGCTTCAACAAGAAGCGGCCGACACAAAAAAGGGCGGACGCCTCGAAGCGTCCGCCCTTTTCATTGATCGAACGACGATGGGCCGAATGGCGATCAACCCTTCTTGAGGCGATAGGTCTCGTGGCAGCCGCCGCACTGCTTGCCGATCAGGCCCAATTCGACCTTCAGGGTATCCACATCCTTGATCTTGCCCTTGGCATCGGTGACGGCCTTGGCGAAGCTCGTTGCCTGCTGCGCGAAACCCGTCTTGTCTTCCCAGATTTTTGGCGAAGGGGCATAGTCACCGTCCAGCTTGACGCCCTTCATGCTCTCCGGAAACAGTGTCGGAAGCTGCTTGGCCGTGTCCTCGAACTGGGCCAGCGCGGCATTGACGGTCGCCTGGTCGTAGGGCTTCTCGCCCTTGAGCATCGCCGCCAGCGCGCCCGCATTCTTGCCATTGTCCTTCATCATGGCCTGGGTCTTCTTGACCTGATCCTGTTGGGCCACGACGGCACCGGCACTCAACGCAAGCATCGCTGCGACGACGACAATCCGCTTCATCGGCAAAACCCCTCAATTCCGCTCTGTCCCGGTCCGCGGTCTGCGGCCGGCCTGGTTTGCAAAACACCGCAGGCGGAATCTTCATTCCGCCTGCGACAATTTATCAGAGATTGTGGCGGCGCTGCGCCTCGCGGATCGCGATCCAGACCCGTTCCGGCGTCGCCGGCATGTCGATGTGGTCGATCTTGTACTCGCGATGCAGCCCCTCGACGATCGCGTTGACGACCGCCGGGCACGAGCCGATCGCGCCGGCCTCGCCCGCGCCCTTCACGCCCATTGGATTGGTCGTGCAGGGCACGTTATGGGTCTCGAACACGAAGGACGGCCCGTCGGAGGCGCGCGGCAGCGCATAGTCCATGAACGTGCCGGTGACGAGCTGACCGTCGGTCGGGCTGTACACCGCCTGCTCCATCAGCGCCTGTCCGATGCCCTGCATCGCGCCGCCATGAACCTGGCCCGCCAGCATCAGCGGATTGAGCGTGACGCCGAAATCGTCGACGATGACGTAGCTGACGATCTTGATGATGCCGGTGGCGGGATCGATCTCGACCTCGGCGAGGTGCGTGCCGTTCGGATAGGTGCCGTCGGCGCTAGCGAAGGTCGCGCTCGCATTCATCTTCGACGTATCGCCGCCGGGGCGTTTGGCGAGATCGGCAAAGCTGATCGAGCGGTCGGTGCCGGCGATGCGGATGCGGCCGTCGGCGATTTCGAGGTCGCCGGCGCCGGCTTCCAGCGCCTGCGCCGCGAGCTCCTTCAGCTTGTTGCCGAGATCATGCGTCGCGCGCTGCACGCTGACGCCGCCGGACGGAATCGATGCCGAGCCGCCGGTGCCGAGGCCGGTCGCGATCTTGTCGGTATCGCCCTGCAGCACATGGACGCGCTCGGGCGGCACGCCGAACTGCTCGGCGACGATCTGCGCATAGGCGGTCTGGTGGCCCTGCCCGCTCGACTGCGTGCCGATCAGGACCGAGATATCGCCATTGGCATCGAGCGCCACATTGGCGGTCTCCTCGCCCATGGTGCCGCAGACCTCGACATAGCTCGCCATGCCGATGCCCCGCACCAGGCCGTCCTTTCTGGCCGCCTTGGCGCGCTTCGGAAACTCCTTCCAGTTGGCAATCTCCATCGCGCGCTTCATGTGCGCGACGAAGTCGCCGGAGTCGTAGACCTTGCCGGTCGCGGTCGTGTAGGGCAGCGACTTCGGCGGAATGAAATTCTTCCGCCTGATGGCGTCCGGCGTCATGCCGAGCTTGCGCGCGGCGGCATCGACCAGGCGTTCGATGACATAGGCGGCCTCCGGGCGGCCGGCGCCGCGATAGGCATCGACCGGCACCGTGTTGGTGAACACGGTGCGGACCCGGCAGTGGAAGGCCTGGATGTCATAGAGGCCCGGCAGCATGCCGGCGCCGCCATGCGGGATATAAGGCGCGAAGGTCGAGAGATAGGCGCCCATGTCGCCCATCAGGTCGACATCCATGCCGAGGAATTTGCCGTCTTCGGCGAGCGCCATCTTCGCGGTGGTGAGATTGTCGCGGCCCTGCGCGTCGCCCATGAAATGGTCGGAGCGCTCGGCCGTCCATTTGATGCTCTTCTTGAGCTTGCGCGCGGCGACCGCGATCAGCGCATATTCGCGATAGGGAAACAGCTTGGTGCCGAAACCGCCGCCGACATCCGGGCAGATCACCCGCATGTTCTCCTTCGGCATCTTCAGGATCATGTCGCAGAGGATCTCGCGCAGGCGGTGGCTGCCCTGGCTGCCGATCGTCAGCGTCAGATGATCCTTCTTGGCGTCGTATTCCGCGACCGCGGCGCGCGTCTCCATGAAATTGGTGATGACGCGCGGATTGACGATGGTGATCTCGGCTACCGCATGCGCCTTGGCGAACGCGTCTTCGGCGGCCTTCTTGTCGCCGATCGAGACGTCGAACAGCACATTGCCGGGCTTGTCCGGCCAGACCTGCGGCGCGTCCTTCTTCACCGCATTGACGAGGCCGACCGCGGCCGGCAGCGGCGTCCATTTGACGTCGATCGCCTCGATCGCGTCACGGGCATGGTCGACGGTATCGGCGACCACGAAGGCTACCGCGTCGCCGACATGGCGCACCTCGTCCCTGGCGAGGATCGGATAAGGCGGAGCGGTGAACGGATCGGTTTCGAGATTGAACAGGCACGGCAGGCCGCCGAGCTCGGCGACGTCGGCGGCGGTCAGGATCAGCGCCACTCCGGGCATGCCGCGGGCCTTGCCGGCATCGATCGTATAGGTCGCGTGCGCATGCGGCGAACGCAGCATCAGCGCGTGCAATGCGGGAGACGGTGCAACGTCGTCGGTATAGCGGCCCCTGCCGCGAATCAGAGCGTCGTCCTCCTTGCGCCGCACACTTTGTCCGACGCCGAATTTGATGGGAGCTGCCATCGTCTCTCCAATTGCCTTGGTGTGTTTTGCGCATATTGGCGTGGTTGTCGGCGAAGCGCAAACCGCTTTCCGCCGCGCGCGGCGCTATCACACAGCCGCCTCCTATGCACTTGATTTGACAGGTAAAACTATACGCGGCGCAGCGCGAACAGCCAGCCGCGGCCGAACAGCGTGAGGATCGAGAGGGCATAGACGAAGACGCCGACGGCAATCAGCAGCAGCAGGATCAGCTCATCACGAAAGATCTGCATCGGCGCGAACCACACATAAGCGAAATGCGAGGTCAGCCACAGCGCGACCGCGAGCAGCACCCCGCACAGCGCGAAGGTGCCGAACGAGCGGATCATCGCGCGATCGAGCGCGAGGTAGCCGCGGCGCACGGCAAACATCAGCACCAGCAGCAGATTGATCCAGGCGCCGACCGCGGTCGCGAGCGCGAGCCCGACCTGCGCCAGCGTGCCGACCAGCGCGATCTTCAGCGCGACGTTGACCGCGACCCCGGTCAGCGCCGCTTTTACCGGCGTTGCAGTGTCCTTGCGGGCGTAGAAGGTCGCAACCGCGCTGCGGATCATCACGAACGGAATCAGCCCCACCGCATAGGCCGCGAGCGTGGCGCCGGCGGTTGCCGCATCGGCCTTGGAGAAGGCGCCGCGGGCGAACATCGCGCGCATGATCGGATCGGCCACGGTCAGGAACGCCGCCACGAACGGTACCGAGAACAGCAGCGTGAAATCGAAGGCGCGGCGCTGTGCAGCCATCGCGCCGGCGTGGTCGTCGGCGCTCAGCCGCCGCGACATCTCCGGCAGCAGCACGGTGCCGATCGCGATCCCGATCACGCCGATCGGCAATTGATTGAGGCGATCGGCATAATACAGCGCCGACAGCGCGCCTGCGGGGAGGAAGGTCGCGATGATGGTGTCGGCGAACAGCGCCACCTGCGTGCCCATCGAGCCCAGCGTCGCCGGACCCAGCGCGCGGAAGAAGCCGCGGACGTCCTCGTCGAGCCGCAAGGGCGCGAACCGCGGCAGGCCGCTGTGGCGCGCGAGGTCGCCGGCGAGCAGGAAGAATTGCAGGAAGCCCGAGATCAGCACGCCCCATGCCGCGGCGTGGCCCGCGCTGGGGAAGAAAGCCGCGAGCGCCAGCGTCATCATCATGGCGAGGTTGAGGAAGATCGGCGCCGCGGCCGCGCTGGCGAAGCGATGCATCACGTTGAGCATGCCGCCATAGAGCGTCACCAGCGTGATCAGCAGCAGATAGGGAAAGGTGATCCGCGTCAGCTCGATCGCGAGCTTGCGCTGCGCCGCGTCCTCGGTGAAGCCCGGCGCGAGGACGCTCATCGCCTGCGGCATGAACGCCATCGCCACCGCCAGCAGGATCACCTGCGAGGCGAACAGGAGCGTGAAGATGCGGTCGGCGAACAGCCGTGCGGACGCCTCGCCGCGCTCGCCATGGACATGGGCGTAGGCCGGCACGAAAGCGGCGTTGAAGGCGCCTTCGGCGAAGATCGCGCGGAAATGGTTGGGCAGCCGCAGCGCCACGAAGAAGGCGTCGGCAACCGGCCCCGCACCGAGGATCGCCGCGAGCATGATGTCGCGTGCGAACCCGGTGACCCGCGATAGCAGGGTATAGCCGCCGACGGTGAAGATGCGCCCAAGCATGCGCTGCTTCTAGCGCATGATTACGGTACGAAAAAGTTTCCTATCAGGCCTTTAACGATTTAGGCATGATCCTGCCCTAAAACCGGAAGCCACTTTTCGGGATCATGCCTGTAGCGCGCTGCGCACAGCCTGGATGACGCGGTCCTGCGTCGTCTCGTCGAGATAGGGGTGCATCGGCAGGGCGATGACGTCCTTCGACAGGCGCTCGCTGACCGGCAGGCCGCCGTCGGCAACCGGATAGTGGCTGTAGGCCGTCTGCTGGTGCACCGATTTGGGATAGTAGATCATGGTCGGGACGCCGTGCGCCTTCAGGGCCGCCGCGAAGGTGTCGCGATCGATGCCGTCGGACAGGCGGATGGTGTACTGCGCCCACACCGAGGTACAGCCCGGCGCAAGGCGCGGCACCGCGACGAGGTTGCCGAGCGCGCGCGAATAGCGCTCCGCCACCTTGTTGCGCGCCGCGATCTCGTCGTCGAAAATCTTCAGCTTCTCAAGCAGGATCGCCGCCTGCATGGTGTCGAGCCGCGCCGTGAGGCCGAGCCGCACGTTGTCGTACTTGTCCGAGCCCTGGCCGTGCACGCGGATGCTGCGCAGCGTGCGTGCGAGTTCCTCGTCGTCGGTGAAGATCGCGCCGCCGTCGCCGAAACAGCCGAGCGGCTTGGCCGGGAAGAAGCTGGTCCCGGTCGCGAGCCCGAAGGTGCCGAGCTTGCGGTTCTTGTAGGTTGCGCCGAAGCCCTGCGCGGCGTCATCGAGCACGAACAGGCCCTCGGCCTCGGCGACCGCGCCGATCGCATCGTGATCGGCGCTCTGGCCGAACAGGTCCACCGGGATCACGGCGACCGGCTTCAGGCCGCGCGCGCGCGCCGTCGCGATGCCGCGCTTCAGCGAGTTGACGTCGATGTTGAAGGTCTCCTCGTCGACGTCGACGAAAACCGGCGTCGCGCCGGTCAGCGTCACGACCTCGCCGGTCGCACAGAAGGTGAAGGTCGGGCACAACACCGCGTCGCCCGGCCCGACATTCTTCGCCATCAGGACCATCAAGAGCGCGTCGGTGCCGCTCGCACAGCTGACCACATGCTTTGCGCCGCTATAATCCGCCAGCGCCTTCTCCAGCGCGGTCACTTCGGGACCGTTGATGAACTGGCAATGGTCGAGCACGCGCGCGACCGCATCATCGATCGACTTGCCGAGCCGCCGGCGCTGCGCGGCGATATCGATGAAGGGAATGGGCTCAAGCTGCATATGCTGGTTCATGGAAGCTCTTTGCACGTGTTGAATGAATGAAAATCAGCCGGCGATGCGGCGCGGCCCCTTGCGCATTGTCGAGGCGGCGGGCCTGGCGGGCGATTCCAGGCAGCGGATCGCGATCTCGAGGCTCGCCACGCCCTCGTCGCCGGACACGGCCGGCAGCTTGCCGCCGCGCACGGCATCGAGGAAGGCGATCAGTTCGGCGCGCAGCGGCTCGTCGTGACCGACCGGCAGATGACGCATCGAATAGCTGCCGTCCGGCTTGAAGCCGAAACATTCGGTGACCTGACGCGTGAGCAGATCGCCCATCACATACTTGCCGCGGGTTGCGACCGTCACGTTGCGTGCCTTGAACGGCGTCAGCCAGTTGGTGTTGATGTGGGCGAGCACGCCGGACGCGGTACGGAACTGCAGCAGCGCGATGTCCTCGCGCTCGGCGACGGCGCTCGAGAGCTGCGGCTGCACCTCGACGATGTCGGACTCGGTGAACCAGCGGATCAGGTCGATGTCGTGCACGGCAAGATCGATCACGACGCCGACATTGGACATTCGCGGCGGGAACGGGCCGACCCGGGTGATGCCGATCGACAGGATGTCCTCGCCGGAGATCGCCTTCTTGATCGCGGCGACCGCCGGATTGAAGCGCTCGACATGGCCGACCATCAGCGTGACGCCGGCCCGCTCGGCGGCCGCGACGATCTCGCGGCCCTCTTCGACCGTGGATGCGACCGGCTTCTCGACCAGGATGTGAATGTTGCGCGCGATGCAGGCGAGCGCGATCTCGTGATGCAGATGGGTGGGGGCAGCGATCGTCACCGCATCGATGCCCTCGGCGAACAGCTGATCGAGGCTTTCGAAGGCGCGGCAGCCGACCAGGTCGATGGCGCGGGTGCGATGTTCCGGCAGCGGATCGACGATGCCGATCAACAGCACCCCGGGCAGTCCGGCCAGCACGCGGGCATGGTTGCTGCCCATCACGCCGGCGCCGATCACGCCGACGCGCAATGCGCGGCCGATATCGGCCTTCGCGCCGGCTGCGGACACTTTTGCATTCATATCGTAGACCCCAAGTAACGTTCTGGCGGTTGTCCCGGCTTCTCAGGGAGCCGTCCCGGCTCCGAGGGAATCAGTACCAAGGCCCCTCTGCCCGATCCGCGCCTTTGGCGCAAATCACGACCGCTTCGTTGGCAGCCGCTATAGCACGGCGTCACAAATGTGGCGAATGCCAACGGCGAAATCCGGACACGTTTTGATTCAAAGAGTTACATCGCCCGCAACTCGATCTTGAGCGCGGGCCCGTTGGCCTCAGGTGCGCCGATAATCATCCTCGATGCGGATGATGTCGTCCTCGCCGAGATAGCTGCCGGTCTGCACCTCGATCAGCTCGAGCTGGATCTTGCCCGGGTTCTCCAGCCGGTGCACCGCGCCGATCGGGATGTAGATCGATTCGTTCTCGTGCACCGTCTTGATCAGCTCGTTGACGGTGACCTGCGCGGTGCCGCGCACCACGATCCAGTGCTCGGAGCGGTGATGGTGCTTCTGGAGGGACAGCCGTCCGCCCGGCTTGACGACGATGCGCTTGACCTGGTGGCGATCGCCATTGTCGACCGACTGATAGGAGCCCCAGGGGCGATGCACCTTGATGTGGTTCTCGGTCACCTCCGGCGCCGCCACTTTCAGTTTCGCGACCAGGCGCTTCAGCCCATTGGCGTCCTTCTGGCGTGACACCAGCACGGCGTCCTGGGTCGCGACCACGACGAGATCGTCGACGCCTTCGAGCGCAACCAGCGCCCGGTCGGTCGAGACGTTGCAATTGCGGGAGTCCTCGAACACCGCCTTGCCCCGCGCCGCGTTGCCGAGGCTGTCCTTGTCGGCGAGCTCCCAGACCTGACGCCACGAGCCGATGTCGGACCAGCCGCACGCCACCGGCACCACCGCGGCATGCGATGTCTTCTCCATGACGGCGTAGTCGATCGAGATCGCCTTCGCCGCGCCGAAGGCCGGCGCATCGAGCTTGACGAAGCCGAGATCGCGCGCCGCCGACGTAACCGACTGCTCCACCGAGGCCACGCTGTCCGCATCGACATTGCGGTACTCGTCGAGCAGCACGCTTGCGCGGAACATGAAGTTGCCGCTGTTCCAGAGATAACCTGCATCGATATAGCCCGCCGCGGTCGCGGCATCCGGCTTCTCGACGAATTTCGCCACCGCGCGCACCTCTCCGGCGACCACCTCACCCGGATTGATGTAGCCGTATTCGGTGGCCGGCCGCTCCGGCTTGACGCCGAATGTCACGATGCGGCCGGTGTCCGCAGCCACCAACCCACCGCGGCACGCGGCGACGAAGGCCGGGGTGTCCCGCACCAGATGGTCGGCGGCCAGCGCCAGCACGATCGCCTCGCTGTCGCGGCTCTGCGCGAACGCCGCACCGGCCGCGATCGCCGGCCCCGAGTCGCGGCGCATCGGCTCCAGCAGCACGTCGGCCTCGCGGCCGATCTCGGCCAGTTGCTCCAGCACCATGAAGCGATAGGCCTCGTTGGTGATCACGATGGGACGCTCGAACAAAGTCGGATCAGAAACTCGCAGCAGCGTCTCCTGGAAGGTCGAGCGGGCCCCGAACAGCGACAGGAACTGCTTCGGATGCACCTCGCGTGACGCCGGCCACAGCCGCGTGCCCGCGCCGCCGCACATGATCAGGGGAATAATTCGTCGATCCATCGATGCCTCAAGTCCTGTCGTGCAAATCCTGTCGTATCCGCCTGCCGACGACACACCAAATCAGCCCGGGCCATCGCAGCCGGCGGCCCTGTTACCTAGGAAGCACTATCCAAGCAGTAGCACGCGCCCCCGCGCGTCTGGTCGGATTTTACCGGTAACCTAAATCCCCGGTGAGTGGCCGGCCGTCCCCCGTTTCGGCCTCTTTAGCCACCCCTTCGCGCCTGCCGCAATAGGGACCAGTACGGGTATTGCCAGATCGGCGCGGAAACCATACCAAGGCGGCGAATTTGGGCGCGCGAAAGCGTTTTGCGCTGTTTTTGACACATTCTGAAACCTGGCAGCGCGAACGGAAATGCGCCGAATCCTGCTTTCGACCGTCAAGATCCTGATCTCGGCCGCGCTGCTCTATTTCTCGCTGCGCAAGGTCAATCTGTACGACCTTGCCTCCCGTATCCAGGTCGAGAGCCTGGGCTGGCTCGGGCTCGCGATTGCGGTCACGTTCCTGCAGATCTTTCTCGGGGTGTTGCGCTGGCGGGAGATCAGCGTGGAGTGCGGCGCTCCGCTGGAGACCGCTCAGGCCATGCGCTTCAATGTGATCGGCACCTTCTTCAACCAGACACTGCCGTCCTCGATCGGCGGCGACGCGGTCCGGCTCTGGCTCGTCGCGCGTGCCGGTGCGGGCTGGCGCGCAGCCACCTATTCGATTTTCGTCGACCGCGCGATCGGACTGATCGCCCTCGCCGTCGTCATCGCCGCCACCCTGCCCTGGAGCTATCGGCTGATTTCCGATTCCAACGGCTGGATGGCGTTGCTGCTTCTCGACCTCGCCGCACTCGCGGCCGGATTTGGCTTCCTGCTGATCGGCGTGTTGCCATGGGCCTGGCTGAAGCAATGGTGGGCGACGCATCACATCCACGCCTGCGCGGTCATCGCGAACCGGGTGTTGTTCAGCCGCAAGCACGGATTGAGGGTCGCAACCCTCTCGATCGCCATTCACGTGGTGACCGTCGTGATCGCCTGGTGCGTGGTGAAGTCGATCACCGCCCCCGTCACCTTCGGCCAGATCTTCCAGTTGTTGCCGCCGGTGATGCTGATCACGATGATGCCGATCTCGATCGCAGGCTGGGGCGTGCGCGAGGCCACGATGGCGCTGGCCTTCGGCTACGCCGGATTGATCGCGAATGAGGGCGTCAACATCTCGCTGTTGTTCGGCGCAGTATCGTTCGTGGTTGGCGTGTTTGGCGGCCTGGTGTGGATCCTGAGCCCGGAAAAGGCCGCCAAGGGCACAGAGCCGATCGAAGTCCCGGGATCGCAATCGCGAGTCCCGGGATCGCAATAGCCGGACCAGAATGAGCGCTTTCGAAATCCTCTTGTCATTGATCGCAGCGGTTCTGGCTGCGTCGATCTCGGCTGTCCTGATCCAGGCGACGCGGCCGCTGCTGCTGCGTGTGGCACTGGCGAAGCCGAATGCGCGCTCGTCGCACCGTATTCCAACGCCGCAGGGTGCCGGCATCGCGGTCACGGCGGCGACGCTGCTGGCGGGCGGGATCGTCATCGTCCTGGCCGGATCGCAGGACCTGACGATTCCCTTCATCGTCTTCGCGGCCTGCCTGTTCATCGCGGTGGTGGGCTTTGCCGACGACATCCGCTCGCTGCCCGTCGTCCCGCGGCTGCTGATGCAGGCCGCCGCCGTTGCGGCCGTGGTGTTTTCCGCGCCTGATGGTCTCAGGCTGGTTCCAGCCGGCCCGCTCTGGCTCGAACGCGGCCTGCTGCTGATCGCCGGCCTCTGGTTCGTGAACCTCGTCAACTTCATGGACGGGCTCGACCTGATGACCGCGGCCGAGGCCGTGCCGATCACCGTGGCGATCGCCCTGCTCGGTAGCTTCGGCCATGTCCCCGCAGCTCCCGCGCTGGTCGCGGCAGCGCTGTGCGGCGCGCTGCTCGGCTTCGCGCCCTTCAACCGACCGGTCGCAAGGATATTCCTCGGCGATGTCGGCAGCCTGCCGATCGGCTTGCTGCTCGGCTGGTGCCTGCTCGAGCTCGCCCTGCATCGGCAATTCGCCGCCGCGCTGCTGTTGCCGCTGTACTATCTGACGGACGCGACGGTCACGCTGTTTCGCCGCATGGCGCGGCGCGAGCCTTTCTGGGCCGCGCATCGCTCGCACTTCTACCAGCGCGCGACCGACAACGGGTTCACGGTGTGGCGCGTCGTCGGCGAGGTGTTTGCGCTCAACGCGGTGCTGGCGCTGCTCGCATTCGCCTCGGTCGCCCTCAATTCGCTCACCGCGGACATCGCGCTGCTGCTGGCCGGCGCGCTCGCCGTCGCCTGGCAGCTGCGGCGGTTCTCGCGACCGCTCTGATCGCCTCAGCTATCCGTTTGACGCAGCGCGCGCCGCAGCCCCTCGTCGAGGCTGATCGGCTGCTGCCATCCGGTGCCCGCGATCTTGGAGAGATCAAGCTCGAGCGAGGCGAACAGGCTGTCATAAGCTTCCTTGCGGCCGCTGATCCCGAGCGCCATCTTCAGGAGCGGCGCCGGCAGCCAGAACAGACGCGGCGCGGTGTCCGCCGCCCGGGCCAGGCGCTCGACGAATTCCCGCGTCGAGACCTGCTCGCGGTCAGCCACCAGGAACACGTCGAAATCGTTTCCCGGGTGCGACAACCGGTGCAAGATGAACGACGCGAGGTTTTCCGCCGACACGAACGCGCGGCGATTCTTCACATAAGCGAGCGGTAGCGGCATGCGATTGATCACGGCACGCCTGAGCAACGCGAAATTTCCCTTGGCGCCGGCGCCGTAGATCAGCGGCGGCCTGATGACGGTCACCCTCATGCCGCTGCCCGGCACAATTTCCTTCAAGCCAACCTCGGCGGCCGCCTTCGAGTTTCCGTAGAGGCCGCGCGGTGTCAGGACATCGTCCTCGCGAAACGGAGGACGCCCGTAATTGCTGCGCCCATGCACCAGGATCGTGCTGACGAAAATGAAATCGCGCACGCCGGCGGCGGCCGCGGAACGTGCCAGATGCAGCGTGCCCTCGATATTGACGTTGCGGTAGAGCTCTATCGCCTGCTCGTCGGACTGCTGGTGGACGCGGGCCGCAAGATGAACAACGGCGTCCACGCCATCGAGCGCGGCGCCCCAATTGGTGACCGGACTGAGCGAGTCGATCGTCACGTCGTTCGCATCCTGCGGCGCCGTTCGCACCGCGCGTCGTACCACCCAGCCGTTGCGCGCCAATACGGGCACGACGTGGCGGCCGACGAAGCCGCTGGCACCCGTCACCAGAACCGTCCGGCGACCATCATTCATACCATCCGCTCCACATCGCGATTGGATAGCAGCTCCTGGACCAGCGCAGCATAGCTCGCGAGCGCCCGCTCGGGACTGAAGGTCCGCGCGGTCGCGACGGCGCGCTCGGCCATCGCGGCGTCCTGCGATCGCGACGCCAGGCGGATGGCGTCGGCCAGTTGATCGGGCCTTCCCGGCGTGACGACCCAGCCCAGCCGGTTTTCGCTGACGGTGAGCGCGGCCTCTGCCTCGGGCTCGGAGACGAGAATGACGGGGCGACCGGCCGCGAGCAGATTATAGAACCGGCTCGGCACCGACACGCCGGCGACGTCCTTGCGATAGGGAATGAGCCAGACGTCTGCGCTGGAGAGCAGCGCATCCAGCTCGCTGTCCGCGACGCGGTCGACCAGCGTGACGTTGGCAAGCCGGGCGGTGGCCTGCAGTTCCTTGAGCCGCGCGAAGCCGATGCCCCATCCCGAGAGCAGGAAGTGGATCTCGCTTTCGTCACGCAGCAGCCGCGCGGCCTCGAACACGATGTCCGGATCATGGGTGAAGCCGAGATTGCCTGACAGCCCGACGACGAAGCGGGCGGCGATGGCCTTGCGAAACGGATTGTCGGGGCTCACGGGACGGTTGCCGGGCGCGAGCGTGGCCCAGTTCGGGATGAACCTGATCTTGTCCTGAGTCATTCCGCCAAATCGCAGCAGCAGCTTCTCGGCGTCGCGGCCGATCACGATGACAGCGTTCAGGGCCCGGAACATCAGCGCATTGATCGCGCGCATCGCCCGCGCGACCAGCGAGGACGACCGCAGCAGCCCGGCCATCACGAGCACGTCGGGAAACAGGTCGTGCAGGATCAGCGCCGACTTGGCCCCCTTCAACCTTGCCGCGGCGGCAACCGCATAGGGCAGCGCGAAGGGAGCGGTCACCGTCAGCGCCACGTCGCCCCGCTTCAGCCGCGACAACAGCGCAAAAAAGATCCGGCCGGTGAACAGCGCCTCGGCCAGCGCGCGCTTGATCAGCGCCGCCTTTCCAGGCAGCCAGTTCCTGATCTCGACGACGGCGGGCCGCCCGGGCGCCGGCGCCCGCGCCGAGCCCGGCATCCCCGAGACCACCATCACCTCCGCCTCCTGCGCGATCCGTTCGGCGATCGCAGACATGATCGCGGCGGTCGTGCTGTGGTCCGGCGGATAGTGCTGGCTGACGACCACGACTTTTCGAGAACTACGCATCAATGGCTTTCGAAACGGTCCTGTCTCGGCGTCCGCAGAACGGCGCGGTCAGGCGGCATTCGATCCGAACTCGGGCACGGCGTCCTGAAGGACGGCGCGGATGGTCACACGGTCATCTCTCTCGATCGCATCCTCCAGCGCCGCAAGCCACTTGCGCAGCGTCGACATCGGAGGCTGGTTCGGCTTGGCCGCCATGACGCCGGCGACGCCGATCTCAAGCGTCGGTTCCTGGCTTGCGAACAGGATCTCGTTCAGCCGCTCGCCGGGACGGATGCCGCTGAACACGATCTCGACGTCGACGCCGGGTTGCAGGCCCGACAGACGGATCATCCGCTCGGCGAGATCGACGATCTTCACCGGTTGGCCCATGTTCAGCACATAGACCGAGACGTCGGGCCTCGCAGGCGTCATGGCGTGCGTCGCCGCCGTGATCACGAGATCGCAGGCCTCGCGGATCGTCATGAAATAGCGAACCATGTCCGGATGGGTCACCGTGATCGGTCCGCCGCTCTCGATCTGCGCCTTGAATTTCGGCACCACCGATCCATTGGACGCCAGCACGTTGCCGAACCGCACCGAGATCAGCCGCATGTGCGGCCTGCCCTTTGCCTCGGTCATCAGGTCATGGTCCAGCGCCTGACAATACATCTCGGCGAACCGCTTGGTCAGGCCCAGCATCGACACCGGCTCGATCGCCTTGTCGGTCGAGATCATCACCATCGCGCTCGCGCCCGCGGCATGCGCGGCGTCGGCCACGTTCACCGACCCGAAGATGTTGGTCTTGACCCCTTCGCTCCAGTCGCGCTCCAGGATCGGTACATGCTTGAGCGCCGCGGCATGGAACACGATGTCGGGCTTGAACTCGCTCATCAGCCGCGTGATGCGCTCGCGATCCCGGATATCGGCGATCCGGCCCTCGATCTCGGGGCCGGAGTCGCGCGCGGCCAGCGCCTCGGTGACCGCATAGAGCGCCGGCTCCGAGTTCTCCACGACCAGGAGGCGCGCCGCGCCGAAAGTCGCGACCCGTTCGCAGATTTCGGCGCCGATCGAGCCGCCGCCGCCGGTCACGATGACCGACTTGCCCCGCACCAGCGTCTCGAGCCGCGCGTAGTCGATCTTCTGGCTCGGGCGCAGCAGCAGGTCCTCGACGGCGACGTTGGTCAGTCGCGGCGCGTCGCCGCCCTCCAGCGACGGCAGGCGACTGACCATCACGCCGAGCCGCCGGGCGCGCATCAGCACGCTTTCCGGATGCGCTTCGGGTTCGAAGGCCGACGGTGTCATGACCACGCGCTTGATCGGCCGCTGGCGGGTCTCGAAATCCCGAATCACGGCCTCGATGTCGTCGACGCCGCCGACCACGGGAATGTTGCGGATCATCTGGCCGCGGTCCGCGTCCGACGGCGAGAGCACGCCGACCGGCCAGAGCCGCTTGATCGCGCCATTCTCGATGCCGCGCAGCACGACTTCGGCATCGGCCGTACGTCCGACCAGCAGCGCCGGCGCGGCATTGTCGGATCGGGCATGCAGGCGCGTGCGCGAATAACGGAAATAGCGGTAGCCGAGACGCAACGCGCTCAGCGCGAACACCTCGAGGAAGAAGAACAGGATGATCGTGACCCGGCCGAGGAACACCGGGCTTTGCGAATTCGTTCCGGTGAAGAAGTAGACGTAGTCCAGCACGACCAGTGCCAGGGTCAGCACGGCTGCAACCCGCAGGATATTCACCGCGTCCGGCAGCGAGGTGAAGCGCCATTTCGCCGTGGTCAGATTGGAGAAATAGCTGACGAAAACGCTGAACAGCACGAACCAGGGCAGAATCAGCAGCAGATGCGGCAATCGATCGGTGAGGAGACTGCCCTCGAAACGCAGATAGAAGCTCGCCAGCAACGCAAACGTCGTCGCGAGCGCGTCATGCACCAAAATCAGGAAATTGCGCAGGGTGAGTTGTGAAAGACGCGTCATCTAACGGACGGGTTGCCGGCAACTGGGAGTTCGCGATGAGACATTGGCAGGCTGATAGCGTATCTGCACAGCCCTTGCCAGCGATCACGGACGAGCAGGCGGCTCGGGTTCCATACCGGCCCCCAATTGCCCCTTCAACGCCATGCCGCCCGCAACTCCGACGCCCAGCACATACATCCAGCCCTCATGAAAGTCGAAGATGTGTGAATTAAACAACGAACTAGAAATATTCTGTACCACGACGAGAAGCCCGATCCAGTTGACGAGACCGTCGCCGCGGAACAGCAAAAGGTGCAGGAGCCACATCGCGTACAGTATCGCTACACCCACAATGCCCCACTGCACGGCGACGTTCAACGTTTGATTGTGGGGGTTTCCGATCACTTCGCCGGAGGCCTGGGTCACACCGCCCTTCGCGACGCGCTCGAACAGGCCCCGCGTCGCGCCGGTGCCATGGCCGATCACCGGAGCCTCGGAGAAGAAGCCGAGCGACTTGCGCCAGAATTCGAGCCGCAAGCCGAGCGAGGTCGGCTCGTTGCGCTCCATGTAGAGCTTGTAGTCGCGCTCGAACGACTCCGCCGTCGAGCGCAATTGGGGCGAGCCGTACCACGCCACCACGGCTAACGCGGCGGCCGCGCAAAGGATCAGGACGATGCTGCGCCAACGCAGATGGAGCAGCGCAAACACCGCGAACATGATCGGAACCGTCACCAATGCAGTGCGCGACACCACCACCATCGCCATGTTGGCGAACAGGCTGAGCGCAATCGCGATCAGCAAAATGGCCGGCAGGATGCGCTTGGCCCGTAGCAGCATCACGATCGGATAGGCCAGCGCGACCGCGCACAACGTGAATTCCTGGCTCTGGTCGATGTAGTTCTTGACGAAGACTCCCTGCTCGCCAGGCGCGGGCGCCCTCAGCGCGAGGTGCGGATAGGCAAGCACCAGCCAGGACATCAGCATCAGCAGCGTGCAGGAGACGAGGAAAGCGACGAACACCCAGGTCCCGCGGGCCGAGCGCTGGAAATGATAGAGCAGGACCGGAAGCACGAGCAGTTTTGCGGTCGGCCCGACCGCGTAGAATCGCGCGCCCCAGGCCGCGTCCGACCAGAGCGTGCCGACAAGCGCGAGGCAAAACAACGCGACCGGCGCCAGGCAGATCGGCCGCTTCAGCAGCGCCCAGAACGCCTTCAGATCGACGGTCGGCGCAATCGCGATCAGCAGCACCACGCCGAAGATGCCGACCAGCGAGGTCGACCACGGCAGCGACAGCGCGATCAGGACCGCGACCACATCGGTCGCGGTCTGCCAGCGCGCCGGATCGCGCCAGGCCGGACATGCCGCGGCGCCTGCCGGGGATGCCATGCTTGCGCTCACGCTTTGCCCTCACGGGCCCGCGCAACCAGCGACGTCGTGCTGTGGCCGGCCAGGATCTCGACCAGCACCACCTCGCCGCCGGCCGCTTCGACGATCTCGTGGCCGACCACCTGCTCGCGGGTATAGTCGCCGCCCTTGACCAGCACGCTCGGCCGCACCTGCGTGATCAGATTGATCGGCGTGTCCTCCTCGAAGATCGCGACGAGGTCGACGGCTTCCAGCGCCGCCAGCACCTCGGCGCGGGCGCGCTCGTTCTGCACCGGACGTCCCTCGCCCTTCAGCCGCTTCACCGAGGGGTCGCTGTTCAGCCCGACGACCAGGCGGTCACAGGCGCCGCGCGCGGCGGTCAGCACCTTGACGTGGCCGGGATGCAGGATGTCGAAGCAGCCATTGGTGAAGCCGATGCGCAGATCCTGCCGGCGCCACTCCGCAAGGTGTGCATCGATGTCGCCGCCCGCCGGGACGATCTTCTCCTCGGCCGCCAGCGAAGCGTGCGGCAGGATCCTTCGGCGCAATTCGGCGGACTTGACGATCGCGGTGCCGGTCTTGCCGACCGCAACCGCCGCCGCCGCGCTCGCGATCCGCAGCGCGCCTTCCCAATCGGCCCCACCCGCCAGCGCCAGCGCCAGCGCCGCGGCAACGGTATCGCCGGCGCCGGAAACGTCGCGCACCTTGACCGGCAGCGCCGGCACATGGATCGAGTCGCCGTCCCGCGTCACCAGCGTCATGCCGCGCTCGCCCTGTGTCACCAGCATCGCCTCGCAATCCGCGAGATACATCGCATCGGGCGCGGCCTGCGCGATGCTGTCCTGGCTGTCGGCGCGGCTGCGGGTCGCCTCGGCGAATTCCTTGCGGTTCGGCGTCAGCACGGTCGCGCCGCGATAGATCGCGAGATTTGCGCTCTTGGGGTCGACGATGACGCGCTTTTGCGCCTGGCGCGCCGCGTCGATCACGTTGCGGATCACGCGCGCGGTGAGCACGCCCTTGGCGTAGTCCGACAGCAGCACGATGTCGGCCCGCGCAAGACGTGGCAGGATCGCATCGATCAGCTGCTGCTCGATGGCCGGCGCGGCCGGCGCGGCGAGCTCCCAGTCGGAACGCAGCATGTGGGTCGAGAATTGCTCGGAGACGAAGCGCACCTTGCGCGTGGTCGGACGCGCGGCGTCGCGCACCAGCACGGTCTCGATAGCGGCCTCCTTCGCCAGCGCCTCTGATAGCACCGTGCCGGCGGCGTCCTCGCCGATCAGGCCGACGAAGATGCAGCGCCCGCCAAGGGCGGCGATGTTGCGCGCGACGTTGCCGGCGCCGCCGATATTGGTCTCGCTGCGCCTGACCGCGATCACCGGCGCCGGCGCCTCAGGCGAGATTCGCGACACCTCGCCATAGACGAACTCGTCGAGCATGAGGTCGCCGACGCAGAGTACGGTCTGGCCGGACATTGCACGCGAGATCGCTTCAAAATCGAACATCAGTCACCGTCATCCGCACTAGCGATAGCGATCCGCGCGATCGAGAAAGCCCGTCACATAGGCCCCGACTGCGTCTTCCAGGCGGGTGAAACCGCCATTGTACCCGGCGCGCCCGAGACGATCGACGACGCTCTGGGTGAAGTACTGGTAGCTGCCGCGAATCTGCTCGGGCATGTCGACATACTGGATGTTCGGCTCCAGCCCGAGCGCGCCATAGGCCGAGACGATCAGGTCCTTGAAGCTGCGCGCCTTGCCGGTACCGACATTGAACAGCCCGGAGACCCGCGGCGTCGCGATCAGCCACATCATCACCCGCACGACGTCGTCGACATAGATGAAGTCGCGGCGCTGATCGCCGTCGGCGATGCCCTCGCGATGCGACTTGAACAGCTGCACGACGCGGCCCGCCTTGATGTCGTCGAAGCGGCGCGCCAGCACGCTCATCATCGCGCCCTTGTGGTATTCGTTGGGGCCGAACACGTTGAAGAATTTCAGCCCGGCCCATTGCGGCGGCAGACGCTCGCCCTTCGCAACGCGCTCGGCGACCGCAAGATCGAACAGGTGCTTGCTCCAGCCGTACAGGTTCATCGGCCGCAACCGCTTCAGCGCCTCGACCGACGCGTCGTCGTCAAACCCCCGTTCGCCGTCGCCATAGGTCGCGGCCGAGGAGGCATAGATGAACGGCGTGGCATTTGCCGTGCACCAGTCGAGCAGCCGCATCGAGAGGCGGAAATTGGTCTCGATCACGAGATCGCCGTCGGTTGCCGTGGTCTCGGAGATGGCGCCGAGATGGATCACGGCGGTGAGCCGCCGCCCGTTCAGCCAGTCGCCCAGCTCGGCCGGCGGAACGAGATCGGCAAGCTGGCGCTTGGCCAGGTTCCGCCACTTGCCGTCCTGCCCAAGCACGTCACAGACCGCGACATCGCTGCGCCCGGCGTCGTTCAACGCGGCCACGACGTTCGATCCGATAAAACCGGCGCCCCCGGTTACCAGAAACATGATGAAATCCCGCCAGATTCCTTTGCAGCCGTCAGCTTTGCCCCACTCCCGCGTCGCAGGCAACGACGGCTTTACCTCTCATCGCGAACCGGTTACCGACTTGGCCGCGCCCGATCGGCCTTGGCCTACTTAGAAATGAATACTGATTCAATATCTGATATCGAAACGCAGGACACCGAGGATACCAGACCTATCCTCGTCGTGCCCTATGTTTGGATCGGCGATTTCGTGCGCGGCCACACCGTGGTCAGGGTGCTCCGCAAGCGCTGGCCGAACCGGCCGATCGACCTGCTGACATCCAGGCTTTGCGCCCCTTTGGTCGATTATATGCCCGATGTTCGCGCCGGGATCGTGTTCGACCTGCCGCGCAGCCGGCTGGCACTGGCCCAGCAGCAGGCCCTCGCGGCCGAGCTTCGCAGCCGGAACTACGCCACCGCGCTGGTGCTGCCCCGGACCTGGAAGGCCGCCCTCGCGCCGGCGCTGGCGGGCATCCCGGAACGGGTCGGCTTCTTTGGCGAGGTGCGGTTCGGCCTCATCAACGCAATGCGATGGGGCGAAAAGCGGCAGCCGCGCTTCATCGACAAGAACGCGATCCTGGCGCTGCCTGACGGCGCTGTCCGCCCGCCGGAATGGCCGGTGCCGCAGCTCCGGGTTCCCGCGGATGACATCGAACGCTGGCGGCAGGCCAACGGCCTCGACCGCCGGCCCGCCATCGCGCTCGGACCCGGCTCGGTCGGCGCCTCGAAACGCTGGACCTATTATCCGGAGGCCGCGCGGCTGTTCGCCGACCATGGTTTCGACGTCTGGGTCGTGGGCGGTCCCGGCGAGAAGGCGCTGGCGCAGGAGATTTCGGCTGTCGGCGGCCCGCGGGTCCGCGACCTCACCGGCACCGATCTGCGTAACGGCATCCTTGCGATGGCCGCGGCCAGCGTCGCCGTGACCAACGACTCCGGGCTGATGCACATCGCCGCCGCAATCGGCACGCCGACCATGGGCATCTTCGGCCCGACCGATCCTTATCTCTGGGCGCCCCTCAACGGCCTCGCCGCGACGGTGCTGCAGACCAAAAGCAAGTTGGCTTGCCAGCCGTGCCAGCGCACGGTCTGCACCATGAACGACCATCGCTGCATGCGCGACATCGCAGCCGAAGAGGTCGTGGAGATTGCGCAGCGCGTGCTGGCTCAGGTCAGCGCGCGATAGACCCTGGCGATCGCGCCCGCTTCCGCATCGAGGCTGAACTTATCCACAACTCGTTGCCGCGCCCGCGCGCCTATCGCCGCGGCCGCTGCCGGATCGCGCATCAAGGGCTCGAGCGCGGCCACCAGAGCGTCGGCGTCGCCGGGCGGCGTCAGCACGCCGGTGACGCCGTCCTCGACCACGAACTCGGCCGCGCCGGCGCGCGCCGCCACCAGCGCCGCGCCCGCCGACATCGCCTCGATCAGGGTCAGGCCGAAACCTTCATTGCGCGAGGTGAAGGCGTAGATCGTCAGCCGCTGGTACCAGCGCACGACATCCTCGATCGGCAGTTCGCCCGTGATGATGATGCGCGATTGCAGGCCGGCGGCCTCGATCTTCCGCTTCAGCTCGTTGGCAAAGGCGAGTTGCTCCGGCACCACGGCGCCGACCATGACGGCGGTGAAATCGGGATAGCGCGGCAGCAGCCTGCACATCGCCTCGACAAAGACGTCGCTGCCCTTCTGCGCGCGCACCCGCCCGAAGCAGCCGATCGCATAGCGTCCCGGCAGTCCGCTCTCGGCGAAGGCTGCCGCGCGATCGGCGGGCGGCGCATAACGATCGGTGTCGACGCCGTGCATGACCACTGTCGCATCGCGCTTCAGATAGGAGGCCGACAGCGGGCTGGTAGCGATGATCGCATCCATGTTGCGGATCAGCCAGCGCGTCAGCCAGGTGTGATGGCGCTGCGCCGCCGAGGTGAAGATCAGTTTCAGCGGCCAGCCGAGCGCGCGCAGCACGAGCCCGACGATCATCTCGTCGTTGCGCCGCGCGTGCCAGATCAGCGGCGATGCGCGCCGCCACAGGCGCAGGAGATCGGCAAATCCGATCGCGTCGATGCCGTCGGGCCGATGCGAGCCGAGCCAGCCTGCGCGAAACATCTTTGCGAGCTTCGGCGCGACCATGCGGTTGGTCGCGGTGACACCCGAATAGCGTCGGTGCAGATTGGGCACGATGAGCTCGAGCTCGCCGGCAGGTGTGTTCTCGATCGGCACGCAAGTCTCCGTTTCGTGCCAGTTCCTATACGCAACATTAAGCATAGTGGCCAGTTCGGCCGCGGCGAAACCCCCTCTTCACCGCACTCCCGCTAGCATCGTCAGTTAAAGAATATCGGGAGAGCTCTATCCATGACCGTGCTCGTGACCGGCGGCGCCGGCTATATCGGAAGTCACATGGTTCATGCGCTGGTCGATGCCGGCGAGAGCGTCGTCGTGATCGACAACCTTTCCACGGGCTTCTCCGCGTTCCTGCCCGAAGGCGTGCCGCTGTTCATCGGCGATGCCGGCGACGACAACCTCGTCGAGGGCGTGATCGCCCAGCACGGCATCGACAGCATCATCCATTTCGCCGGCTCCGTCGTGGTGCCGGACTCGATGCGCGATCCGCTCGGCTACTACCGCAACAACACCATGACGACGCGCAGCCTGCTCAACGCCGCGGTCAAGGGCGGCGTCAGCCGCTTCATCTTCTCCTCGACCGCGGCCGTCTACGGCAACCCGGACCAGGTGCCGGTGCCGGAGATCGCACCGACCCGTCCGCTGTCGCCCTACGGCTCGTCGAAGCTGATGACCGAGATCATGCTGCACGACGTCGCGTCCGCTCATGGCATGAGCTACGTCGTGCTGCGCTACTTCAACGTCGCCGGCGCCGACCCGAAGGGCCGCGTCGGCCTTGCCACCATCGGCGCCACCCATCTGCTCAAGATCGCGGTCGAGGCAGCGACCGGCCAGCGCGCCAAGATCGACGTGTTCGGCACCGACTATCCGACCCAGGACGGCAGCTGCATCAGGGATTTCATCCATGTCAGCGACCTCGTCGAGGCGCATCGCGCGGCGCTGTCCTATCTGCGCGCCGGCGGGCAATCGGTGACGATGAATTGCGGCTATGGCCGCGGCTATTCCGTGCTCGAAACCATCGAGGCGGTGCGCCGGGTCTCGATGCGCAATTTCGCAGTCGCCTACGCCGCGCGCCGGCCCGGCGACATCATGACCATGGTGGCCGACACGACCAGGATCCGCTCGCTGCTCGACTGGACGCCGCGCTTCGACGATCTCGAGACCATCGCGAGCCACGCACTGGCCTGGGAGGAGAAGCTGTTCCGGGAGCGCGCCGGCTCCGCGCGACAGGCGGAATCGGCCTAAAAAACAAACCGTTATCAAGCAGTTATTGTGCTTGAAAAAGCCCCGCCAAGCGGGCAAGGAGGTCCCGCAACCCTGACGGCCGGCGCTGCCCGCCGTCAATGGAACGCGGATGGCCCAGTTTCCAAAGAAAATTACCGACGATCCCTATGGCGCGGCGATCCTGATTCGCCGCCTGGTCATGGAACAAGGGATTACCTATTGGCGGCGCTATCTGACGGCGTTCGCCCTGATGGCCGTTGCGGCCGGCTCGACGGCCGGCGCCACCTACGTGCTCGGCCAGGTGATCAACCAGGCCTATGTCGACAAGAACATCCCCGGCATCGCCATGTTCGCCGGGATCACGGTGGTGCTGCTGTTCATCAAGGGCGTGGCGACCTACGGCCACATGGTGATCCTGAACAAGATTTCCAACGCCATCCTCGCCAGCAACCAGCGGCAGCTCTTCGCCAAGCTGATGAGCGAGAGCATCGGCTTCTTCTCGCAGCGGCACTCGTCGGAATTCCTGGCGCGGCTGACCGCCGGCGCCAAGTCGATCACCGACGTACTCAACATGCTGGTCAACGCGATCGGCCGCGACTTCCTGATGCTGATCAGCATGGTCGCCGTCATGGTCTGGCAGGACCCGCTGATGTCGTTCATCGGGCTTGTGGCGGTGCCGCCGGCGATGCTGATGCTGCGCAAGCTGGTGAAGCGGATCAAGGGGCTCGCCTACAACCAGTTCACCGGCACCGCCGACATCATGGAGACGATGCAGGAATCGCTGCAGGGCATCCGCACCGTGAAGGCGTTCACGCTGGAAGGCACCATGCAGCAGCGGATCGACGAGCACATCGCAACCGTCGAGAGCAATGCCAACAAGATGGCACGCGTCGCCAACCGCTCCAATCCGCTGATGGAGATGCTCGGCGGCTTCGCGGTCGCCGGCTGCCTGATGTATGGCGGCTACAGCGTGGTGGCGCTCGGTTCCACGCCGGGCCAGTTCTTCACGTTCCTGACCGCCTTCCTGATGGCGACCGAGCCGGCCAAGCGGCTGGCGCGGCTCAACATCGACCTCAACAGCCAGCTGGTCGGCGCACGGATGCTGCTCGAGGTGGTCGACAGCCCGGCGAGCGAACAGACCGATGACGACAAGCCGGCGCTGAAACTCTCCGACGCGCGGATAGAACTGCGCGACGTCAGCTTCGCCTATCGGCCGGGCGAGCCGGTGCTGAACCGCATGAGCTTCGTCGCCGAGCCCGGCAAGGTGACCGCGCTGGTCGGCCCCTCCGGCGGCGGCAAATCGACCGTGCTGGCCTTGCTGCTGCGCTTCTACGAGACGCGCGAGGGCGACATCCTGATCGACGGACAACCGATCTCGTCGGTGTCGCGCAAGTCGCTGCGGCAGCAGACCGCCTATGTCGGACAGGACGTCTATCTGTTCCGCGATACCATTCGTGCCAACATCGCCTTCGGCAAGCAGGGCGCTAGCGAGCAAGAGATCGTCGACGCCGCCAAGGCCGCCTGCGCGCACGACTTCATCATGAGCTTCCCGCTCGGCTATGACACGCCGGTCGGCGAGCACGGCACCCAGCTGTCCGGCGGGCAGCGCCAGCGCATCGCGGTCGCCCGCGCCTTGATCAAGAACGCGCCGATCATCCTGCTCGACGAGGCCACCGCCGCGCTCGACTCGGAATCCGAGAAGCAGGTGCAGGAAGCGATCGAGCATCTCTGCCAGGGCCGCACCACGATCGTGATCGCGCACCGCCTGCACACCATCATGCATGCCGATGCGATCCTGGTGGTCGAGGGCGGCGAGATCGTCGAGCGCGGACGGCACGAGGAGCTGCTGCGCCGTGGCGGCCGCTACGCCTCGTTCTTCCGCCTGCAGCACCACCACGACCCGTCGCCGCTGGCGCTGGCGCCGATCAGCGCCACCGGCTAGACCACTCGAATTCACCTCAAGAGCAGCGAGACCCCGCATGAACGCCGCCTCCACCGTCATTCCGCTTCCCCCGCAGCCCTCGCTTCCCGTCGTCGGCGAATCCGGTACCTATCCGGTCCGCCGCATCTGGTGCGTTGGCCGCAACTATCTCGAGCATATCAGGGAGATGGGCAATGACGAGCGCGCGCCGCCGTTCTTCTTCGGCAAGCATGCCGACATGCTGGTGCCCGATGGCGCGACCATCCCCTATCCGCCGCTGACCAAGGACCTGCATCACGAGGTCGAGCTGGTGGTGGCGATGAAGAGCGGCGGGCTGAACATTCCCGCCGACAAGGCGCTCGAGCATGTCTACGGCTATGCCGTCGGCATCGACCTGACCCGCCGCGACCTGCAGATCGCCTCGCGCAAGAAGGAGCGGCCCTGGGAGATCGGCAAGTCGTTCGACTATTCCGCGCCCTGCTCGGCGATCCAGCCGGCCGCGAAGATCGGCCACCCGACCGCGGGCAAGATCTGGCTCACCGTCAACGGCAAGGAAGCGCAGAAGGGCGACCTCACCGAGCTGATCTGGAACGTGCCTGAAATCATCTGGCAGCTCTCGCAGCAGGTGAAGCTCGCCGCCGGCGACATCATCATGACCGGCACGCCCGCCGGCGTCTCGCAGCTGCAGGCGGGCGACAAGCTCGAATGCGGCGTCGACGGCGTCGGCAAGCTGGCGGTGACGATCGGCAAGCCGGAATAACCGCCTCAGGAACGAGGCCAGGCCCAAAGCCCCGGACCTCAGGTCCGGGGCTTTTTGCTGTGCGCTGTCAGCGCATCGTGCCGGGCATGCAGGGAGGCTCGGTGAAGGGAGCGGTCGCGAACGATCCGACCTTCGGCGCGCGCACGCAATCGTTGGACTTGCTGCTGACCGGCGTTGTCGTCATCGCAGCATGGGCGCGCCGCACCGCAGCGTTGTTGCCGGCGGCGGACGCCTGGGCCGAACAGGCGGCCGCCGCAACCAGCGCAAGCGCCGCGAGGGTCAATTTGGTCATGGGATTTCTCCGTACGGTGGCTGAAGCCGACCTAGCTCGGCTCCTGTGATCAAGGACCGCGGGCGCCAGGTAATTATTTCATCACGCGCGATCACCGCGCCGCGAGCGCCTGATCACATCAGATGGAGCGGGAGCTTACTGCCTTTCGGCAGCCTGCGGCGTGTCCGGGCCGAAATGCGTCTTCTCGTATTCGAGCCACAGCTCGAGCAGCGCCATGAACGCCACCACCGCGCCCGCGGCGATGGCAAAATGCATCGCGCGGGTATGTGTGAAGCCGAGCAGCCAGGGTGAGACGATCAGCCAGCACCCGACGACCAGGTTGATCCATTCTTCCCAGATCGAGAACGCGACGATCGCCGCCAGCGACATGATCGCGATCGCAGCGCCGCAGATCCTGAGATCGATCGCCGCGGTCGGATTGGCCTGCACGAACAGCCATGGCGCGGCGAGCAGGAAGATCGCTGCGACGAGGTTATAGAGATCGAGCGCCGATTCCTTTCGCCATTTCATCATCTGCTGCTCCCTTGCTGTCTCAGGCCCGGCGTTCATGCGCGCCGGCCGCATTGATGTCCTTGCCGGTGAAGTCGGTCATCAGCGCGGTTGCGACCAGCGTGATGACGGCGCAGAGCGCGATGTAGACCGCGATCGCGATCCACGAATGATAGGTGCCGAACAGCCACGCCGCGATCAGCGGCGCCGGACCGCCGGCGATGACGGACGCCAGCTGATAGCCGAGCGAGGCGCCGCTGTAGCGCAAGCGCCCGGTAAAGCTTTCGGCGATCAGCGCGGCCTGCGGCCCGTACTGCATATCGTGTGGAATGAGCGAGAGAACGATCGCGAGGAAGATGATCGACGCCGATCCCGTATTGAGCATCGCGAAATAGATGAAGCCGAAGATGCCGGTCACCAACGCGCCGATCATGTACATGTTCTTGCGGCCGATCTGGTCCGAAAGGTGACCGAACACCGGGATCGAGACGAACGACAGCACCGAGGCCGCGAGCACCGCAGTGAGCAGGAAATCGCGCGAGACGTGCAGCGTGCCGGTGCCGTAGGAAAACACGAAGGCGGTGAAGATGTAGAACGGCGCCTGCTCGGACATCCGCGCGAAGGCAGACAGCAGGATCTCCTTCGGATGATCGCGGATCACCGTCAGCATCGGCGTGCGGTCGAGCTGACGCTCGGCGAGCAGCCGGGTGAAGACAGGCGTTTCCAGGATGCCGAGCCGGATGTAGAGGCCGACGCCGACCAGTACGATGCTGAGCGCGAACGGAACGCGCCAGCCCCACGCCAGGAACTGGTCGCCCGACATCTGGCTGAACGCTAGCACGGCGAGATTGGCGAGGAACAGCCCGCAGGGCACGCCGAATTGCGGCCATGACGCGATCAGGCCGCGGGAGCGATCGTTGCGCGCCCATTCCATCGACATCAGCACCGAGCCGCCCCATTCGCCGCCAACGCCGACGCCCTGGATGAAGCGCAGCACGGTCAGGATCACCGCGCCCCAGATGCCGATGCTGGAATAGGTCGGCACCAATGCGACCGCCGCGGTCGCCAGTCCCATCAACAGCAGCGTCGCGATCAGCGTCGACTTGCGGCCGATGCGGTCGCCATAGTGCCCGAAGATCGCAGCCCCGATCGGCCGCGCGACGAAGCCGACGGCATAGATGGCGAAGGCCTCGAGCGTGCCGACCCAGGGATCGGAATGCGGAAAGAACAGTTTCGCGAAAACCAGGCCGGTGACGGTGCTGTAGAGAAAGAAGTCGTACCACTCGATCGCGGTCCCGACCGTGGAGGCGATCACTGCGCGGCGCATCTGGAGCTGATGCTCGGATGACGTGAGCTGGTTGGCGTCGAGGCCAGGGGTTGGACGAAGCGTTGGGCCAAATCTTGCCATGGGGGTGTCTCCCTCGCAGGCCCCCGGACGGATATTGACGGTGGTTCGTTTGAGTACGAACGATAACACGCCCCGGAAAGTTCCACCGGAACGGACCGTCGAGGCTTGAACTTTAGTCGGCCACGGCGAGCGACAATCGCAACCGTCCGGTCCGCCGAAGGCGTCGTCCGTCTCCCGCACCGAGTGTCGAACCATGCCTCCCACATGGCTGCCGGATGCACCCGGCAGCCGCCGGGCGACGCCGTCAAGAAGACGCAAGCGAGGTCGAGCCCGTCCGAGCTCTAAGCCCGATCGCTGCGGCGGTACGGCACGTAGCGCGGCGTCCAGACCTTGGCGTGAATCCGCGCCTCGACCTGGTCGATCGGAACGTCCCTCGCCAATCCCTCCTTGTGCGCCTGCAGCGCGACCGCAAGCGCCACGGTCTGCGAGACATCGCGAAGCGCGCTGACCGGCGGCAGCAGATTGTGCTTCGGGTTGTCGCGCGCCGGCGAGACGCTGGCGAGCGCCTTGGCGGCGGCCATGAACATGCCGTCGCTGACCCGGCTGGCGCCGACCGCGAGCGCCCCGACGCCGACACCCGGGAAGATGTAGGAGTTATTGGTCTGGTCGACCTTGAAGCGCGCGCCGTCGCGCATGATCGGCGGGAACGGGCTGCCGACGCCGATCAGCGCCCGCCCCTCGGTCCACGCCTCGATGTCGACCGGTGTCGCCTCCTCGCGCGAGGTCGGATTGGACAGCGGGAAGACCACCGGCCGCTTGTTGCACTCGGCCATCGCGCGAACGATCGGTTCGGAGAACGCGCCGGCTTGGCCGGAGACGCCGATCAGCACGGTCGGCCGGGCGTTGCGCACGACGTCGAGCAGCGCGATCTTGTCGGGGTGGCTGAGCTGCCAGCCCGCGATCGCCTGCCTGTTCTGCACGAACGGCAGCTGGAACGGGGCGAGCCCGCTCATGCCCTCGAGCAGCAGCCCGTCGCGGTCGACCATGAAGAAGCGTTTCGCCGCCTCGCTCTCCGGCAGGCCGGCATCGATCATCGCGGCGCGGATCAAGCTGGCGATGCCGCAGCCGGCGGACCCTGCACCAAGCACGGCGACGCGCTGCTCGGTCAGCGGCACGCCGGTGACGTTGATGGCGGAGAGCAAGGCGCCGGTCGCCACCGCGGCGGTGCCCTGAATGTCGTCGTTGAAGGTCAAGAGCCGGTCGCGATAGCGCTCGAGCATCCGCGTCGCATTGTTCTTGGCGAAATCCTCCCACTGCAGCAGGACGCGCGGCCAGCGCTTCACCACGGCCGCGACGAACGCCTCGATGAAGTCGTCATAGGCCTGGCCGCGGACGCGCTCGTTGCGCCATCCGACATAGAGCGGATCGGCGAGGCAATCGGGATTGTCGGTGCCAACGTCGAGCATGATCGGCAAAGTCGTTGCGGGATGCAGCCCGCCGCAGCCGGTATAGAGTGCGAGCTTGCCGATCGGGATGCCCATGCCGCCGGCGCCCTGGTCGCCGAGGCCGAGGATGCGCTCGCCGTCGGTCACCACGATCGCCTCGACGTGATCGAAGCGCGGATGGGCGAAAATGCGGTCGATCCGGTGCTGATGCGGGATGCTGAGGAACAGCCCGCGCGGCTTGCGGAACAGCCGACTGAATTTTTGGCAGCCCTCGCCGACGGTCGGCGTGTAGACGATCGGCAATAGCTCTTCCAGGTTGCCGACCAGGAGCGCGTAGAACAGCGTCTCGTTGGTGTCCTGCAGCTCGCGCAGGAAGGCATAGCGCTCGATGTCGGTCTCATAGCCGCGCAGCGCCTCGAGGCGGCGCGAGACCTGCTCGTCCAGCGTCAGGATATTGGGCGGCAGCAGGCCGTGCAGGTCGAACGCTTCGCGCTCGGCCTCGGAGAACGCCGTGCCCTTGTTCAGCTGCGGATCGGCCAGCAGCTCGTAGCCGCTCAGCGCAGTGGTCGCAAAAGCACCTGATGACTCCGACATGACAAGGTCCCCTCAATGCGAAACGCCGGATACGACTGTATCACTTCAGTGTAACGGATCGAGAGTGAAGGGCGTCGTGCTGCGCCAAGCGGAATGTTGGCCAAGAGGCGATGAACGGTCGTCCAGGTTCCGGCAACCCACTCCCGCTACGCCTGCGGACAGACATACGTTGGTATAACTTCTCTATTCCTTGTCATGACCTGTGCTGACGCTCGTACAATTGAGCGATGGAGAGGCCATTTTATGCTCGGGGCTACTCCAGCGGACGTACAAATAGCTCCGAACTTCACTCCTCGGAGGCGCGACTAACAGTAGCGATCCTCGTTCTACGGAGGGCGCGAGTTGTGCTCTCGAATCTGTGATCAGGATCACTGCTCCGATTCGTGAATAGCAAGACCGTCACGCATGCGGGTTTCGAGGAACACTCAGATGATCGTCAACATTCAGAAGCTGAACGGCCTGTGGCACCTTATCGTCGGGTCGTGCAAGATCCGAACTCCGTTCCTGGAGACCCAGGACCGGGAGTGGGTCGTCGCCTACGCCAGGCGAGTCTACCCCGGAGCCAAGGTTTTCGAACGCGACTGATGCTGTTGCGCCCCACAGCTCGCGTCCCAGACAAAAAGCCCCGGAGCATGCTCCGGGGCTTTTGCTTTCAACGCGGCAACGCCGCTGCAATCAGTGCAGCGCCGATATCACGATCAGGCCGAGGATCAGCGCGGTCGCGGAATATTTCAGCGTGTAATACACGTTCCGATTCCACTCCTTGACCTTGCGGCTGGCGAGATGGATCTCGTAGAGCTTGCCGAACACCTTGTTCAGCGCGCCGACATGCTCGCCGTCGACGTTCTGGGTCGCCGACGCCTTGACGATGTTGTGGCTGACCCAGCGGTTCATCGCCGTCATGAAGCCGTACTTCATCGGGCGCTCCACGTCGCAGAACAGGATGATGCGGTTGACGTCTGTCTTGTTCTCGGCGCTGTGGATGAAGGTCTCGTCGAACATGAAGGCCTCGCCGTCGCGCCAGACGCATTCGACGCCGTCGACGAGGATGCGGCACTGGTTCGAGTTCGGCGTCACGAGGCCGAGGTGATAGCGCAGCGAGCCGGCGAAGGGATCGCGGTGCGCCCCGAGCTTGCCGCCCGGCGGCAGCATCGCGAACATCGCGCCATGCACATTCGGGATCGAGTTGAGCAGCTCCACTGTCTTCGGGCACAGCGTCCGCGCCGAGGGCAGGAAGTCGTCGTACCATTTCAGATAGAAGCGCTTCCAGCCGCTCTTGAAGAAGGAATAGAAGCCCCAGTCGTTGTTCTTGGCCGCGGCGCGGATGAAGCCTTCGTCGAACAGGCGCGTGGCCTCGTCGCGGATCGTCTCCCAATTGTCGGAGAGTTTCTTGAGCTCGGGAAACTGCTCGACCGGAATCACCGGCGTGTTGGGCACGGCGGAGCCAGCATACATCAGCACATTGTAGGGCGCGAGGTAGGTCGAGTGATCGCCGAGCTGGCGAGCGAAGCGCAACCGCTGCTTGCCGCGGAAGTGGACGTAAAGCGTAGAGGCCACCAGCACGTAAAGAATGACGAGCTGCGGCGCGAAGAGCTGTCTCAACATGATCCGTCTATGATCGCTGCCCGCCGACGCCCTTCATGCCCCGCCCCGCAGGAGCCTTGCCCTTCACGGGTGGCCCAGTCCGGGCGGCGAAACGCGTCGCCGTCCGCGAAAATTCCCCTGTTTCATAGTGACTTGGCACTGCGGCGCGGTCAGGCAAATGAGCCGGAAGCCTTGCCGCGGTGCCGTCCCGGACGAGCCATGTAAGCGTTCGCTCACCAAATGTGAAGCGCCGTGCCGCGCGGGTGCCAACATTGTGGCACCATTCACACACTGAATTTGCCATTGACAAACTGATTAGACAATTCCTAATCGTGAGATGACCCGCCGAAGAGCGCGGACATCCAATGGGAGGAATGATGAGACAGTTTCTGGCGGCAGCCATTGTCGCGGCGATGACCACGGTCGCTCACGCCCAGGTTTCCGATGACGTCGTGCGCATCGGGGTGCTGACCGACCTGTCGAGCTGGGGCCGCGACAATTCCGGCCCGGGCTCGGTCGAGGCGGCCAGGATGGCGGTCGAGGAATTCGGCTCCACTGTGCTCGGCAAGCCGATCGAGATCATCTCCGCCGACCACCAGATGAAGACCGATGTCGGCGTGCAGATCGTGCGCGGCTGGTTCGACAACGGCAAGGTCGACGCAGTCGTCGACATCCCGAATTCCGGCATAGCGATCGCCGTGCACAACATGGTGCGCGAGCGCAACAAGATCGCGCTTCTCTCCGGTCCCGGCGCGAGCTCGCTGACCGACGAACTGTGCAGCCCCAACACGGTGCATTTCGCCTACGACACCTACGCGCTGTCCAAGGTGACGGCCTCGGCGGTGATCAAGGAAGGCGGCAAGTCCTGGTTCTTCGTCACCGCGGATTACGCCTTCGGCCAGCAGCTCGAGCGGGACGCGACGCGCTTCATCAACGAGATGGGCGGCAAGGTGCTCGGCAGCGTCAAGCATCCGACCAACACCGCCGACTTCTCCTCCTTTGCGCTGCAGGCGCAGAGCTCGAAGGCCGACGTGGTGGCGTTCGCCAATGCCGGCCAGGACACCGACAATTCGATCAAGCAGTCCGGCGAGTTCGGCCTCGTGCAGGGTGGCCAGAAGCTGGTCGGCCTTCTGATGTTCGACACCGACGTGCATGCGATCGGCCTCAACGCCGCGCAGGGCACCTACATGACGACGGCGTCGTACTGGAACATGGACGAGAAGACGCGCGCCTGGTCGAAGAAGTTCTACGCCCGCGCCAATGTGATGCCGACCATGATCCAGACCGGCGTCTACGGCTCGGTGCTGCATTATCTCAAGGCGATCCAGGCCGCCGGCACCGACGATCCGAAGGCGGTGATGGCCAAGATGCGCGAGCTGCCGATCGAGGACACCTTCGTGCATGGCGGCAAGCTGCGCGAGGACGGCCGCGTGATCCGCGACATGTATCTGGCGAAGGTGAAGAAGCCTTCGGAGTCCAAGGAGCCGTGGGATTATCTCGACATCGTCAAGACGGTGAAGGGCGAGGATGCCTATCGTCCGGTCTCCGAGTCGAAGTGCCCGCTGCTCAAGAAATAGGATCGATCGCGTGGCCAACGAAGAAGCTTATGATTGCGACGCGCTGGTCGTCGGCTCCGGCTGCGCCGGGCTGTCGGCGGCGGTCACCGCCGGCCATCACGGCCTCAAGGTCCTGGTGGTCGAGAAGGAGCCGCGGTTCGGCGGCACCACCGCGCGCTCCGGCGGCTGGCTGTGGATCCCCGGCACCTCGCTGGCCAAGGCCTGGGGCATCGAGGAGAGCCCCGATCAGGCCAAAACCTATCTGCGCCACGAGGCCGGCAACAGCTTTGACGCCGCCCGCGTCGATGCGTTCCTGACCGAGGGGCCGAAGGCGATCGACTTCTTCACGACGAAGACCGCGGTACGCTTCGACATGCCGCTGACCTTCCCCGACTATCATGCTGAAGCGCCGGGCGGCGCGCAAGGCGGCCGCTCGATGGTGACGCGGCCGTTCGATGCCCACCAGCTCGGCGACGCCCTCAAGGATCTCGGCAGCCCCCTGCCCGAGCTCACCGTGTTCGGCATGATGCTCGGCTCCGGCAAGGAGATCGTGCATTTCATGCGCGCGACGAGATCGCTGACCTCGGCGGCCTATGTCGCCAAACGGTTGTCGAAACACGCCATCGACGTGATGCGCAACGGCCGCGGCATGACGCTGACCAACGGCAACGCGCTCGCCGGCCGGCTGGCGAAATCCGCCTTCGACCTCAAGATCCCGCTCTGGCTCAACTCGCCGGTGCGCGAATTGATCGTCGAGAACGGCGCGGTGCGCGGCGCAATCGTTGTGCGCGAAGGGCGCACGATCCGCGTCAATGCGAAGCGTGGCGTGGTGCTCGCCTGCGGCGGCTTTCCGCATGACGTCGCGCGACGGCAGAAGATGTTTCCGCACGCCCCGACCGGAAAAGAGCATTACTCGCCGGGCCCGACCGGCAACACCGGCGACGGTTTGCGCCTTGCGGAATCCGCCGGCGGCCGCGTCGACGACTCGCTGCCGAATGCCGCGGCCTGGGTTCCGGTCTCGGTCACGACGCGCAAGGACGGCTCGAAGGGCGTGATGCCGCATTTCATCGATCGCGCCAAGCCGGGCGTGATCGCGGTGATGGCCGACGGCAGGCGCTTTGCCAATGAAGGCAATTCCTACCACGACTTCGTGCAGGCGATGATCAAGGCGGCAAAGCCCGGCGAGGAGATCGCGTCGCATCTCATCTGCGATCACGAGACGCTGCGCAAATACGGCCTCGGCTGCGTGCCGCCGCGCCCGATGCCGCTCGGCCATCATCTGAAGACCGGCTATCTCAAACGCGGCGCGACGCTGGCGGAGCTCGCCGCGCAGGCCGGCATCGACGCAAGGGCGCTCGAAGCGACCGTCGCGGAGTTCAACACGTCAGCGGCGGAGGGCCGCGATCCCGCCTTCGGCAAGGGCTCGCGTGCCTATAACCGCTATCAGGGCGATGCGCTGCACGGGCCCAATCCCTGCATCGCGCCGATCCAGCGCGGTCCGTTCTACGCCATCAAGATGGTGATCGGCGATCTCGGCACCTATGCCGGCATAAGGACCGACGCCAACGCCCGCGCGCTCGACGCCGACGGCCAGCCGATCGCCGGCCTCTATGCCGCCGGCAACGACATGGCGAGCATCATGGGCGGCAACTATCCCGGCGCCGGCATCACGCTCGGGCCAGCGCTGACCTTCGGCTATATCGCGGGCAAGCACATTGCGGGCGCCGCGACAGAGAGAGGCGCCGCATGAACGAAGTCCCGTCACCCTGAGGAGGCCGCAACGCGGCCGTCTCGAAGGGTCGACGGCCACCAGCCGGGCCGTTCATCCTTCGAGGCTCGCAAGAGCTCGCACCTCCAGCGACAAAGGCGAAGCCTTTGCGCCGGGATGACGGTAGTCGGTACATGCCGCGTTTCATTCCGCGGTTGCACCGCACATATCGGCGTCTCGCGGACAGTGTAGTTTCCTGCTAATTGCGAATCCGGAACCCAAACAGGACCACATGACGAGAGAAAGCCGCGGCATACAGTCGATCGAGGTCGGCGGAGAATTGCTCCGCGCGCTGGCCCGCAGCGGCGAACCGATGATGCTGCGCGATCTCGCGCGCGAAGCCGGCATGCCGCCGGCCAAGGCGCATCCCTATCTCGTCAGCTTTTCCCGCATCGGCCTGATCGAGCAGGACGAGGTCACCGGCCGTTACGAGATCGGGGCGCTGGCGCTCGAGCTCGGCCTGATCAGCCTGCGCCGGCAGTCGGCGGTGCGGATCGCAACGCCGCGGATCGCAGCGCTCGCCGACAGCATCAATCACGCGGTGTCGCTGTCGGTCTGGGGCACCCACGGCGCGACCGTGGTGCGGCTCGAGGAGCCGAGCCATCCGGTGCATATCGCGATGCGCGTCGGATCGGTGGTGGCGCTGCTCGAGACCGCGACCGGCCGCGCCTTCGCCGCCTTCATGCCGCCGAACGCGATCAGGACCGCGCTCGAGAGCGGCCTCGATCGCCTCGGCGTCGGCTACAATCCGAAACGTCCGCCGGCGGACGCGAAGACCGCCGAGATCCTCGCCGAGGTTCGCAGCCGCGGGCTGGCGCGGGCGATCGGCGATCCCCTGCCCGGCGTCAACGCCTTCGCCGCGCCGGTGTTCGATCACGCCGGCCACGTCGCGCTGGTGATCACCGCGATGGGACCGGAAGGCACCTTCGACGCCAGCTGGGACAGCGCGATCGCAACTGCGCTGCGCGGCTGCGCCGGCGATATCTCGCGGCAGCTGGGGCACGGCACGGCGCGGGGTGTCGATATTGCGGTGAAGTGATCAGAGTGTTCGGCCGCTCCCTCATGCGCATGCGCGGGCGATTGCACCGAGAGCTTGGCTGACATCATGAACCAGAACCATCCTCATCGTCGTCCCGGCGAAGGCCGGGACCCATAACCACCGAAGTTCATTGTTGCGCGATGCTGGAATGACGAGTCCCGCGGACAACATCCGTCGCGGCGTATGGGTCCCGGCCTTCGCCGGAACGACGGCTTGTAGATGCAGGCCGCGCCACACTATCGGTGTCGCCCCGACGAATGGAGAGGTCCGTCTGCAAAACATCCCAGCAAAAAGCCCCGGGCGATGCCGGGGCTCTTCACGTGATCGATCGCTGCGGGCGCGGATCAGTAGCGGTAGTGATCCGACTTGTACGGACCTTCCTGCTTGACGCCGATATAGTCGGCCTGGTCCTTGCGCAGCTCGGTCAGCTTGACGCCGATCTTGGCGAGGTGCAGGCGGGCGACCTTCTCGTCCAGCGTCTTCGGCAGCACGTAGACCTTCTTGGCGTACTTGCCGTCCTTGTTGTTGGCGAACAGCTCGATCTGCGCCAGCGTCTGATTGGTGAAGGAGGCCGACATCACGAAGGACGGATGGCCCATCGCATTGCCGAGGTTCACCAGCCGGCCTTCCGACAGCATGATGATGCGATGCTTGTCGGGAAATTCGATCTCGTCGACCTGCGGCTTGATGTTGGTCCACTTCAGATTGCGCAACGCGGCGATCTGAATCTCGTTGTCGAAGTGCCCGATGTTGCAGACGATGGCACGATCCTTCATCGCGCGCATGTGCTCGATGGTGATGATGTCCTTGTTGCCGGTGGCGGTGACGAAGATGTCGGCGCGCGGCGCGGCGTCTTCCATGGTCACGACCTCATAGCCTTCCATCGCCGCCTGCAGCGCGCAGATCGGATCGACCTCGGAGACCATGACGCGGCAGCCGGCCTGGCGCAGCGAGGCGGCCGAGCCCTTGCCGACGTCGCCGAAGCCGGCGACCATCGCGACCTTGCCCGACAGCATCACGTCGGTGCCGCGGCGGATGCCGTCGACCAGCGACTCGCGGCAGCCATAGAGGTTGTCGAACTTCGACTTGGTGACGCTGTCGTTGACGTTGATCGCCGGGAACAGCAGCGCGCCCTTGTTGGCCATCTCGTAGAGGCGATGCACGCCTGTGGTGGTCTCTTCCGAGACGCCCTTGATGTTCTTGGCGATCTCGGCGAACCAGCCCTTCGGCTTCTCCTTCAGGAGGCGCTTGACCAGCGCGTAGAAGATCTCCTCTTCCTCCGAGCCCGGCTTGTCGAGGAAGGCGGTGTCGCCCTGCTCGGCGCGGTAGCCGGCATGCACCAGCATGGTGGCGTCGCCGCCGTCATCGAGGATCATGTTCGGCGTGCCGCCGCCGTGCCAGTCGAACAGCTTTGCGGTGTAGTCCCAATACTCGGTCAGCGTCTCGCCCTTGACGGCGAACACCGGAATGCCGGCGGCCGCGATCGCGGCCGCGGCGTGATCCTGGGTCGAGTAGATGTTGCAGGAGACCCAGCGGATGTCGGCGCCGAGCGCGGCCAGCGTCTCGATCAGCACCGCGGTCTGGATCGTCATATGCAGCGAGCCCGCGATGCGCGCGCCCTTCAGCGGCTGCTTGGGGCCGAACTCCTCGCGGGTGGCCATCAGGCCGGGCATCTCGGTCTCGGCCAGCGAGATCTCCTTGCGGCCGAAATCGGCGAGCGCAATGTCCTTGACGATGTAGTCGGTGAAGCCGGGCTTCGTGGGGGCGTTCATTTGAGCGTCCTGTTGTTGAACGGGTCTTTCCCGGGCGCCTCGAAGAGGCGAACCCGGAATCTCGAGGTGACGATTAAGGATTCCGGGTTCGCTCGCTCCCGCGAGCGCCCCCGGAATGACGCAAGTGTCAGAGCGCGCGCTTCAGCTGCTCGACGAGATCGGTCTTCTCCCAGGAGAAGCCGCCCTCATTGTCGGGCGTGCGGCCGAAATGACCGTAGGCCGAGGTGCGCGCGTAGATCGGACGGTTGAGATCCAGATGGCTGCGGATGCCGCGCGGCGTCAGATCCATCGCCTTGGCCGCCGCCTTCTCGAGCTGATCCTCCGACACCTTACCGGTGCCGTGGGTGTCGATGTAGATCGACAGCGGACGCGCCACGCCGATCGCATAAGCGAGCTGCAGTGTGCAGCGGTCGGCAAGACCGGCCGCGACGATGTTCTTGGCGACATAGCGCGCGGCATAGGCGGCCGAGCGGTCGACCTTGGTCGGATCCTTGCCGGAGAACGCGCCGCCGCCGTGCGGAGCCGCGCCGCCATAGGTGTCGACGATGATCTTGCGGCCGGTCAGGCCGGAGTCGCCGTCGGGACCGCCGATGAAGAACTTGCCGGTCGGATTGATATGCCAGATCGTCTTGTCGCTGATCCACTCCTTCGGCAGCGCCTCGCGCACATAGGGCTCGACGATGTCGCGAATCTGCTTGGACGAGAGGTCCTCGACCAGATGCTGGTGCGAGACCACGATCTCACGGACGCCGACCGGCTTGCCGTTCTCGTACTGCACCGTGACCTGGCTCTTGGAGTCCGGCCCCAGCACCTTCTCGCGGCCGGAGTGGCGCGCTTCGGAGATCAGCCGCAGGATCTTGTGGGCGTAGAAGATCGGCGCCGGCATCAGGTCCGGCGTCTCGTTGGTGGCGTAACCGAACATGATGCCCTGGTCGCCGGCACCCTCTTCCTTGACCTCGCCCGGCTGCAGCGCGTCGACGCCCTGCGCGATGTCGGCCGACTGCGGATGCAGCAGGATCTCGATGTCGCAGTTCTTCCAGTGGAAGCCGTCCTGCTCGTAACCGATGTCCTTGATTGCAGAGCGAACCACGCTCTCGATGTGGTCGTTGGTGACCGAGCTCGGGCCGCGCGTTTCGCCGGCGATCACCACCTTGTTGGTGGTCGCGAGCGTCTCGCACGCCGCGCGGATCTGCCACGGGTCGATGCCCGCTTTCGGTCCCTCGCGATAGAACAGATCGACGATCTCATCCGAGATTCGATCACAGACCTTGTCCGGATGGCCTTCCGAGACCGACTCGCTGGTGAACAGGTAAGACGCGCGCATCAAGCAAACCCCTTGTTAAGTCGAAGTCCGACGTTGGTTGGTGAATATGTCCCCGGCATGTCAGTCTCGTCGCCGCGAGATGACGTAGGATTCGTCGTAGAACCACAGCCCGTTGTGTTTGCGGAGAACTTCGCGTGTGGCTTCGAGAGCTCGTCCGTTTTCGGTCGTTTCGGTCAACCGCTCATCTTCGATCTGCGCGACATACACCGCCGCATTCCACGCAGCAAAGGCCGTCGAGGTTCCGATCGAGCCGGTCACCTCATTGGGCAGCGCTTCCATATCATATCGGAAGATCGAACGGTTATCGGCGTAGGCGTTGAAGTTCAGCTCGCGGCCGGCGGAGCCCAACTCGTATTTCACCGCGCGCAGTATCTCATGGCGGCTGACGGCGAAAGGATTTTCTCCGGGCCACACGGCTTGAATCATTTCAAGCCCGGGATCGCCGCCGTGGGAGTGGATTCCTATCAGCCGTCCGCCGCCGCGCAGCGCGCGGGCCAGCGGCGCGATGATCCGCTTGGCGCGGAAGTTCACCGAGGATTTGGCACGGTAGGGTTGCGAGGCGATCACGAGGTCGAAATTGGCTTCGGTGCGGCCGGCCCGCGGAATGATGGAATCGAGCAGGAACCGGTGATCGTCGCGGTACAGGACCAGCGCCACCGGCCGCTCATAGATCGGCATCGCATTGCCGGGGCTAAGATTGGCGCGCCAGTTCTGCTCCAGGAACGGACCGAGTTCGGCGATCTGGGCCTCGAACTCACCCGAGGACGCCCCGCGCAGCGGCACCTCGTGCCAGATCATGCTGGCGGCCGCCGCGGAGTTCTTGGGCGTCAGCCACGGCGCCTCGGCGTAATACATGTTGGTGAACACGAAGACGCTGGCCGGATGCTCGAACAGGCGGTCGGGGACCTTGTCGAGGGTCAGGCGGACGTCCTCCAGGCTCAATTCCTTGCCGGCGACATAGAACGGCATATGTGGGAAGCGGCCATGCATGGCACGCAGGACCCGCGCCAGCACCGTGCCGTCGCCCATCCCGGCATCGAACACCCGCAGCGCCGGGGGCCGCGGGTGGATGGCCGCCAGTTCCAGCGCAACCCGGTCGGCAATCACTCGCTTCTCGCTGCAGGTGTGGACGAACAGCAAATAGCGCTGGCGGTTCTCGAAGAACCGGAAATTGCCCCGTGGATCGCGCTTTTCCGGCGGCACAACGAGGCCGCGCGGCGGAGCCACGCCGCCCGGGGTCGAGGTCGCGATGAAGCCGTTGATGCGGTCGAGCGTGTCGATGGTGATGCGCTTGCCCTCGCGCAGCCGGTGCACCAGCTTGCCGTCGTTGACGGCACGGCGGCCGAACGTCGTCTCCGCCATGTCGGAGCGGCGGCAGAAATCCGTGATCTGGCTGAGGATTTCGTCGTTCTTCATGGCGCCTGGGTTGGACAGCGGCGAGTGGGACGAGAGTGGGCAGAAATGATGACTGGCAGCGTCTTATCACCATTTTCCCACCAGTTGAACCCCCTCTGCTGCCCGATCACCAAACAGTCATGGACCGCCTCCTGGACGGTCTCTTGGACCGCCCTGCCGTCGTTGATCGCGATGACGGCTTTACTCCCGGATGACCGATGCGCCGCCTGCTCCTGATCCCCGCCCTCCTGGCCGCTTTGCTCTGGTCGGCGCCCTGTTTCGCACAGGCGCGCTCCCAGCTCGGCCCGCTCTGCACGACCGAGACCACGCCAGCGGACCAGATGATCGACGCCTGCACCAAGATCATCGCGCTGAAGGTGTTTTCCGGCGAGAAGCTCGCAACCATCTATTTCTGGCGCGCGGTCGGCTGGAACAAGAAGGGCAACTACGCCCAGGTGATATCCGACGCCACCGAGGCGCTGCGCCTCAAGCCTGGCACCGCCGTCTACAACCTCCGCGGCTCAGCCTATTTCGACAAGGGCGAGTACGACATCGCGATCGCCGACTTCAACGATGCGCTGCGCATGGGGCCGCCGAGCGGCATCATCTTCCACAACCGCGGCAACGCCTATCGCAGCAAGGGCGACTACGCCAAGGCGATCGCCGACTATGACGCCGCGATCAAGGCCGTTCCGAAGTCAGCTTTCTCCTATCAGAACCGCGGCGCCTCGAAGCGGGCGCTCGGCGATCTCGACGGCGCGCTCGCCGACATCAACGAGGCCGTCAGGATCGACCCGTCGCTGCCGCAGCCGCTGATCAGCCGCGCCGTGATCTGGCGCGCCAAGGGCGAGATCGAGCGCGCGATTGCGGACACGTCGGAGGCAATCCGGCTCGCCAAGGCCAAGGCGCCCGTCAACATCATGACGCCGCCCGGCAGCGTGCTGATCTCGGCCTATACCCAGCGCGGCCTCAGCTATGAAGCGAAGGGCGATGCTGCGCACGCCAAGGAAGATTACGCCTCGGTGCTCGAAGGCGTGGCGTCCGATGCCGGCAGCAAGGCCAACCAGGCCACCGCGAAGGTGCGGCTCGCGCTGCTCAAGGAGGCCGACGCGGCACCGCGCAAGGCCGCGGCGGCGCCGGCCGCCGAGAGCAGCCCGGCCGCGCCACCGGCCGCTTCCGTCACGGCATCGGCCCCGCCCGCCGCGCCGGCCCGGACGGCAGCAACCGGCCGGCGCGTCGCGCTGGTGATCGGCAACGGCGCCTATGCACATCTCAAGGCGCTGCCCAATCCGCCCAACGATGCGCGCGCCATCGCCAGGAGCCTGCGCGACATCGGCTTCACCGTCTCCGAGGGGCTCGATCTCGATCGCGGCACGATGCAGAAGACGATCAACGATTTCCTGCGCGAGGCGGCACGGTCGCAGATCGCCGTTGTCTACTATGCCGGTCACGGCGTGCAGGTCGACCGCCGCAACTATCTCGTGCCGGTCGACATCGAGTTCAAGGCGGGCAGCCGCGCCACCGACGCGATGGTCGACATGGACACCATCATGGCCGGGCTCGACGACCAGATCCGCACCAACATCCTGATCCTCGATGCCTGCCGCAACAATCCGATGGCGCCGCAGCTGGCCACCGCGGGTCCAAGCCGCGGCATCGAAGCGGGCTCCGGCCTTGCCGCGCCCGCCTCGCTCGGATCGGGCTCGACGCTCGGCGCCGGCACGCTGATCGCGTTTGCGACCGCGCCGGGCCAGGTCGCGCTCGACGGCGAAGGCGCCAACAGCCCGTTCTCGGCGGCGCTGTCGCGCCATGTCGGCACGCCCGGCCTCGAGGTGCAGCAGATGCTGACACGGGTCCGCGCCGAGGTCGTCGCCGCGACCAAGGGCAAGCAGGTGCCGTGGTCGAACTCGTCTCTGCTCGGCGAGGTCTATCTGGCGGAGCAATGACGGTGCGCTTGAGCACCGTCATTCCGGGGCGCGCGCAGCGCGAACCTCAGGGGCGCAATTGCGCCCCCGGGGATCTCAAGATTCCGGGTTCGATGCGCCGCATCGCCCCGGAATGACATCAGCGCGTCACTTCCCCCACACCTCGTTCGCGACCTCGACCGCGAGCCGCAGCTTGGCCCACTGCTCCTCCTCGGAGAGAATATTGCCTTCCTCGGTCGAGGCAAAGCCGCATTGCGGCGACACCGCGAGCTGCTCGATCGGGGCAAATTTGGATGCCTCCTCCAGCCGCCGCTTGATGTCGTCCTTCTTCTCGAGCTCGCCGAACTTCGAGGTGATGACGCCGACCACCACGACCTTGTTGCCCTTGGGCAGGAAGCGCAGCGGCTCGAAGCCGCCGGCGCGGTCGGAATCATATTCGAGGAAATAGCCGTCGTAGTTGGTACCGGCGAGCAGGGTCTCGGCGACCGGCTCGTAGCCGCCTGAGGAGATCCAGGTCGAGCGGAAATTGCCGCGGCAGACATGGGTCGTGATCACCATGTCGGACGGACGATCGGCGATCGCATAGTTGATGACCCGGGCATAGATCTCCTGCAGGCCATCCGGATTGTCGCCACGGTCGCGCGACTTCTGCAATTCCTCCTGCGAGCACAGATAGGCCCACACCGTGTCGTCGAATTGCAAATAGCGGCAACCGGCATCGTAGAATGCCTTGACCGCCTTGCGGTAGGTCTTGCCGAGATCCTGATAGAATTCCTCGAGGTCCGGATAGACCTCCTTCGAGATCAGCTTGCGGCCGCCGCGGAAATGCAGCACCGCCGGCGAGGGGATCGTCATCTTCGGCGTGACATGCGCCTGGTCGGCGTACTTCTTCAGAAAGCGGAAGTGATCGAGCATCGGGTGATGATCGGAGAAATCCAGCTTGCCGATCACCCTGATGGCATCGTGCCGGGTCTGCACGCCTGCGAACTGGATGCCCATGTCGGGATGGAACAGCTCGCAGCCGGTCAGATGGCTGAGGAAATCGAAATGCCACCAGGAGCGGCGGAACTCGCCGTCGGTCGCAAGCTTCAGGCCGACCGAGGCCTGCTTATGCACGACCTTCTCGATCTCCATGTCCTCGACCTTGCGCAGCTCGTCGGCCGAGATCTCGCCCTTCTCCAATCTGGCGCGGGCTTCCTTGATCTTCGGCGGCCGCAACAGGCTGCCGACCTCGTCGGCGCGGAACGGAGGCTTGGTTCGCTGCATGGTCAACTCCTAGACGTTTCTAGTGTGCCTTCTAATGCGCCTTGGCCCCGGAGACGCCAAGGTGGCGCTCGAGGACGGCGGGATCCGCCTTCAGCGCGCTGCTTGCGGCATCGTGCACGATCGTGCCGCGTTCCAATATCACAACGCGGTCGGCGAGCCCCAGAATCTTTTGCGCGTTCTGCTCGACGATGATCGAGCAGATGCCGCCTGAGCGCGTGATGGTTCCGATCGCTTTTAACAATTCCTCAACGATGATCGGCGCGAGGCCTTCGGTCGGCTCGTCGAGCAGCAGCACTTTCGGATTCAGCGTCAGCGCGCGGCCGATCGCCAGCATCTGCTGCTCGCCACCGGACAGCTGGTTGCCGAAATTGCGGCGCCGCTCCTGCAGCCGCGGAAACATCTCGTATACCCGCTCGACCGTCCACGGCCCGGGCTGCGCCACCGCGGTCATGTTCTCCTCCACCGTCAGCGAGCGGAAGATGTTGCGCTCCTGCGGCACCCAGCCGATCCCGGCGCGGGCGCGCTGGTCGGGCCGCATCGCCGTGATGTCGCGGCCTGCGAGCGCGACGCTGCCACCGAAGCGCCTGACGATGCCGACGATCGAATTGATCAGCGTGGTCTTGCCGGTGCCGTTGCGGCCGAGCAGCGCGAGCACCTGGCCCTCCGCAAGCGCCAGCGACATATCGGGCAGCACCACCGCCTCGCCGTATCCGGCACGCAGGCCCTGGATGGAAAGAAGCTCAGGCATCGGCGGCCTCGCCGAGATAGACCGCCCTCACCTGCGGATCGCGCGCGACCTCGTCGGGCGCGCCCTCGGTGAGCAGGCCGCCATTGACCAGCACCGAGATGCGGTCGGCGAAGGAGAATACGAGGTCCATGTCGTGCTCGATCAGGAGCACGGTGACATCGCGCCGCAGTGCTGCGACCGCCGCGAGGATGTCGTGACGCTCGCTCTCGGGCACGCCGGCCGCCGGCTCGTCGAGCAGCAGCACGCGCGGCCTGGCGGCGATCGCGACCGCGATCTCGAGCAGGCGCTGCTTGCCATAGGGCAAGGTCGAGGTGAGCTCCGTCATCACGTCGAGCAGATGGAAGCGCGACAGGATCTCTGCGATCTCTGCATTGACGTCGCCACGCGTTCCCATCCGCCGCCACCAGTCGCCGCCGCGGCCCATCCGTTCGGAGACCGCAAGCCCGATGGTCTCGAGCGGGGTCAGGTCGGGATAGAGCTGGTTGATCTGGAAGGTGCGCGACAACCCGCGCAGCACCCGCTTGTGCACGGACAGACCGGTGATGTCGCTGCCTTCGAGCAGGATGCGCCCGCTGTTCGGCGTCAGCACGCCGGTCAGCTGATTGATCACCGTGGTCTTGCCCGCCCCGTTCGGCCCGATCAGCGCGTGGCGGGCGCCCTGCATCACCTTCAGCGAAAGGTCGCGGGTGACGCGAAGGGCGCCGAAGGATTTCTCGAGGCCGCGTGTTTCCAGCGCGATCGTCATGACGCGTCGCTCTCCGGCACCGCGACGGCAGCCCTGCGGCCGGCGAACTGGCGGATGATCTGGTTCGGCACGAACAGCACCCAGCGATGGATGCGCGCGCGGCCGACCAGCACGATCACGACCAGCACGAGGCCGATCCAGAACAGCCAGTATTGCGGGGTGATGCTCTGAAACAGCTCCTGCAGCATCTTGAACACGACGGCCCCGATCAGCCCGCCATAGAGATAGCCGGTGCCGCCGATCACCAGCACCAGCATCAGGTCGGCGGAGCGCTCGAAGGAAAACACGTCGAGCGAGGCGAGCGCCGTGGTCTGGGTGAACAGCGCGCCGGCGATCCCGGCATAGAAGGCGGCGAGCGTATAGACCGCGATCAGGCGGCGGTTGACCGGCACGCCGATCGCGGCCGCGCGCAGCGGATTGTTCCTGATCGCGCGAAGCGACAGGCCGAACGGCGAATGCACCACGCGTCGCGCGAGTAGGAACAAGATGAACAGCACGATCAGCGAGTAGAAGAACCCGGTCCTGCCGAACATGTCGAAGGTGAACAGCCCGAGGATCGGCTGCATCTCGATGCCCTGCAGCCCGTCGGTGCCGCCGGTGATGTTGGAGAAGCGCTCGGCGAGTGCCTCGAGCAGCAACGCGATGCCGAGCGTCACCATCAGCCGTGTCAGGTCGACGCCGCGGATGACGAGAAAGCTGGTCAGGAAACCAAGCAGCGCCGCAACCAGACCGGCGGCAACCAGCGCGATGACGGGCTCGTTGATGATGCCGTGCAGCGCCAGCAAGCCGGCCGAATAGGCGCCGACGCCGAAGAAGGCCGCGTGGCCGAGCGAAACGATGCCGGCGTAGCCGAGGATCAGGTCGAGCGACAGCGCGAACAAGCCGAACCGCACGATGTCGGTCATGATCAGATAGCGCGACGGGAACAGGAAGGCGCAGGCGAGCGCCAGCGCCCAGAACGCGACCTCGCTGACCCGCCAGCGGGCGCTGGCCATCGCCTGAGTGCAAACGTCGGATAGCGCCGTCATGACCGCCTCACCGTGCCGCGGTACGGCCGAACAGGCCGTTCGGACGCCAGAGCAGGATCACGATCATGACCGTGTAGATCACGAACGGACCGAGCTTCGGCACGTAATACTTGCCGGCGACGTCGGCGATGCCGAGCAAAAGCGACGCGAGGAACGGTCCGGTGATCGAGGACGAGCCGCCGACGGTGACGACGATCAGGAAGTAGATCATGAATTTGAGCGGGAAATACGGATCGAGCCCGAGGATCTCCGCGCTCAGCGCGCCGCCGAGGCCTGCAAGGCCGCAGCCGAACGCAAAGGTGAAGGCGAACACCTGCGGCACGTTGATGCCAAGCCCGATCGCGGCGCGCGGATCGTCGACCGCGGCGCGCAGCCGGCTGCCGAACCGGGTCTTGGCGAGGATCAACTGCAGCGCCAGCGTGAGCAGGCCGCAGATCACCACGATCATCAGCCGGTAACGGCCGATGCCGACGCCGAACAGGTCGATCTGGCCTTCCAGCGCCGCCGGCAGCCTGATGAAGACCCGCGACGATCCCATGATGTAGTCGACCGCCGCGACCGACATGAACACCAGACCGATCGAGAACAGTACCTGGTCGAGATGGCTGCGGCTGTAGAGATGGCGGTACAGCGTGCGCTCCAGCGCGATGCCGATCGCGGCGCTGCCGACAAAGGCGAGCGGCAGGCCTGCGAAGAACGGCCAGCCGGAATTATTCACCAGCACGGCGCAGATATAGCCGCCGGCCATCGCGAAGGCGCCATGGGCGAGGTTGACGAAATTCATCAGCCCGAGCGTCACCGCAAGCCCGCAGGCGAGCACGAACAGCAGCATGCCGTAGGCGACGCCGTCGAACAGGTTGGTGAGGATTGAGGCCATCGGATCAGCTTAGCCGAGAAGGTGCCATTGCGTCGCGCAAACAGATCGTCATGGCCGGGCTTGTCCCGGCCATCCACGTCTTTCTCGCGGCGGTGGGAAAGACGTGGATGCCCGGCACAAGGCCGGGCATGACGCACGGGAGGCGGCGCGCGCCGAGAACGACAGCGACAGCGACAGCGTCACTTCTTGGTCTTGCCGGAATCCTTGACGGCCTCGAAGGTCGCGAACTCGACATTATAGAGTTCGCCGTCGACCTTCTCGACCTTGCGGATATAGATGTTCTGCACGATGTCACGGGTTTCCGGATCGATCGAAATCGGGCCGCGCGGGCTCTCCCACTTCATGCCCTTCATCGCCTCGATCAGTTTGTCGCCGTCGGTCGCACCATTGGTCTTCTTCAGCGCCTCATAGATCAGATGGATGCCGTCATAGCCGCTGACCGCCATGAAGCCGGGGCGGTTGCCGAACGCCTTCTTGTAGGCGACGACGAACTCCTTGTTCATCGCGGACGGATGCGCGGCCGAATAGAGATGCGCCGTCACCGCGCCGAGCGCGGCATCGCCCATATTGTTGAGCAGATCGTCATCCATGACGTCGCCGGGTCCGATCACCCTGATGCCGCTCTTGTCGAGCCCGCGCTCGGCATATTGCTTCATGAAGTTGCCGCCCTGCCCGGCCGGCACGAATACGAACATCGCGTCGGGCTTGGAATCCTTCATGCGCTGCAGGAACGGCGCGAAGTCCGGATTGGCGAGCGGGACCTTGACCTCTTCGACGATCTCGCCACCGCCGGCGGTGAAGTGCTGCTTGAAGAAGGTCAGCGCATCGTTGCCGGGCGCGTAGTCGGAGGTCAGCGTCGCGACCTTCTTGATGCCGTTCTTCACCGCCCAGTCGCCGATGATGGTGGAGGACTGCGCCAGCGTGAAGCTGGTACGCACGATGTAGGGCGAACGCTCGGTGATGATCGAGGTGCCGGCCGCCATCACGACTTCGGGGATCTTGGCCTGCGTCGCCAGCGGCGCCGCTGCGAGCGCCGCGGGGGTCACGCCGAAGCCCGCGATGAAATTGACCTTGTCGTTGACGATCAGCTCCTGCGCGAGCCGCTTGGTGTTGTCCGGCACCGCGGCGTCGTCCTTCAGGATGATCTCGATCTTCTTGCCGGCGACGGTGTCGCCCTTCTGCTGCATGTAGAGCTTGATGGCGTTATCGATCTGCTTGCCGGTCGACGCCTGACCGCCGGTCATCGGCAGGATCAGCCCGATCCTGACGGCGTCGTCCGCCCGCGCCGGCACGCTGGCGCACAACCCGGAAAGCACGGCCGAAGCGGCGCCCCACAGCAACATTTTGCGACGATTGAACATCGACGTCCCTCCCCCTTCCGTTCTTCTGCATCGAGCCTTGGTCCCCGGCTCTTGCCTTGTTTTAACTCAAGCATGCACGGCCAAGCCGCAACGCGACAAGGCGTCTCCGCGTGCCCTCTGTCAATCGGACGATGGACGTGTGCCACACGCGACGCGATCGGGTCTGACTGCAGAGACAAGTATCAGGATACCAACATCGCTCCACAAGACTCAATGCCTCTGCGAGAAGCGGTCTCGCGCATTCAAGGCCGCCGCCGGCTCGATTCATTTGTACGATCGTACAAACGCAGCGACAATGTCAACAAACAAGCACAATTGCAGCCGAACGGTCGCGCCCGAGATCATCATCCATAAAGACCAGGGCTGTATCCTTCCTCCCATGCCAATCGTCACGCGTCCCATCGCTGTCCTGACTGCCCTCGCGCTCGCGGCCGGCGCGCTCGGGGGATGCAGCTCCATGAACCAGAAGCTCTCGGCCGGCATGGCCGACACCATTCCAGCCTGGGCCGGCGGCCTGCCGGCGGATGCGCCGCCGCGGCCGGGCACCCCCGAATACGACAAGTTCATGCAGGATCGGGAACGCAAGCGGCTGGCGCCTGCGGCCCAGCGCGGCGACGACGCGAAGCCGGCAACGGCACCGCAGGACGCGGCCCACTGAGCGCACGGTCGGCCGGCCCAGAACCCGCATCGCCTGGTGCGGGCCGGGCGAAGCGCGGATCAGTCGACGAACACCACGGTCTTGCGTCCGTTGAGGATGACGCGATCGGCGAGATGGTAGCGGATCGCGCGCGCCAGCACCCGGCGCTCGATGTCGCGCCCCTTGCGCACGAGATCCTCGGGCGTGTCGCGGTGGCTGATGCGCTCGACGTCCTGGTCGATGATCGGGCCCTCGTCGAGATCGCTGGTGACGTAATGCGCCGTGGCGCCGATCAGCTTGACGCCGCGCTCATGCGCCTGGTGGTAGGGCCTCGCGCCCTTGAAGCCCGGCAGGAAGGAATGATGGATGTTGATGCAGCGGCCCGACAGCCGCGCCGACATCTCGTCCGACAGGATCTGCATGTAGCGGGCCAGCACGACGAGGTCGGTCCTGGTGTCCTGGGCCAGCTTCCACACCGCGTCTTCCTGCTGCCGCTTGGTCTCCTTCGTCACCGGCAGATGATGGAACGGGATATCGCCGAAATCGAGCGAGCCGTAGGTCTCGCGCGGATGGTTGGAGACAACAGCGGTAGGGATCATTTCGAGCTCGCCGGTGCGCCAGCGGTAGAGGATGTCGACCAGGCAGTGATCGGACTTCGACACCAATAGCATCACCCGGCGGCGGGTGGCGCGATCGCGCATCTGCCATTCCATGCCGAACCGTTCGGCGATCGCGGCAAAGCCGGTCTGCAGCGCCGCGAGTTCGACCGCAAGGTCGGCAGCGGTGAACACCACGCGCATGAAGAACTTGCCGGTTTCGACGTCATCGAACTGCTGGGCATCCAGGATGTTCTGGCCGTTATGGGCAAGAAACGTCGAGACCGCCGAGACGATTCCCGGACGGTCCGGACAGGACAGGGTCAAAACGAATTGATGGTCGGGCATGCCAATTGACCAAAGCTTGAGCAGATTGGTGGAACGGTCATTTTCGGCCCTCGTCTACACCGCAGGCGGCCTTGCGCCAATCCCGGCGCGGGGGTCAAATCGAACAAATGACGACAATGTTTGTTAGGGACCATCATGGCTGAACGGCTGAACGGCTACCGCATCCTGATCCTCGAGACGCGCGAGGAGGCGCAGTTTTCCCGCCTGCTCGCCGAGCAGGGGGCCGACGTGCTGCAATGCCCGATGTTCACCATCCACGATGCGCCTGATGCGGTGCCGATCGAGGCCTGGATTCGCCGCGCCATCGAACGGCCGCTCGACGACCTCGTGCTGATGACCGGCGAAGGCCTGCGCCGGCTGATGAAGGTCGTGCGCCGGATCGGTGTCGAGCGGGAGTTTGTCGATAGCCTCGCCAAGACGCGCAAATTCGCCCGCGGCCCAAAGCCCGGCCGGGCGCTGCGCGAGATCGGCCTGGAACCGCAGATGACGACCGAGAAGCCGACGTCGGAAGGCGTCGCCGAGATGCTGTCGAAGCTCGAGCTGACCGGCCATCGGCTCGGCCTGCAGCTCTATCCGGACAAGGATCACGCCACCCTGATCGGCGCGATCAGGGCACAGGGCGCCGAGGTCGATACGGTGCTGCCCTATGTCTATGACGCGCAAGCCGCCGACGCCAACATCGTCACCGCGATCGAGGAGATGGCGCAGGGCCGCATCGATGCGATCGCGCTGACCAATCTCGGCCAGGTCCGCCGCCTCATCGAAGTGGCACGGGCGCGCGGTTGCGAGGACAGGTTACGCCAGGGGTTCGAGCGCACGCCGATCGCATCCGTCGGACCGGCGGTATCGGACGAACTCAAGTCCCACGGACTGCGCACCGACATCTACCCGGCCGAAGACACCTTCTTCATGCGGCCGCTGATCTCGGCGATGGCGGCGGCGCTTTCCAAGAATCCGCCGCGCGCGACGGCGCAAAGCTAATCGACCTTGGCGCCGGCGAACTTGACCACCTTGCCCCATTTCTCGGTCTCGTCGGCCACCAGTCTGCCGAAGTCGGCGGCCGAGCCCGGCAGCATGATCGCGCCGATCTCGGTGAACCGCGCCTTGGCTTTGGGATCGGCGAGGATTTCATTGACGGCCTTGTTGAGCCTGTCGACGATTTCAGGCGGCGTGTTCTTCGGCGCCGCGAGGCCGTACCAGGCGCTCGCCTCGTAGCCCGGCAGGAAGTCGGCGACCGGCGGCAGGTCCGGAAGCACGTCCGAACGGGTCGTGCTGGTGACCGCAAGTCCGCGCAGCTTGCCTGATTTGACGTGCTCGGCGCAGGTCGGAAGATTGTCGAACATCACCTGCATCACGCCGGACAGCATATCGGTGAGCGCCGGCGCGCCGCCCCGGTAGGGCACATGCTGCATGTTGATGCCGGTCAGCATCTTGAACAGTTCGCCCGACATGTGGATCGTCGAACCGTTGCCTGAGGACGCCATGTTGAGTTTGCCGGGATTGGCCTTTGCATAGGCGATCAGTTCGGGAATGGACTTGATCGGCAGCGAGGGGTGCACCACCACGACGTTGGGAAAGCGAATGATGCCCGCGATCGGCTCCATCTCGCGCATGAAGTCGAAGGGCAGTTTCTGGTAAAGCGTCGCATTGATCGCATTGGCCGGCGCGACCAGCAGCAGCGTGTAGCCGTCGGGCGCCGCGCGCAGCGCCTGCTCGGTGGCGATGTTGGTCCCGCCGCCCGGCCGGTTCTCGACAATGAAGGAATGCCCGAGCTTTTCCGACAGCCACTGCCCCATCAGGCGCGCCGTCAGGTCCGCCGAACCGCCGGGAGTATAGCCGATCACGAGGTGAACCGGCCGCGCCGGATAGGCCTCGGCAATCGCTTTTCCAAATGTGAGCGGAAGCGCAGCCGTAGCGGCTGCAAGTTGCAGGAACTGGCGGCGTAGAACCTTCATGATGTCTCCTCCGACGCACTGGCGGCTCTTGCGGCACGCTTGGGCACGCGCATCCTAGCCGCACGGCGTCGCCAAGCCGACAGATATTCTCAGTCGGAGGGCGGGAGGTTCACCGCGTCACTTCGTCTCGCGCAGATAGGCCTGGTACGCGAGGGCGATGCCATCCTCGAGCGAGGTGGTGGCGCGCCAGCCGAGCCTGGCCAGCCGGCCGACGTCGAGCAGCTTGCGCGGCGTGCCGTCCGGGCGCGACGTGTCGAAGCTGATCTCGCCGCGATAGCCGACGGCGGCCGCGACGACGCGCGCGAACTCGGCGATGGTGATGTCCTCGCCGGTGCCGATATTGACCAGTTCGGGCGAGGAATAGGTCTTCATCAGATGGATGCAGGCGTCGGCGAGATCGTCGACATAGAGGAATTCACGGCGCGGCGTGCCGGTGCCCCACACCACGACATTGCCGGCGCCGGAAACCTTGGCCTCGTGGAAGCGGCGGATCAGCGCGGCGACGACGTGGCTGTATTCGGGGTGATAATTGTCGCCGGGGCCGTAAAGATTGGTCGGCATCACGCTGATGAAATCGGCGCCGTACTGGCTGCGATAGGCCTCGGCCATCTTGATGCCGGCGATCTTGGCGATGGCATAGGGCTCGTTGGTCGGCTCCAGCGGGCCGGTCAGCATCGAATCCTCGCGCAGCGGCTGCGGCGCCAGGCGCGGATAGATGCAGGACGAGCCGAAGAACATCAGCTTCTCGCAGCCATTGGCGTGCGCCGCCTGGATCACGTTGCTCGAGATCGCCAGATTGTCGTAGAGAAATTCGGCCCGCAGCGTGTTGTTGGCGACGATGCCGCCGACCTTGGCGGCAGCGAGGAACACGGCCTGCGGCCGCTTCGCGGCAAACCAGGCATTCACCGCGGTTTGGTCGCGCAGATCGACCTCGCTGCGCGACACCGTCAGGAGATCGGCCTCCTCGCGCGCCAGCCGGCGCATCAGCGCCGAGCCGACCATGCCGCGATGGCCGGCAACGAAGACCGTCTTGCCCTTCAGCTCAAACGCCGTGCTTGCCATTGGCCGCGTCCTGCCTGGCCTCGACGAGATCGCTGGCGACCATTTCCTTCACCAGCTGCGCGAACGGCGTCTTCGGCGCCCAGCCGAGCTTGGCGCGCGCCTTGCTGGCGTCGCCGATCAGAAGATCGACCTCGGTCGGGCGGAAATAGGTCGGATCGATCTGCACCAGGGTGTTGCCGGACGCCTTGTCGACACCGACCTCCTCGACGCCCTTGCCGCGCCATTCGATGCTGCGGCCGACCTCGGCAAACGCCAGCTCGACGAACTCGCGGACCGACCGCGTCTCGCCGGTCGCGAGCACGAAGTCGCCGGGCTCGTC